>JAIFMU010000155.1 GCA_020048285.1 bacterium | reverse complement strand
CGATTTGTTGTGATCGATGCTCAAAAAAGTGTCGAAGAGATACAAGAAAAAATACGAAAAGCTATTACGCCGTTCCTCCATTGAGATTTTTGAATAAACTATTTTAGATGATTCATCACGATTAGATTTGATAGATAAAGGGGTTGTATGAATAAACGAAATTTTCCGCCAAAACTTTGGGTTACTTCATTGGTAGCGCTGGTTTTTCTCGGATTGGCTATTGATCACACAGTTGCGTCTTCAAAGAGCGATCCTTTTTACAACGGTATTTCGCTCTATGAACGTGTAATACAAAAAGTACAAACGTTCTACGTTGAAGATGTTGATATGGATGCCATGACTCGCCATGCAATCAAAGGTGCTCTCGAAGTGCTTGATCCGCACACAACATTTTTTGAACCGAAAGACTATGAAGAGCTTATGGTTCACACTGAAGGTGAATTTGGCGGTCTCGGAATTCAAATATCGATTCGCGATAAATATTTAACTGTTATGACACCGATCGCAGGAACACCGGCAGAGCGAGCAGGTATTCGTTCTGGCGACCGCATTCTCAAAATTGACGGAAAGCTTACCAAAGGTATAACCTTGGAAAAAGCAGTGAATCAGATGCGTGGAAAACCCGGCACGAACGTAACGATTACTATATCTCGCGAAGGTGAAACTGAATCTGTTGACTTTGAAATTGAACGCGCCATTATTAAGATTAAATCCGTTCCATACATTGGTTTAGTTGCCGATTCAATTGGGTATCTTCAGCTTACAACCTTCTCTCAGGACGCTGGTGAAGCGGTTAAAAAAGGTGTCGATTCACTTTTGACACTCGGTGCGAAAGGAATCATTTTCGATATGCGCTTTAATCCCGGCGGATTGTTAACTCAAGCACAGGAAGTTTCTTCTGTATTTATCCCAGAAAATAAACTTGTTGTTTTCACCAAGGGCAGATTGAAAAGTTACAGTGATTCGCTCTTTACGAATATTAAACCGACACTGCCTCAGGGAATGCCATTGGTTGTTTTGGTAAATGGTGCTTCCGCTTCAGCCGCAGAAATTGTTTCTGGAGCTGTTCAGGACTGGGACTGCGGCGTGATTCTCGGTGATACGACTTTTGGTAAGGGATCTGTGCAGACCGTTTTGCCGATTGATAAGGAACGTCATATTAAGCTTACAACTGCGTTCTATTACACGCCATCGGGAAGATGTATCAATCGTCCTGAAAATGGCATTCGCGGTGACAAGGGCGAAGATTCCGAAGATCTTGAAGAACAAATTGTCGGTGAAGATTCTACTGCTGAAACGAAAGATGTGAAGAAGGTCGTTCCTTCAGAAGTCTATTATACTGCAAATAAACGTCCTGTTTTTGGTGGTGGCGGCGTGATTCCCGATACAATCGTCGAAGATATGCCTGAACCATTTATGGTTCGCAAACTGATGTTGAAAGATCTATTTTTCAAATTTGCAAATCAGCTCTATCCTTCGTTTGCGAAAGAGGGTATAAAAATCGACACGTCGTTCTCTGTTTCAGAAACGCTGTTGAAACGGTTTTATAATTATCTTGATTCTGCGAAATTTGACTATTCAATGGTTGCTGAAAACAAACTAGACGATTTCAAAGTGTACGTAGGTTTCCGCAATGACACTTCGATAGATAAGAGAACATTAGAGTATGTTAAAAGTTCGATTGGCAATGAAGATTCAGTCAAGATGACCCAATTGCTTAGCGAAATGGAAAAAATCCTTCAGAAAAGTCGTCGTGCTGAATTAGACAAGGAGTCAGATGAAGTTCGCTCTGGATTGCGCATGGCCCTTCTTGTTCGAGAAATGGGACAAGACAATGACTATATTTATAAGGTCAAATTGAAAAATGATGCACAAGTTTTGGCTGCTATAGGATTGATCAAATCCCCTAAAAACTACAAAGCATTGCTTGCACCGAAAAAGAAATAAAAGATCAGAGATAACAGGAGGAATACCTCCAAAACGTGTATCGGAGTTAATTGTATGATGGAATGGATGCGTAAGTCGGCACCGGGGATCATTTTGGTTGTCGTACTGGTATTTGGAGCTACTTCATTTGTTGGATTTGGTTTTGATGCGTTCGCTGGTAAAGATGGGAAGCAGGGTGTTGGTTCTATTGGTAAAGATAAGATTTCTCTTGTTGAATTTTCCAATGCCTACCGCAGTGCAGAAAACAATCTTCGCGACCAGGAAATTTCAGGAGCAGAACGTCGTCAGCTTCCGCTTCGTGTGTGGGAAGAACTTGTTTCTACCAAAATCGGAGAAAAAGCAGCGGCAATGCTTAAACTCGAAGCTACTTCTGAAGAAGTTCTCGCTTCACTTCTCGACAATCCACCATCATTTTTGATGCAGAGTCCGTACTTTGCAGATTCAACAGGTAAGTTCAGCATGGCAAAATATCGTCAAATCATGAGCATGCCTGAAACATATGCAAGTCCTGAAGTTCGTTCTATTGAAGAGTATACTCGTTCGATGATTCCCAATATGAAACTTGCCATGATTCTAGAAATGTCAAATGTCTCTTCACCTTCAGAAATCGAAGAGCAGTATCGTCGCGTCAATGACAAAGTACAGTTCGAATATCTTATTTGTCGCCCTTACTCAATGACTGTGGCGCCTGAAAAATTGAATGAAAAAGCTGTCTCTGATTATTATGCGAAGATGACAGAGAAGTTCAAGTCTGAAGACAAGGCTGAGCTATTCTTTATAAAAATCTCAAAAGCCGCCACTGCTAAAGACGAAATCGTGATCACAGGTCAGGTTGCAGAAATCAAAGCGAAACTGCTTGCCGGTGAGTCTCAGTTCAATGAAGAGGCTGAATACGAAAGCGATGACGAGCAGAGTGCTGCAAAAGGTGGTGAGATCGGTTGGCTTAAAAAAGGTGATTTCCCTGAGTTTGATTCACTCTTTACCCTTCCTGCTGGAACAATGGCTGGCCCGATTAAATCGCGCCTTGGCATTCACTTGGTGAAAGTTGACAGTGTTAAAGGTACAGGAGATTCTCTTCAGATTTCAATTCGTCACATCTTGAAAAAGATTACACCAACTGTAGAGACACTCGATTCGCTCGATGCACTTGGTGCTGCGGTTCTTCGTGTTGCTGAAAGTGGTGATCTTGTTGGAGCTGCTACCAAAAATGGTTTACGACTTGATTCAGCGGGGCTTTTTGGACGTGGTGATGCAGTACCAGGTATGGGTGAGCATAGTACACTTGGTCAGTTTGTCTTTGATAATGTAAAAGATTCCTCTGTCGAACTGTTCGAAAATGAAGAGGGCATTTACATTGCGAAAGTAAAAGAACGCGTTGAAAAGGGACGTCTTCCTTTGACACGCGTTGAAAAAGATATTCGTCAGATTCTCCGTGATTCAATGCAACTTGAAGCCGCTGTTGCCTACATGACAACTGTAGCATCAAAAGTGAACAACGGATCGCTCAAAGCGTATGCACTTGTTGACACAACTCTTATGAGTGGTGAAACGGGGCTTGTGACACGCAATGAATTTGTATCGGGCGTCGGCTTTAACAATCGCGTTATAGCTTCGGCATTTCTGACCAAAGCAGCTACTGTGAGCAAGCCTATTAAAGAAGACAACGGCGTCTATCTCGTTCGCCCTGTAACGCATGCGAAAGTGACAACAGTTCCGAAAGAAGCGGTAAAACAACTTGCCGCAGAAATGAAAGCAAAGCGGGCAAGTTCGGTATATCAAGAGTGGTATATGTCTTTCCGTGAACTTCTTGGCGTAAAAGAAAACGTTCGCCAGTATTTCTACTAGAATTGACAAACGCTATTTTAACGGGAAGCTTTATGCTTCCCGTTTTTATTTGAGGAGTTCCCGTGATACACGTAACGCTACTAAATCCATCCTTTGATCTGATCTATACCATTCCCGAAGCGGGACGAGAAACCTATGTCGATCTTCCTACTCACCTTTTTCCCGCAGGAAAAGGGTTAAATGTTGCCAAGGTAATCGCAAAACTTGGAGAACCGGTAAAACTGCTTTCACTTATGCCAGAAAATGATCGGTCCCGTTTTGCGAATTACTGCGATGAACGAGGCATTGAACACGAATCATTTCCGATCCATGGATCAGTGCGGATTAATACGACGATCTTCGAGGAGTCATCCCGTTCAACTGTTCATTACAATAGCGCCGTAAAGCCGTTAACCACTCAAGTGCAGGATCATTTTGAAATGTTCCTGAGAAATGAACTTCGCGCTGGTGATCAGTGGATATTTTCAGGAAGTCTTCCCAAAGGTGTCGAACCTGATTTCTACGCCCGAATGATTGAAACCTGTCGTGAAAAAGGAGTGGAACCATTTCTGGATACACGTGGAACAGCACTTGAATTAGGAATATGTGAACGGCCTGTTGTGCTTTCTCCCAATGTTGAAGAGCTTGAGTCACTGTTCAAGGAACCTATCGACGGTGTTCAACATTTGGCGCTCAAGGGGAAACGACTTATTGATCGGGGAATTGAAAATCTATTTATCACACTTGGCGAAGATGGGGTTATTGCCATGAACCGCGATGAGTGTCTTCTCTGCCGCGCTCCGGAGATCACCGTTGTCGATACGGTGGGGTGTGGCGATGCATTTTTGGCTGGTGTGGCAGTGGGACGTTCGCGTGGATTTTCATTCTATGAAACCTGTCGTTTAGCTGTAGCGTGTGGAACGTCAAACGCGGCGAACTTTGGTCCCGGTGAGGTAGATTCGGATCAGGTGTGGCACTTTATGGAAAAAATATCTGTTGCTCAGCTCTAATCAAAATGTGTGATATGGTTCGTGTAAGTTCATGGAAATAGGTTTAAAGCATTTAAACCATATCACACTTCCCTCTTTTCCCTTTGACTTTAGGTCATCGGAGTATTTGACAAAGCGAGGGTACTTCACTATTTTCTGATGAATTTACCAAGGTGGAGTATGACGAAGTTTAAGGGATTTTCAATCTATATACCTTCGATTGATACGCGCAAAGAGAGTGTTCACATTCGGTTGTCACTTCCGAAATTGGTGCCCCTCTTTTTATTGCTCATTCCGATTGTTGTTTTAACAATCAGCTCGTTTTCAGCAATCTGGTCGGCAGGTCTAGTCGAATATCGATACGGTCTCGAACAGGTTAAGCGACAAGTACACCTCGCTCGAATCAAAAAAATCACCAAAGAATCAGAATCTTACAAAACTGCAATTCAAACAATAATAGATGCGGATAAACTGTGTCGTATCAGCTATGGCATGATTCCCCTCGACAGTGGAAGGGTCCAAGCTGGTATCGGAGGCACTGAACCGGCGTCTTCACAAGCATTGGCAAAGCAGGAACATCGCGATATAATCACCGCGCTTAGACTGCAAGAACAGTTTGACTTCTATTCGCGCCAGACAAGATTGATTACCGCTTCCTTGGCTCGCGTGGAAAAGCGCATGGAGAGTGAGCAGATCCGTTTGCGCGCTACGCCATCAATTTTTCCCGCATCTGGAGCTGTCGGTTCAGAATTTGGCTACCGCTTTCATCCTGTTCTGGGTCGAACAGCTATGCACGAAGGTGTTGATATCAACAACCGTGAATGGACGCCCATCATTGCCGCTGCTGAAGGTGTAGTTGTCTTTGCCGGATGGGATAACGGCGGCTATGGAAATATGGTTGATATTCGCCACACCGCCAGTGGATACACAACACGTTACGCTCACCTTGTGGATATTGATGTTCAGCGAGGCGATGCGGTCGAACGAGGCGAACAGATCGGATCTATGGGAAGCACGGGGCGCAGTACCGGATCGCATCTTCACTACGAAGTGCTCGTGGGTGGAAGACCGATTGATCCGGCGCAATTTTTTGTAGGGCGCTACGTGGCACCAAAACATGATTCATACTGAAATCATTACACTCAATTCAGAGAAACGATCCCACTGGATTGATATCACCGCCGAAGTCGCCGCGGTGCTTCGTCGCACTGCTATTGTTCACGGCATACTTACTGTTACCTCCTTGCATACAACTGCCGCTATTACAATCAATGAAAATGGCGATCCCGATGTGGAACGAGACTTTTTCCGCAAACTTGACGAGATGATTCCTCACACAGAATCCTACTACCGCCATGCCGAAGGCAACTCTGATTCTCACGTAAAAACATCGCTTATCGGAACAGATGTGGTGAGATCTGTGGTGAACGGCAAAATCCAGTTGGGAACATGGCAATCGATCTATTTCTGTGAATTTGATGGGCCGCGCACTCAGCGCCGCTGTACCGTGACCATTGTGGGCGAGCCCGATCAATGATCCGCGCTGATTTACATATCCACTCTTGTCTCTCTCCTTGTGGCGATCTCGACATGGGCCCGTCGGCGGTATTGGACAAAATCGTAGCTAATCACCTCGATCTCTTTGCACTCACCGATCACAACTCCACGCGCAATTGTCGCGCCTTTATGGAGATCGCTGAAAGCCGAGGCATTCGCTGCATTCCCGGAATCGAAGTGACCAGTTCCGAAGAGGCGCATATTCTCTGTTATTTTGATTCGCTCCTGCACGCCGAACGCTTTGGTGAACTCATCGAAGAGTCGCTTTTGCCAATACCGCTCGATATGGAAGCCATGGGGATGCAGGTTGTGGTAAACGCCGACGAAGAGGTGGAAGATATGGTGGCGAACTATCTCAGCGTTGCTTCGTCGTATACCATTTCAGAAATAGTAGAACTGGCGCATAGCAGTGGGGGATTGGTGATTCCCGCTCACGTGGATAAACCGGTCTTTTCGATTATTTCACAATTGGGATTTATTCCTGACAACCACTTTGACGGGATCGAAATATCTTACGGCTGTCTCATGCGTCACGAAGAGTGCCGAATCAGCTATCAACGACCGATCATTTCCGGTTCAGATGCTCACTATCTCGATGATATTGGTCGGGTCTGGATAGAATCTTCCGCCGATATATCCGCGCCGATCAGCGATATACTCACCGGTGTCACCGGCCGCTTTCTGCGCTAACACCGCTAGCACAAAGCAACAACATTCCTTTCTCCTGCAACTGTATTACCGAGAGTGAGTCTCATGAGTTCCATTCCTACTATCGAAACCGACCGTTTAACACTTCGCCCCTTTACGCCTTCCGATGCCCCTGAAATAATTCGACTTGCGGGTGAACGTAGTATTGCCGACACCAGTGAGGTTCCTCATCCCTACACACTAGTCGATGCACTCGATTGGATAGACCTTCACCGAGGCGCATTTGTTCGCAATGAAGAGTTACAGCTCGCGGTGGTGCGTCGTTCAGACTCTCTTCTCGTGGGATCAGTTTCACTTCAGGCAGTGTTCACAGGGCATCAAGCAGAACTGGGTTATTGGATTGGTCACCCTTTTTGGGGTAATGGCTATGCCACCGAAGCGTGTCGCGCTGTTGTGGCATGGGGATTTGATCAGTTCGATCTGATTCGCATTCACGCCTGTCATCTCACGCGCAATCCTGCTTCAGGTCGGGTACTCGAAAAAGTAGGGATGCGTCTCGAAGGAGTGAGCCCGAAACACTTTTTAAAGTGGGGCATCCCCGAAGATATTTCGTTCTGGGGGATTTTGCGGGAGTAGGATACCGTTCACACGACCTTATTTCTGATACAATTTTCGTGAAAATTCTTTACAAAAAACATTTTATTTGCTTGAAATGAACCGAAATTGTTTGGCAACTCGCCATCTCACCTCATCAGCTAAAAAAAGTATAACTCATTGAACAAATTAGCCATATATTATTGGTACCTTCATCATGTTCAATCGATTCTCCCCCGGTGAAGGTATAATCTACAACAACCAAAGGAGCTTTTTATGAAACAGGTTACCCCGCAGAATCTCCCCGAAGCAATTAAAACGTTCACGATTAAGCGACATTCCCGTCCGGTTGACGTTGTAGTGAGCGAACTCACCACGATCCACCAGGTTCTCTCCACGCGCACTGCTAATTTCACCGCTCGCGGATTACCTGCACCATTTCTCGCGTTGGGAACACCAATCTCGACGATTCTCGCCGAAGCCGAACACAACTGGCTGACCGGTCAGTTTGACCGTCCCGAATTGGTAAAGCAGTGGAAAGAGCGTGAATTGGAAGGGGAACAACGGCGCGATGATCTGTTGGGCGATATGGAGTTGGCGCTGGAAGATATTCCTGAAGCGGTAAAAACACTGGGGCTGATCCGTTTGGGTGAAGGTCCCGAAGATATGCTCGACGATCTCGGCGCCTTAGTCGCCACGGGGAAAAAGTACCTCGCCGCTGCGATCAAAGGGGGCATTTCGGAAACAACTCTGGAGGTGGTGGAGGAGTTTTGCGCAGATAGCAAGGAACTTTTTGCCAAAGCGAGCAGCACCCCAGAAATGAAAAGCTCCTTGAAAATGAAACGCGATCAGGCGCGTACATTTGCTATGGAGTATCTCTCGATTATCCGTCGTTACGCTGATCAAATCTACAAATACGATGAACCTACCCGTCTCCTTTTTGTCAGTACCTATCAGGCTGAGGCAAATCGGGCCCGCGCTCAGAAAGAAAAAGTGAAACGGGAAGCAGAGGCTGTGGCACAGTAAAACTGGTATTGTTCGTTTTCGCGATTCGGTGCTACATACACGGTCGAATAGGGTACATACAGGGCCGATCGGGATACATACACGGTCGATCGGGGTACATACAGGGTCGATCGGGGTACATACAGGGTCGATCGGGGTACATACACGGTCGATCGGGGTACATACACGGTCGATTGGGGTACATACAGGGTCGATCGGGGTACATACACGGTCGATCGGGGTACATACAGGGTCGATCGGGGTACATACACGGTCGATCGGGGTACATACACGGTCGATCGGGGTACAGAATAAATTTTTAAACCAGCATGTAAGGAGAATGAATGAAGCGTATACTTGCAATTGCCGTACTGGTATCGTCACTTTTGGGCTCTGAAAAGTGGGTTAAGGTCGTGGATAAACCCAACATAAAGGATGTTGAAGCGGGAGTATCTTCTCCTGCTCTTTTGCTGGGATATTGGGGGCCAAAGGTCGATTATTTGTGGTTGACTAAGGATAATCGGATAGCAGATAGTTATTCCGAAATATACCTCGATACGGCCCATTACGGGACTCTTGAAGATGTAAATCCTCGTATGGTTGGTGGGTCAAAAGGGGCGTTTGATCCGAGGAAAAAAGAAACGTCATTGCCGGTATTCGGTCCCATTCCAATAAAAAAACTTTTTTCTACAAGACTGAAATTGGCATATCTTGCTGTCACAGAAAAGATGATCCTTATTGATGAAAGTGCTACAACTGAAAAAAAGTTTGCCGATACGCTTTATGCGGTTCCTTACACGAATAATGGCAATCAACATACCATTGTTTCTGTGACAAAGAGCGAGGGATTTAACGGTCTTTTACTTACCGCATGTGTTATCACGAGAAATGCACTTGAGCATCCTGACAGTTTGAAAATGCGGGTGGTGCAGATATCTGCAGAAACCGGAACTGTTGCAGAGAGTGCGCCTATAACGGTGCCGCTCAGCGATTCCCTTTTTTCTGCAGTTTCACTTATACGCGGTGAAACTCCGTCCATTATTATGTTTCACGGATCAAAAGTATACCGCGGTCAGGTTAATTCTGAATCCCTTGTTTTTGTCGATAGTCTTGAATTATCATTGCCGGTGACCTCCTGTAATCACCTGCGTATGAATTATACCACGAGTATTAATAGTGCCAGTGGGTCGTATCGCTTTCAGGAACTCATTGCTCTGTCCACGGAATTGGGAGCTACAGTGGTGGATGACGAAACCGGGCCGATAACACTTTCAACTATTGCCGCTGCAGTAATGAATTTTCGTACGAAGAAGAGCTCGGATACCCGTCAGCTTTCCGTTCCGTCAGCTCGGATTGGATTTCCGGAGATGGGTGACCGTCTTGAAAATGGACTTCTTGTAATGTATGCTCTCGCCGATGACGGGATTTATGAGTGGGCACACAGGTCCGTCTCCACCGCTCCGGAAAAAGTGCTGAACGGAACGTCAATCTCTGCCACGGTGCGGCAGGGAACTCTGCGGATCGCCAATCTGCCATCGGGGAACGGGGTTGTGGAACTCATTGATCAACGGGGGCGGATTATTTTAAAAGAGTCGGTGCTGTTCAGTACGGGATCAACAGAAATTTCGCTCAAAACAGTTGCTTCGGCACCCTATTTTGTTCGGGTTTCCACTGATGATGGATCATTTTCGGAAAAGATCGTCGTGAAATAGTATTTCACTGGCAGGTTAGAAAAAAGAATCGGCACGAATACCACTATTCGTGCCGATTTTTTTTTTATTCCTTCGCGCCTCAAATGAATCACTTCAATTATTGGTCTTCGACAAGCTCAGACACCGTGGTCGGTGAGCTTGTCGAACCGTAGTATCTCTGTTGTTCACGACAAATCTGCCACGCAGATCGATAGAACTGTGGCGATTACGACTGAATCCCAAATCCCTGAGCGATAAAGTCCACTATCCCGCTGATTGTTTCATCGATATTTTCCATCTGTCCCGACTGATGCCAGCGGCGGATCGTGGCGAAAATCAGCGCATCGAAGTAGTCGTGAAGCTGTTCTGGCGACTGTTTTGAACTGATTTCCCCTTTTGCCTGCGCTGCTTTTACGAGCGCCACAAAGGAGTCGTCTACACAACAACGCGCTTCCATGAAATCGTTTTCAGAATCGGAACAGTGGTGAAACTTTGATTCGTGGAAAATCGAGAGAAACTGGAACGAATTGAGCGTCAGCACAAAGGCAAAGTGATTGCCGAAGGTGGTGAACACGAGGGAGAGGATCCGGCGAATGTTTTCACGAAGCGAGAGTGAATGATCCAGTTTTAACAGGGGATCAGTTTGCAGTCGTTCGTGAATCACCATGTATTCGCGGGTGGCAAGGCTGAGAAATATCTCCTCCTTGTCTTTATAGTAGTTGTACAGTGACGCTTTTGAAAAGCCCACTTCCTGAGCGATATCTTCGAGGCGCGTGTCGTGGAATCCCTTTTCGGCGAACACCTTGAGTGCGCCGTCGAGAATGAGATCATTTTTCATTTCGCGGACTCGAGATACCCGTTTTTCTTTATTGTCAGTCATATTTATTCCTCTAAATATACAAAAATCTGTAGGGGTAGCCCTTGTGGCTACCCATTTTTAATCACAGACTAACGATTTACGCCACATTTTGGATACCCACAAGGGGCATCCCTACAAAACATGAACACGAATTTCGATCTTATACACCAAAATCCGTAGTGGTAGCCCTTGTGGCTCCTATTTTTAGTTACAGATCAACGATTTTCACCACATTTAGGATGCCCACAAGGGGCATCCCTACAAAATCAAGATTACAGACTATCCAGCTCTGCGCGTGCGTCGCCACCGATCTCTTCCGCTTCGTGTTTCGGAGCAGTCCAAATATAAAGAATCGGAATCGCAAAGAAGGTCATCACTGTGGAAACCAAAACCCCGGCAATGGCGGTGATCGCAAAGGGCGCGCGGAACGATCCGCCGGCACCCATGGCCAACGCCATAGGGATCATAGATACGATAATCGCCAGGTTCGACATGAGAATCGGTTTCAGTTTCATCTCTGCCGCTCGAACAATCGCATCGTGAGCCGATAGATTTGGATCGAGATGGCGATGGTGTCGCGCGTAGTCAATAAGGAGAATCGCGTTGTTCACCACCACACCAACCAGCATCACCACCGACAACAGGGAGATCATGGAGATTGTGCTGTTCGTCAGATAGAGTCCCCAGATCACGCCAATAATTCCCATCGGAATCGTTGCAAAAATGACCAGTCCCATAGAGATTGACTCCAGGGTTCCAATGAGAACCATCAGTGTCAAGACCACCGCAAGTCCAAAGGCAAGACCCATCTGTTCGTTCATCTCTTCCATCATCTCCTGATTTCCGGCGAACTTGAATTCGTATCCCTGAGGAAGTTTGAGTTCCTTGGAAAGCTGTTCATTGAGCAGTCTTGTTTTTGTTCCCGCATCGCCACTGAGCATATTTGCCGAAAGCTGAATCATGCGTTCCCGGTTTTTGCGCGTGATCGAACTAACCCCGCCGGAGTGTTCCACTGTGGCAATAGCTTCCAAAGGAATCGGTCCGCGCGGTGTCATCACTTCCATGGTTTCGATATCGCGAATAGTTTCACGAGCTGATTCTGCCATCTGCACGCGAATCGGATATTCGTTGCCATTTTCTCGGTAGATCGCTTCGTCATTTCCGTTGACACTATAGCGAAGCATGCCGCCCACCATTTGGATCGTGGCGCTCTGCTGAAGATTTGCTGCGAGTCCGTAGTGTTCCATGCGATCGCGATTGGGCGTGATCAGGATCTGCGGTTTTTCGCCTTTCCACGAACTGGCGATGTCCGTGAGCCCACCTCCGTTGAGCATCAACTCTTTGGCTTTGTTTGAATATTTCACCAGCGTGTCCAGATCGGGGCCGGTCATATCAAGAACAATGTCGGCGTTTCCGGTGCTGAGATCTTTAGCCTCTTTGACGGAAATAATCGCATCGGGAATATCCGCCAGTTTGGGGCGAATCAATTTGACGATTTCATAGACCGTTATGTCCCGTTCATACTCCGGCGTGATCTGGATTTTCACGGTTCCGTACTGAACACCTTGGGTCATTCCCGAACCGCCCACGGTAGAAGAGGTCGCCACAAGGTGAGGCGTATCTTTCACTCGTTGTGAAATCGTTTCCAGGGTTTTGCGCGTCACATCAATGGATGTTCCCGCCGGAAGTTCTACCGCCACATCGATAAATCCTTCGTCCATGGCGGGTTGAGATTCAGATCCCAGTTTCGGAGCAATCACGGCCATGGTGAATATGAAAAATCCGAGCGATCCGCCAATAATTACCACCTGAAGTAGTCGATTGCGCAGGAGAAGGTCAAGTTTTTGCGCATAAAATTTGTCCAATTTCGCATAGAACGCATCGACAAAGTGAACCTTGCTTTCCCCAACTTTTTTGGGTTTGAGCAGTTTTGCTGCCATGAGCGGAACCAGCGTAAAGGAAAGGAAAATCGACGCGATTGTGGCAAATACGATTGTCAGACCCAACGACTTGAACACGGCGCCGGTGATTCCTGTGGTGGAAGCAATCGGGATAAATACGACCAGATTCGTCAGGGTCGATGCCAAAATTGACATGAAAATTTCGTCGGAACCAACAAGAGCCGCCTGCTTGACATCCATACCTTCGTTGCGGTGCCGCACAATATTTTCGATAACGATAATCGAGTTGGTCACGAGAATTCCCACGGCGATTGTCAGTGCCATCATGGTTATCATATTGAGCGAGAAGCCCATGGCTTGTACGCCGATCAGTCCCATGATCAGCGAAACCGGCATGGTCACCGCGGCGATCACCGTAACGCGCCAGTCAAAGAGGAATACAAAGAGAATCAATGCCGTAAGCCAGATCCCCATGTTGATATTGTCATAGGTATCATCCACGGAATTTTGAATAAAGATCGCTCGGTTCTGAACGAGATTGATATCCATTCCCGCGGGAAGATTTTTCTTGATCTGTTCAACTTTTTTCATGATCAGTGCTGCGGTCGCCGCGGTGTTTGCATCGCCGGATTTTGTGATTCCGATCTGCACCGACTCTTTGCCGTTGAACTTTGCTTCGCTGCGCACTTCTTTGTACGAATCGGAAATTTCCGCGATGTCAGCAAGACGGATCTGGTAGGATTCCACATTTTCGCCATACTGTTTGGTCACGGGAATACGAATGTTTTTGATCTCTTCGATAGACTTGAACTCACCATCCATGCGAACCGAATATTCGCGGCTTTTTCCGGTGATATTTCCCACGGGAATCGCCAAGTTCTGCAGTTCCAAGAGAGGAGCCACCTGAAAGATCGAGAGCCAGTGAGCGGACATTTTTTCAGGATTGAGTTTCACCACGATTTCTCGTTCTCGCCCGCCGGTGACATCCACTTTTGCCACGCCGTCGATTGTTCCGAACAGATCCTTGATCTCTTCGTCAACATAGGATCGCATCTCCACGGCAGACATATTTCCGGTGACGGCAAAGCTGATTACGGGAAGGTCGTTCGGGTCAAACTTCGAGACCACCGGTTTGCGAAGGTCTTCCGGAAGTGTTCCGATGATCTGGTCGATCTTGTCTTTTACATCAACCACCGCTTGGTCGCCGTTGACATCATCGTTAAATTTGATCACCAAGTAGGCTGCGTTTTCCATACAGTACGAAGTGAGACTTTTCATTCCACCAATCGTACTGATCTGTTCTTCCAATGGTTTAACCACATTGGTTTCAATCTCTTCGGGGCCGGATCCGGGATAGATCGCCTGAACGGTTACATAGGGAAGTGCCATGTCCGGCATGCGGTCAATCGGAAGGCGTTGCCATGCGACGATACCAAAGAGAGTGATCGCTAAAATCACCATGGTCATCATCAGCGGTCGGTTTATACTTGTTTTTGCTATACTCATTTCAACCTCATTTAGAATGAAAGAACTTTTCCTTTGACAGGCTCAGTAACCTCTGGTCGTTGAGCTTGTCGAAACGGGCATTTCGTCGGTTACTTTGTCACCAAAACTTTTGAGCCTTCAGAAAGAAGCGTGGTTCCCGAAAGAATCACCTGATCTCCTTCAGCAAGACCGGAAACAATTTCGTACTCCGTGCCGTTGCGAACCCCGAGAACAACTTCGCGCTTTTCCGCTTTTCCGCCGTTCACTACCCACACGCTGTTTTTATCGCCAAAGGAGATTGTTTCGAACGGAACGGTAACCACACCGGTTTTTTCGTTGGTGATGACGCCAACATTTTTAAACATTCCCGGCTTGAGTAGTTTCTTTTCGTTGGGGAAAGTGGCGGTGATTCTAAATGAGTGAGTCATGCCATTTGCCGAAAGAGCGGTGCGGTCGATTGTTCCCCACACGGTATCGGTTCCCATCTCCACAAACGCTTTCTGACCTTTCGCAAAGAGCGGTGCCGACGATTCGTTCACCTGCATATCCACTTTGATTCCCGAAAGATCGGCGATTTTCACGATTGGTGTTTTTTCAGCGATCTTGGAACCTTCGCTCTGAAAAATTTCCAGTACCGTTCCGCTAAACGGTGCGGAAACATTGATCAGAACTTTTGCTTGACCAAGTTGAAGTTTTGCGCCTTCATACATCGCTTTGGCGCCCTCGACCTGTTCTTTGGAAACCGCCCCTTCAGCGTGAAGTTTTACTGCGCGGTCATAGGCCTGTTTCGCGTAGTCGTATCCGCTCGAAGCGGGATCCACCGGCGAACCGTAATCCATTTTCATCGAAGCCACGGTTGTTCCGGCGCTGATATTCTGACCAACTTCTACATGAACTTTTGCCAGCGTTCCGCCCACACCGTTGGCGAGAACGGTTTCCTGTTTGCCCTGAAGAGTTCCGCTTGACTCTTCGAATGAACGGATCGAGCCCTTTTTGACACTCAGCACGGTGACCGGTATTCCCTGTTCGGCCTGAATCTGTTCTATCGTTTTTGGCTCTTCGGCCTTTTTGCTGGCACATCCGGCGAACAAGAGTGGCTTCCCCTTCCGTGCGGGGGGGACCCCCGCCGGTAAATCGTTGTTTTTCATTGCTCTGTCTGTGGCCGGCCGGTTTCCCCCCGCTTCAGCCCACCAATCTTCGCCGAGGCTCAGATTTTGGTGGTCTTTGCTTCCCCTTCCGTGCGGGGGAGACCCCCGCAACGCCCCCCAAAAACAGATGTGGCGTCGTAATTGATTGATTTTAATAATATTAGTAACCGTTTCGACCTATCGAGTAGTCCGTTTGAGCATCCGTGAAATGATTTAATCGTTTCCTATCGAACCAAACTCTCATCGCCGATCAATTCCCGAATCGAAGTCACCGCCGAATTGATCTTAAACACCGCTGCGTTCTGCGACAGTTTCGCCAGTCGCGCGTTCTGTTCGCTCATGGTGAGATCCTGTTGCGTTATCTGTCCTACTTCAAAGGCTTTCACCGAAATAGTCCGCGCTTTCTCCGTGAGATTCACCATCTCCTGAGCCTCATCGAACTCTTCGCGCGCCACATCAAGCTCTTCGTACTGCGCAGAAAGTGCGAGGTTCAGAAGATTTTCCGCCGACTGTTTCTGCGACGAGAGTTTTTCTTCTGCATAGCCCGCCTGATTCAGTTTCTGAATGCGCTGGCCACCAGAAAAGATAGGTATCGAAATCCCCGCAAATACCTTGTGATCCCCCCCCAGTTTGATATTCTCTGGATCGTTGAACTGCGAAATCCCCATAAACGCACCACCGGCATATACCGTGGGAAGGTAGTCTGTTTTGGCGAGCGAAGTCTGCAGTTTCTGAAGTTGTACTGCTTCGTTAAGTTGAGTCACGGTGCGGTTATTTTTGGCGAGAATCGTCTGAGCTTCTGACTCTTCCATCGTAAAGTCAATCGGTTCTAGCAACAGTTCTACCGTGACCGAATCGGGATTCTGTTTGATTGACGCGGTGGTAAGCATCTTTTCAATTGCCAAACGGCGATCTTTTTTTGCAGATCGCACTGCCGATTTCGACTCCTGAACCGCATAGCGCGTGTTCATCGTGTCGATCTGCGTTCCCTTGCCTGCAAGAAACCGCGCCACCGCCAGACGATGCGACTCTTCGGCGATTTTCACCGACTCTTCGCGAATCAGAAGGTTCTTTTCCGCGAGAACTGCGCCGTACCAACTGATCGTAATCTCTTTGGCAAGCTTAAGTTGTTCCGCTTCCATTTTCTGTTCCAGCGATCGGTAGTAGACATCGGCGATCTTCAGTCCTGTCACCACTTTACCCTGAGCGAACACTGCCTGAGTCACTTTGATCCCCATGGCATAGGTGTTCTTTTTCGGGGTGAGATCGATCGAAGAGATACCTTTCATCAGCTTGTCCAGCGTCCCTGCGAGAATAGTGTCGTTCAACGATCCACCGTTCATCATGGAACTGATCGACGACGATCCAGATCCACCTAATCCAAATTCGTATGGATTGTAGGATTTGAACTTGTGTTCGTAGTTGATAATCCCTTCGATAGTGGGTAATGCTTTCCCGTAATACTCTTTGCGAATGCTTACTGCACTCTGCTGTTCTGAGCGAATCTGCACAATCGATTCACTGCTGTCCACGGCATGACGGATCAGGTCAGAACGAGAAAGCTCTGTAGTCGCCGAAGCCAGTGACACAGAAAGCAGTCCCGCGAGCAGTTGTTTCATCATCAAATCTCCTTGGTCGGTGTCCTTGTTCCTGAATAATATAATCAATTTCTGAGTACTGTGAACTTTTTTCTGACTTTGGAGTCAGTTTTTGTGTTTTGAACGTCAGGATATAATTGGTTATGAACAAATAGTGCAAAAATGTGTGTGCTCTGTTTTATATTGAATTTAATGTAACTTATGACAAAATAGCGATTTATTTGAATGCCAAGCCGAAATGGAACCGTTATTTTGTTTTGTCATTAGTGCGTACGTCTTCGAATGGGGGAATGGATGGATCGTGAATTTGAACCACAATTAGTGACCGTTTTGCGCGAAGGGTATTCGAGGAAACAGTTTACGGCGGATTTGTCTGCGGGCGTTCTCGTGGGTATCGTCGCACTTCCTTTGGCGATTGCCTTTGCTGTTGCGTCGAACTGTACACCTCAGCAGGGGTTGTTCACAGCGATTATTGCCGGATTTATCATCTCTGCTTTCAGTGGAAGTCGCGTTCAGATCGGTGGGCCCACCGGTGCATTTATTGTGCTGGTGGCGTCGGTGGTGACGAAATACGGGATGGAATCGCTTATGACGGTGACGGTTATGGCCGGCGTGCTACTGCTTCTCTTTGGTATTTTCAAGATGGGAAGAGTGATTTCGTTCATTCCCTATCCCGTGACGGTGGGGTTCACCAGCGCGATTGCCGTGATTATTCTCACCGGACAGATTCCTCACGCATTGGGATTGAAAATTCCCTCCACTGGCCCGGAATTTCTCGAAAAAATAGAAGCTGTTGCTATCCATATTGGCACATTCAATCCTGCCGCGCTGGCAATAGCACTGTCAACATTCGCCGTGATCACAGTGCTGAAATACACCTTGCCAACACTTCCCGGTTCGCTCATCGCTCTGGTTCTCTTTTCGGTGATCACGGCCCTTGCCAATGTGCCGATCGAAACATTGGGTGATCGGTTTGGAGCTGTTTCTGCTACATTGCCATCATTTTCAACGCCCGACTTTTCCCTTGAACGGATGCGCGAACTCCTTCCCGCTGCCATAGCCGTCGCGCTTCTGGGGGGAATAGAATCACTCTTGTCGGCGGTTGTTGCCGATGGTATGACCGGTTTTCGCCATCGATCGAATATGGAACTGGTCGCTCAGGGCGTGGCCAATGTGGTAACTCCCTTTTTCGGGGGGATTCCGGCCACAGGCGCCATTGCCCGCACGGCTACGAACGTCAAAAATGGGGGACGAACACCGGTGGCGGGCATGATTCATGCGGTTACTCTATTGCTAATCGTTCTTTTTGGGTCTTCGCTGGTACAGTATATTCCCTTTGCGGTTCTCGCGGGAATTCTTGTCGTGGTGGCGATCAATATGGGTGAATGGCATCTCTTTGGATCGATTTTGAAAGGATCTAAAAGCGATGCAGTGGTTCTTCTCGCCACCTTTTTACTGACCCTTTTTGTCGATCTCTCCGTGGCAATTCCGGCGGGGTTTGTGATCGCCACAATATTCTTCATGAAACGAATGGTCGATGTAACTGAAATGAAATGGGATTCGCCGAAAAACGATGCTCTTTTGGAAACCATGGCTCACGACGGTGTTCAGGTCTTTGCGATCGATGGACCGTTCTTTTTCGGGATGACCAGTTCGTTTAATCAACAGATCACGGCGATTGATCGCGCCAGTTCCGCTCTGATCCTCGATCTGACACGGGTACCCGCTATCGATACCTCGGCGATTCAAGCGCTTTCCGATGTGGATCGATTCTGCAAAAAACACGGGATTTCACTCTTTTTTGTAGGGGTTCAACCGCAACCGCTCGAACAGCTTCAGCGAGCAACCTTGTACAGTTCAATTGAATCGCGCCTCTTGTCGACCCGCGCTGAAGCCTATTCGCTGGCAAATATTCAGAACAATCACGCGGTCTCTTCATCGATGGAGCTGCATGCCTACCTGAACAAAAATTGTGTTGCCATCGGCGTCGATTGCGACACGAAACTGGAACTGATCGACTATGCGGCATCGCTCATTTATCAATCGATATTGAATAAACACGAACTCTCGGAACAGCAGATTCGCCACGCACTTTACGGTCGCGATCGCGAAATAACCACTGGAATTGGGAACCGCATTGCCTTGCCGCACGCGCGGATCAGTTCGGTTAGTTCGCTTCACCTTGTGTTGGGAACCGTGGCTCGCCCGATTCCCTTTGATTCCGTAGATGGAGAACCGATCGATCTCTTTGCCTGCTTGCTCATTCCTGAATCGCAATCGGCAATGGGATTGAAAGTTATGGCTCAGATTATGCAGTTTTTCATGACCTGTGGAGATCAGATCCGAGCTTGTAGTACTTCCGATGAACTTCTGCAACTCTTTTCAACCGTGGATGTCGTTCGTTCAACAATCAACGAGTCCTGAAAATGTGAAGGAATATCGCGGGGAAAAGTCATATCTGATTTATTCCCCCGAAATCTATCTTTGGAACGTACTGTAATTCGTTGTAACTGCGCCATAGCGCACTCTCCCCAAAAATTGAAATGAGAATCACCTATGAAATATTTTCTCTGGGCCGTGGCACTGTCGGTGTCCGTTTTTGCAGAACAGTATTACGATCGCGGCGCACTGGTGTCGCTTCAGCCAATTCCTCAACCGGATCGCGTTCGATCTTCCCAAACGGTTTCGCTACGCTGGTTTCAGAGTGAATTGGGTCAGATTATGGGAACTTCAGACAAAATTTTGGTGAAATGGAACAGCACCGCCAAGGTTTCAGCACTTCTCGAATCGTTGAACGTGACCTCTTTCGAATGGATTACTGCATCGCTCATGAGTGTTACCGTTCCTGAGGGGAGTGATATTTTCGTTCTGAGCCGCATCCTTTCTGAACTGGAAGAGACCGACTTTGCTCATCCCGATTTCCACACCGAAAGGACGTTGCGATGAAACTGCTCGTACTTTTCCTGATGTTTTTTATTCTCTCCTGTCAGCCGCACGTCTCTCGCCCGCAAGTTGGTGAAATCCGTATTGAGTACAACCTCGTTCAACGAGATACAATTGATCAGTTCGTCTGGGCCAACGACACTTGCGCAGATTCACTTCGCTTTGCGATTCGCGTTCTTTCGAAAAATGAGTATCGCATTTCGGTGAATGGGTTTAACCAAATGATGATTCTCACTCCCGGCGATACCACCATTGCGATCGGTTGGGATCAGTTTGAATTTGAGGATCTCATAGTAATTACCGCCGGTGATCCGCGCTTTCCCGAAGAGAACGTGCATAAAGAGATAACCGCCGGAGTTACTCGAGTGGCCAAAGTGGAGTCGCTCTCTGTTCCCTTTGTGAAACTGCAACACGACACGGTGCTCAATCTTTTCTTTTCTGAATCGATGAAACTGCAGGATTCACTGCGTCTTTCGCTTAAGATCCGCAAAGCCGGAACATTCGCGCTTACTCTGAACGGCACAACTAAAACGGTACCACTTCTCGCGGGAGACACCGTTCTTTCGCTGTCGTGGAACAGTTTTCCTCTCGCCGACACGCTGATCGTCACTGCGGGTGAACCGGCGTTTCCGGAAGAACAAAAGAGAATCATCGCCCCCCGTTCGGAAATATCTACCCCGCGAATCTACAATCTTGCCACTCCGTATCCCTCGATAATTTTTGATACTTTTCATAGGATTTGCTACACTGGGGATATGAAACCGATTGATTCGCTGCGGATCTCCATGACCGTTCTGGAAAAATGGAACTACACGGTGACCATAAACGGAGTTGCCACCCCGATACAGCTCAACCGCGGAGATACAACTCTCGTCTTTGGGTGGGATCAGTTCAACTTTATCGATTCGATTTTGGTCACTGTTAGAAAAAGCGGTGATAGTTCTGATCCGACAACGCTGACTATTGCGGTGAAGCCGATGGTTTTGGATCGCGATCCACTGAACCGCTACGCTTGGCATCTCAACAAAACCGATTCTGCCTACGTTGAAGAGTTTGAGATTGATTCCGCTTCGCACATTGCGGTGACGCCGGTGTGGAAAACCAATCGAGGCAAGGGAATCAAAGTGGCAATTCTCGATCAGGGAATTCAACCTTCGCACGAAGATCTGGCGGGAAATGTGGTCGCTCAGTGGAATGCCACAACGCAAACATCTCAATTGCCCACACCGAGCGGATTTCATGGAACCGGCGTGGCGGGAATGATTGGTGCATTGCGGGATAACAATCGCGGCATTTGCGGCGTTGCTCCGGAATGCGATCTGATTTTGATCCATTTCGATGTGGATGGCGCACCGGATTCTGAAATCATCCGGGCATTTATGTACGCTCGCAATCAAGGAGCGCGGGTGATCAACTGTTCCTGGGGAACCTATGGCGTGAGTCAGGCTGTTGCCGATGTAATCAAGCAACTCTACAACGAAGGAATCGTTGTTGTTTTCGCCGCGGGGAATTACGGACGCAATATGGATCAAATATCGATAAACGATGAATCAGAACTCCCATGGGTGATCGGTGCGGGCGGTTCCAATGAAAAAAACGATTACTGGAGCGGTTCTGATTTTGGTTCTAATCTCGACCTGATAGCTCCTGCGGGAGGAAATCCCGGCGTGGTACTTCTCGATGGTATGGGTTCAGCCGGTTCCAGTGATCAGCGCGATTATCTCAATGAAAACTATCGTTTCTGGTCGGGATGCAGTTTTTCTGCGCCGGCCATTGCGGGAGCTGCGGCACTGGTTCTCGCCGAAAATCCGTCCCTGACGCCGGATCAGGTACGGTCAATTTTAATTCAGAGTGCGGACAAAGTGGGTGGATCGAGTGCTAATTATGTGGAGGGATTTGATACGCGGCGATTCTATGGAAAACTCAATGTGCAGAAAGCGATTGAGCTGGCGCGGACGGGGCCGTGACTTCTTCATATTGAAGTAAAAAAAGGCGAATCCTGTGGTGGGATTCGCCTTTTTATATAGTGGCGTTGCCGCTTTAATTTCCGTTTGACCACAATCCCCAACGCTTCGAGATACTGCGGATGTTCCGCCAGTGCCAATTTTGCCATGGCGTAGAAATCATCCATCCAGTCATCCATTTTTGCCATGGCGTTGTCTTTTGCAATAGTGGCATCTTCGGACTGTCCCTTTTCGGCCTGCCACACAGTGCGGCTTTCCTGTACCGCCTTGATCAAATTGATGCGTGAGGTTGCATCGGCGGGGGTGATTTTGACTTTCGCCACTTTTGCCTGAAGGTCTTTGTCTCCGAGAATCTCT
>JAIFMU010000117.1 GCA_020048285.1 bacterium | reverse complement strand
GGCGGCTGTATCGGTGAAACTTCTGCACTAATGATTTTACTCGGTGCAATTTTTCTTCTGTGGCGAAGAGTCATCGGATTTGCGATTCCCGTAACCTACGTATTAACCGTTTTCCTCCTCGCACTCTGCTTTAGCGGTGTAGAAAATGCATCTCCTCTCTCTTCCGATGCACTATCAGTAGCAATTTTCCATGTTCTTTCTGGTGGACTCTTATTTGGTGCCGTTTTTATGGCAACAGATATGGTAACTTCACCCATCACCGTGAAAGGTCAAATCATTTTTGCCTTGGGATGCGGAATTCTCACGTTTGTGATCCGGAAATTTGGAGGATATCCCGAGGGTGTTTCTTATTCAATTCTTTTAATGAATCTTGTTACGCCATTAATTGACCGTTATGTGGCACCTCGTGTGTATGGAACGGAGTTAAAATGAAAATGACATTTCAGTTAACAGCAACGCTGACACTCATAGCAACAGTAGCAGGAATCTCTATTGCCGCAATCTATACGCAAACTGAATCAATTATTTCAAAGCAAAAAGGAGAACAACTAAACAGCGCGTTGGAATCATTGTTCCCCGATGGCGCCGAAATTGTGAAAGATTCGATTGTACACAGCGACAATTCAACCCTTCCGTTCTGGCTCGCGAAAAAAAGTGAAAATGGAAAAGAAGTAACACTGGGATTTGCGTTCGAAGGTGGCGGTCAAGGATATTCAAGTATTGTTCGCTACCTAGCGGCCGTTTCCAATGAAGGAAAGATTCTTGGATTGACCATTCTTTCGCAGGAAGAGACACCGGGGTTGGGAACCAGAGTTCTCGAAGAAGTTTCAAATCGCAATTTTTGGAATGGACTCTTTGCTGCGAAAGAAAAAACTGAACCGTGGTTTATCGCGCAGTTCAGAAATCTCGACATAACTAAGTCCATTGGGATTAACAAACAGGGCGAATGGCACCTATTGACAAAAGAAAAAAAGGCTGAACTGATTTCCAAAAATGAAGTAACTGCCATTACCGGTGCGACAATCACCACTGCAGCAGTGACCAACGATCTGCTAGATGCATCAAATACAGTGACCGAGATTAAAGAGTACCTTTCCTCAAAATCAGGAGGTAGCAAATGATTAACAATATCGGATCAGAACTGAAACGGGGAATTATTACAGAAAATCCCATTTTTGTTCTTGCCTTGGGACTCTGCCCATCACTAGGTGTTAGTACTTCTTTGGTCAATGGAATCGGTATGGGGTTGGCGGCGACTTTTGTATTAATCGCATCCAATATAATCATCTCTCTTTTGAAAAAACTGATCCCCGAACAGGTACGAATTCCCGCATACATTATAATTATCGCGGCATTTGTAAC
The DNA here is from genome assembly GCA_020048285.1 of bacterium. Lineage (GTDB taxonomy): Bacteria > Fibrobacterota > Chitinivibrionia > Chitinivibrionales > Chitinivibrionaceae > JAIFMU01. The sequence continues at coordinate 4,685 of JAIFMU010000117.1, read as the reverse complement.
GATCGTTCAGATGGTTATGCAAGCCTATCTTCCCGATCTATACACAAGTCTCGGGCTATTTATTCCACTAATCGTAGTAAACTGTATCATTTTGGGTCGCGCTGAAGCATATGCGTCAAAAAACAACGTGATCAACTCGGCAATCGATGGATTGGTCATGGGACTTGGTTTCACCGTTGCAACCGATGACCATCTTTATCCTCGCTCCGGGTGGATTCTTCGCAATCGCCTTTGTCGTAGGAATGATCAACTTCTTCAAACTGAAAAAGGAACGGAAATAATGGAAATGTTCATGAGTCTGCTTCAAATTTCAATTGGAGCGGTTTTTATTCAGAATTTTATTCTTTCTCGCTTTCTCGGCCTCTGCCCATTCATGGGTGTGTCGAAAAAACTTTCCACCGCAACCGGTATGGGAATAGCGGTTATTTTTGTTATGGCAGTATCTTCCATGTTCACTTGGGCGATAAATCATTTCATTCTCGAAGCGCACGGTGTTCAATATCTTCAAACGATCGTATTTATTCTCGTAATAGCTTCGTTAGTTCAGCTCGTTGAAATGATTCTTCACAAATATTCGCCGGTTCTCTATGAATCTTTAGGAGTCTATCTTCCCCTGATCACCACAAACTGCGCGATTCTTGGTGTGGCAATGATCAATACGGGGACAAATCCTTACAGCGGTATGCCTTTCACATTTATCGAAAGCGTTGTCAATGGAACCATGTCTGGTGTAGGATTTTTACTTGCACTGATTCTCATGGCAGGAATTCGCGAAAAAATTGATCTCGCCGATATCCCAAAGCCCCTTGAAGGGTTGCCGATCGCATTTATCACTGCGGGATTGATGGCTATTGCGTTCCTTGGTTTTTCCGGCATGTCGCTGAAATAGGAGAATAAAATGTCTTTACCAATTATTATTCTAGCTTTGGCAGGTCTCTTTTTCGGGATTGCCTTGAGTATTGGTGCAAAAGTATTTCATGTTCATGTGGACAAAAGAATCAAAGAGATAGAATCCGTTCTCCCCTCTGCGAACTGTGGTGCCTGCGGATTCGCCGGTTGTGCAGCCTTTGCAGATGCACTTATTTGCGGAACGGCGAAACCCAATGGCTGTCTTCCTGGCGGTGCCGATGTGGCTCACAAAGTAGCTGCACTTTTAGGAGTTGAAGCTTCCCACCTCGATGAGATGGTTGCGGCAGTTCACTGTAAAGGTGGGCTCAACGAAGCGGTGGAACGTTCTAAATATGAAGGTATTCACGATTGTCACGGCGCAGTGCTTATTGGGAATGGTTCCAAAGAGTGTCAGTACGGCTGTCTCGGGCTGAGTTCGTGTGTGACCGTATGTGAATTCGATGCGATTCACATCAATGCAAATGGAATTGCAGAAGTTGACCATGAAAAATGTACCGGATGTACCGCCTGTGTAGCGGCATGTCCACGCTATCTCATCGATATGATCCCGAGAGCACAGAAAATCTTTCTTGGGTGTAATAATCACGATCGCGGAGCAAAAGTTAAAAAATATTGTTCAGTAGGATGTACCGGCTGTACACTTTGTGTGAAAGCAGTCACTCATCCGGATTCGATCAAGATGGAAAATAGCCTGCCGGTTCTCAGTTATACCACCAGCGAAAACTTTATAACGGCGGCTCACAAGTGCCCTTCAGACTGCTTTGTCGATTCGGCCAGTGCCCGTCCTAAAGCACATATCAACGTGAAATGTACCGGTTGTGGCGACTGCGTTCCAGTATGTCCCGTTCCCAATACAATCACCGGAACCATTGGCGGGCGTCACACAATCAACAAGGATACCTGTATCGGTTGTGGACTCTGTCTTCCTGTATGTGAACCGGGAGCGATTGCTCTTTGGGGAAGTTTAGGATACAGCGATCGAGATCGACGTGCCACTGGGCGATTTGAAATTAGCTAATCCGGGAAGTTCCTGTTCTCTCTCAGGAACCTCTATCAATAAAAAAAGGTTGCCGAAGATTCTTCTCTTCGGCAACCTTTTTGCATTAGTCAGGTAGTATTACTTCTTGAACAGTGCCTTGATCTTACCAGTCAACCCTTTTGCCTTTGCCGGTTCAACGGAATTAGCAACGATATTTTTTTGTGGTGATGATTTACCTGCATCTTTTTTCACTGGCGAGTGTTGGTTCTGTTTTGGTCCACCCTTTTTACTTCCCTGTTTCGAAGAGGACACCTCGGCCTGTTTTTTGCCTTGAGTTCCTTTAGGAGCGGGACGTGAATCATTTTTCCGTTTGTCATCACGATTGCGATCTTTCCCATCGGGACGGCGATTCGAACGATCGTAAGGATTGCGGCTCGGAGCATTAAACGTATCCGATTTATCACTGCTGTCCAATTCAAGGCGATGTTCAATCTTGCGAAGAACATTCCTATCTTTCTCAGGACTCCCCTGATACACGCGACGTTTTCCATCAAGGGAAATAGCAGGTTCCGGTGTAACGGTAGGCACAGAAACGGGCTCTGAATAGTTCTGAACAGAAGCTACAGCTTTTTTCGGAGAAGAGTCGCGATGATCTTTCTCTTTTTTATGCTGTTTGTTCTGTTTATAAGTGTTTCGATCACTCTGTTCTTTTTTATTCCGTTCGCCCTGTCTCGATTTTGATCCCGAAGAAGCGAGCATTTTTTTCCAGCTCTTTCCTCCGCTGAGATCCTCGCCAAAATCTTCATCACAGGCAACCATCGATGGAACCTTAAACCCGATAAAATCTTCTACCGGTTTCAAAAATTCCACAAAGTGGTCACAAGCAAAGGTGATAGCGGTTCCTGTTTTTCCTGCACGAGCTGTTCGGCCGATACGGTGAACATAGTTTTCAGCATGTTGAGGAATATCGTAGTTTATGACGAGTTCAAGGTCGTCGATATGAATCCCGCGAGCGGCCACGTCAGTGGCGATCAACACAGGAATTTCGTGTAATTTGAACTGGTCAACGATGCGCTGACGCTTTTTCTGCGGAAGATCCCCCGTGAGGAATTCGGCCTTGATATGATTGTAATGCAATCTTCCCGCTAACTCTTCACACATGCGCTTGGTATTTGAAAAAATGATCATGCGCGGCGAATTGTATCTACTGACCATTCCCATGAGCAAGCGGAATTTATCCGTACTGTTCACATGGTAAAGAATCTGATTTATAGCAGATACCGTTTTCGTTTCAGGAGAAATAGTGATCTCAAATGGTTCGTACATGTACTCTTCTGCAAGGCGTTTCACACTGTAATCAAGAGTTGCCGAGAAAAGCATAGTTTGACGACTCTCTTTTTTAGGCATCCGCGAAAGAATCTTGCGAATGTCACTTACAAAACCCATATCAAACATCCGGTCAGCTTCGTCGATCACTGCCATGGTGAAATCTTTCAACTTGAGAATACCGCGATTGCTGAGATCGATAATTCGACCGGGAGTTCCTACCACGAGATCCACTGATCCGCGAAGTTGCGCTTCCTGCAAATCGTATCCAACTCCTCCGAAGAGAGCGGCGATATTATAGCCTAGGTGCGTTGAAAGCAGTTTTGCTTCCGCTTCGATTTGAACAGCGAGTTCGCGCGTTGGCACTAAAACAAGTGCTTGTTCTTTGTATTCACTTCTGAAAATATTTTCAAAAATGGAGATAAGAAATGCCGCTGTTTTGCCAGTTCCGGTCTGCGATTGAGCAAAGAGGTCATTGCCATTGAGTGTGATCTTCAGTGCTTGTTCCTGAATGGCAGTACAGTGAGTAAAACCGGTGTCTGAAATTGATTTGAGAAGGTTCTCGTTGAGATGAAAATCTGAAAAGAGTGCGGGCACGCCAGCTCCTTAGTTTGAATAAAAAAAATGTAATTTCCGCAATTGCGGCAGGGAGAATCCCCAAGGTGTGAATACGTTTTGTCTAGGCGACGAATCTACAGCTGAGATGTTACTGTAATATAGATAAGGACACGCTCTTTATTCTATGCTATATATTCGGAAAACGAATGTTAATCATCTCATAACATAAATTTTACATACCGAGTCACCTTTTATGGCTGGAAGTAGCACAATAGAGAGCCTGTTCTGATCTTTCTACCGGTTCAAATGAAATAGATCGGCGTTTCTTTGCTGATGAAAATGCAGATGAGGAGGAGTGTGATCAACACTCCTCATATAGGAACCGTTATTTTTTCTTTGCGGCGGCGATAATTTCAGAAACCGGCGGTTTACCTTTTTTTGAATAGATAATTTTACCATTTTTTCCAACAACAAAGACGTGTCGTGCCACCATTGATCCTTTGGCCAGACCATACTCTTTTGCCACACTCCCTTTTTCATCCACGAGAAGTGAAAAAGGGTAATTGTTTTTTGCTTTAAACGCTTTGTGTGACTCGGCAGTGCCTTTGTTCACACCGAAAACAACAACATCCTTTTCGGCGGTTACAGCCGTGTATGAATCGCGCAGTTCACAGAGTTGTTTTGTACAAACGGGCGTATTATCTCCTGGATAGAACACCAAAACGACACTCTTTTTCCCCTGAAACTCTTCCAGCGAATAGAGTGTTCCCGTTTCATCTTTTAATGAAAACAGTGGTGCTTCAATACCGATCGTTTTCGGTTGAGCAGTTGCACAGAGAGTTGCGGTTAACAGTGCCAATAGTACTTTTTTCATGGTTGTCCCTTGTTATGGTAATTTTTTCAAATAGGTATC
>JAIFMU010000078.1 GCA_020048285.1 bacterium | reverse complement strand
CTGCACTTGCCGATGCGGGAATCAATATCAAACTGGTGAATCAGGGAAGTTCTGAACTCAGTATGATTTTCGGCATTGACTCTGCCGACGAAGACAAGGCTGTGAAAGCCCTTTATGACCGTTTTTTCAACTAATTGAGGTTACCGAATGAGTAAGGAAATATTTACGCTTCTCTGCTGCCCCGAAACAAAGCAGCCGGTTACTGAATTGGATCCCCGCACAGTTGCCAAGATCAATGGTTTGATCGCTTCAGGCAAGATGAAAAATGTGAGTGGGAAATTCGTATCAGAACGAATTAGTACCGCTCTTGTTCGCGAAGACGGCAAAATTGCCTATCAGGTTCGCAACAATATTCCGGTAATGCTGATCAACGAAGGGTTAGATATCGAGTCTATCGAGTCGTAATCTAAGAGGATAAATTTAAAAAAGGGAGCTTCATCTTGCGATGAAACTCCCTTTTTTTAATTTAAGCTTGTTTATTCAGGCCAAACTTTTGTTTCGTCATCAGCCCAAAATGTCGACCACTGAATTTCAGTGAGACGACCATCTTCGAACCAGAACTCCAACTCTTTGTCTACAAAGGCGATAATACGTCCCTGCGGCGCGTGTTCATCTTCAAATTCAATGTCTTCCTCTTCGTATGAGCCAAATCCAAGTGGCTGAACCATTTCGATCACTTCTGACTCTTTTTTACCAAAGAGTTTCAATCCCATAAGAGTGTATTTGGAGGAACTGGCCGAAAGCATTCCCAATTTGAATTCATCTTCCTCGTCGAAATGAGCCTGAAGATCGCTATCTGCCCAGGTCCACATTTCGCTAATAACGACATCGCCGCTATCTTCATCTTCGAACTCAGATTTACCAATATCATCCGGTTCGCCCAGTGCATTTCGAACCTGCTGAAATGAGGCTCCAAATTTTAGATCACCCAGACCAATTCCGGGAATAATTTCATACAAATTCGTCATACGCTACCCTCCGTGTAAGTTATCCCATAAATATATGCGTAAAGAACAGTGCCGAACCAAGTCCGACCACATCGGAAACAAGTAGAGCAGGAAGAGCGTGACGCGTTTTGGTCACCGCAGCTGCTCCAAAATAGACCGCAAGAATATAGAATGTGGTTTCAGTTGAACCCTGCATATTACATACTAAATCGGCCAAAAAGCTATTGGGACTATTGTTTACAATTTCCGACATTACTGCAAATGCACCGGAACCAGAAAGTGGGCGAATCAACGCCATTGTCAATCCTTCGGCGGGCATACCAATATATGAAAGAGGAACTGCCAAAACAGAATTGATTGCTTCCAGCGTTCCGCTTGATCTTATCATCCCGATAGCCACGAATATTGCCACCATGTACGGGATAATTCTTACCGCCGTATCAAATCCCTCTTTTGCACCTTCCGTGATTGTTTCATACACTTTCACGCCCCGGAAATAGCCAAACGTGAGAAAAAATAAAAGAACTATAGGTATTACCCATTCCGTGCCGCCAGCAATTGATTCGGCAAAACCCTTTGCTCCAAATCCATCGACAGAGCGAAGGATTCCCGTTGTCGCCGCAAAAGCAAATCCACCGATCAACAACACACCGAGAACTGGTCTTGCCGGAGGTGTTAAAGAACTTTCATTGAGATCGACCAATTGTTCAACGCGATCGCGCTCAATATCAGAAGCCTGAATCATAAGCGGATTGCGCTTAGCCATCAACTTCGTGGTGATAACAGCTGCGGTGAAAGTTACGATTGAAATCAGCAGTGTAGGTATGATTATCGAACCGGGATCATCACATCCGGCACTTGCACGGATTGTAATGACACCCAGCGGAAGCAGAGTGATACTGGCATTGTTGATTGCGAGAAAAAGAATCATCGAATCAGAAGCAGTTCCCTTCTCTGGCGAAAGCCGTTCCAATTCTTGCATCGCTTTGATTCCCATGGGAGTAGCGGCATTTCCCAATCCGAGTGTATTTGCTGCCATGTTCATAATCATACTTGACATGGCGGGGTGTTCAGAAGGAACATCGGGGAAAAGTTTTGACATAATTGGTTTCATGGCACGGGCCACTATAACCATAAGTCCACCAGCTTCAGCTACTTTCATAATTCCAAGCCAAAATGCCATGGGGCCAATCAACCCAATTGCCATGGTTACCGCATCTTTTGATGATTCAAACAATGACTTGTTCAAGTCGCTCATTTTACCTGAATATCCGGCAACGATAATCGATATCAGAATCATAGCAAACCAGATCGCATTGATAGGTGACACTTTTTCTTTCACAGATCCTCCTTTTACAAGTGAAAATACGATATGGAACAATCTACTACCTTGAAAATTCACAGGATTAAATGCATTTTTTTCATTGTCATTTCCATTAATAATGGTACAATTCACAAGAAATATCATTTTATTGGGAGCTAAGAATGTTTAACATCAAAAAATCGAACGCGGACGATTCTTCACCTGTCGAAACAATTAAACCCAATGTCACGCACTCTGTTGCTTCAGAAACTCCACGCCTTTCAGAATTGGAAGAGCAAACACTTCTCGCGTGGTTACAGCGACTTTCTCATGCCGATTGCACCCGCTCTGAAATTGGTTCATCGCCACTTTTTGCAGCGGTTGAAGCAATTCAAAAGCGTTTTCTTGCTATTGCTTCAGAACTGGCCTATAGTTCTGGTTGTATTGAAAAATCATCAAGTGATCTCAACAGACGAAGCAATGTTATTCGCGATCGAGTAAAAGAAATCAGCGCGGAAATCACAGAAATGGGTGATCTTAGTTCAGGGCTAAGTCTGAATATGAGCACCGTGGCTTCCGCCACAGAAGAACTCAGCATAAACATGAAAGATATTGCTCATGCCGCTGAAGAGAATCGCAATTTTGCTGCTAAAATTGCGCAAAGCACGACACATTTTTCAGAAAGTGCTAAAGATATTGTAGCAAATACTTCACGTGCTGCTCATGTAACGTTGAAAGCTAAAAATGAAGCGCTAGATACGATGGCTCGCGTGGCAGGCCTCGAAACGGCGACGAATGAAATTGGTGAAGTCACCGAGGCAATCGCGGAAATTGCTGAACAGACTAAACTTCTCGCTCTCAACGCGACAATCGAAGCGGCACGCGCTGGCGTGGCTGGACGCGGATTTGCCGTAGTCGCAAAAGAGGTAAAAGATCTAGCACTTCAGACCAACAATGCAACAATCGATATCAGAGAACGGATTAACGCGATCCAAGAAGAGTCACGACAGACGATCGCTGCAATCAATTCGATCAGCACGATTATCGAAGAAGTTGCCGGTGTTGTTGGCACAATCGAGCACTCTTCTAAAGCCCAATCACACACCTATGTTGAACTGCAAGAGATGACTGCTCAGAACAATATTCGCGTCGAACAAATTTTTGCCAACGTCGAAATGGGTGCTTCCGCAGTTCAGGATGTAAATGTGACACTCAACGAGGTCTCTTCTCTAACAAAAAAAGTTTCTACGGCAATTTCCCGTATCAGCGATGAAACGGGCAAAGTTTCACGAGAAACCGTCTCTACCTATGCACAGGCACTCGAAAACAGCGGGCAGGGTAAATACGTTTCAGACCTTCTGCGCGAAATGACACTTCCCTCAGAGATTCTTCGCATTGCCGATTCGGTGCACCCTGAACTGTGTCGGTTTACTCCGGCTTTTTCGGTAAATGTGGAACAGTTCAACGATGATCACCGCAAGATATTTTCAATGATAAATGAAATTCATCGCCTCGTGAAAGAGCAAAAAGATGGATCGGATCTATTGCGTGTGATGAAAGAACTTGCCACTTTCTGCGTAGGACATTTCGAACGCGAAGAGATTCAGCTGAAACGACTCAACTACCCTGACTTTGATAATCATAAACGAATTCACGAAAATTTACTCGGTAAGGTTGGTGAAATTCTTACATCTGCAGAAAAAGGGGAAGAACTAGATCTGATTGCCATACTTTCATTCTTGAAAGAGTGGTTGTACAACCACATTCAAGGTGTGGACAAGCTCTATGGCCCTTTCCTCAATGAGCATGGCTACAATTAAATCGTTTGTATATGTGCAAAGTTCAAAAAAGCTCCGATTTTCGGGGCTTTTTTTGTTGTGAAGATAACACATTTCTCCAATTGGCCCCAAAGAACAAGTAATTTGCGCAGAGCAAACCGCTTTTTTAAAAAATGATCGTACAGATTTGGATGAAAACAAGAGAGCGTAGACAGCAACAAGAATGCGATGTAGAACAACAGTATCGCTGGGTTTATATATTAATGCTCTGTAATTAGGGCCAAAAATTTAGCCACGTTGACCGAAAGAACTCACTAAGCGACGGGCTTCCTTGAGTTGATCGTAAAGATGTCCTCGCCGCGTTCCTGGAGCTTTTTCGCGTTTCAAATACGCTTCGAGCACTTTGACTTCCTTGCCATACTCTTTTTGAACCCGATAAATCCTGCACAACTCTTCGTAATACCAAGGGGCCGTGCCAAAACTTCCGGAAGCATCTTCCATTCGTTCAATGCAGAAGACTAAAAGCTTTTCTGCTTCAGCATAGGATTTATGAGTCACCAGATAGCGCACACGTTCAATGATATCACGCGGATTTGCGCTGGTTCCAGGTAGCGTTTTTTCTTTCACAGTAATACAGTGATGTTCCTGTAATAATTTTTTCACCGTGCTGAACCGCTCTTTTGCCAACTGAAGTTGCGTTCTTCTCACCGAAGCGAGTTCACTTGTATTGCGCAAAATTTTTAGTGACTCATTAATTCTGGCTGTCAACTCGGCGGCATAGGTTTTTACACGGAGCATTTCGATCTCCGGAGGTAGTGCATGTATTCTATTTGAAGAATGAGCAACATGGCGCAGCTCAGGTGTATGCTGTTCAGTATGAACTGAATGTCGGTGAGTATTCCCATGGGTAAAGCTGTGCATCGCATATTCCCCTATTCGATGTTTGTATGCATAAAAACTACGTTTTGCTAGGTACAATGTGGCGATATTTTGAGAATAATCAATTGTTTTCTCAATTAGTACACTTTTAGGTAATTCGCGATAAACAAATGGGGAAAAAGCTAATGATTCTGCGAAATTTGAGAAACAACAGTTTACAAAAATATCAAACAAAACGAAGGTTCAACTGTTTTTTTATGATATATGCAGTTTCCTCGTTGCGAAGAATTACCCATTATATTTTCACGGCATTAACAGATAAAAGGTGATACAGATGAGTAAAAGTATTCGCGTTGTGCTAAATAAAGGTCGTGAGAAATCCCTTGAACGCCGTCATCAATGGGTGTTCGAAGGAGCAATCAATCATGTCGAAGGCGAACCAGAAACGGGGGATTCAGTTGATGTCGTCAGCGCAGGTGGCGCATTTCTTGGGCGAGGACTTTGGTCACCGCAATCGCAAATTCGCGTTCGGATTTTTACC
>JAIFMU010000270.1 GCA_020048285.1 bacterium | reverse complement strand
ATTGATTCGCCCCATATACGGGAAATTCGATCGATCGGTGGATTTTTCGGCGTTCAGTTGGATTCACAATCAGTGGCAGAAAAGGTTCTGTACGAATCACTTGAACGCGGGTTGTCGTTCAAGGTTTCCGGAGGCGATGTGCTCACCCTTGCCCCACCGCTGTCGGTCACAGACGAAGAACTGATTCGCGCGGGAGGGATTTTATGGGAAACGATAATACGACAAAACGATTGAATAAGATAATGAAATTGAGGGCCGAAGGTCCGGTTTATACCAACGGAGGGCGAAGCCCTTCAAACTATGAACCGAAGGTCCGGTTTATACCAACGGGGGGCGAAGCCCTTCGCAAAACAATAGAAAGGAAACAACAATGGCAGATCCAAAAAACCCCTACATTCTTCTCACGCCGGGGCCACTCTCAACCACCGCATCGGTAAAAGAGACAATGCTTCGCGACTGGTGCACTTGGGATGACAGCTATAATCACGCTGTTGTAGAAGATATCCGCCGACGACTGGTCGATCTGGCAACTAAACATTCCGGCTATACCACCGTGCTCATGCAGGGATCGGGAACATTCGCCGTAGAATCGACGATCGGAACCATGATGCCCAAGACCGGCGGGAAACTGCTCGTGCTGGTCAACGGAGCCTACGGTGCACGGATCGTTCAGATAGCTCGCTATTTGGGAATCGACCACGCCGTACTTGACTTTGGCGAAATCAACCGCGTCGATCCTTCCCGTGTAAACGAAATGCTCGAACAGGATTCTTCGATTACTCATGTGGCTTTGGTGCACAACGAAACCACCACAGGAATGCTCAACCCGTTGGCGAAAGTCGCGGAAGTAGTCAAAAATCATCGCAAAACATTCATGGTGGACGCCATGTCAAGTTTTGGTGGCATGCCTATGGATCTGGGTGAACTGGGAATCGATTTTCTCGTATCCAGCGCGAACAAATGTATTCAAGGCGTGCCTGGATTTGGCTTTGTAATCTGCAAAAAAGAACGACTCATTTCGTGCGAAAACAATGCACGTTCCCTGTCACTTGATCTCTATGATCAGTGGAAAACCATGGAAACTCAGGGTGGGAAATGGCGGTTCACTTCGCCTACTCATGTGGTGCGAGCGTTTCAGCAGGCGATGAACGAACTCGATGCCGAAGGTGGTGTAATCGCTCGTTTTAATCGCTACTATAACAATCAGAGAATCTTGGTCGAAGGGATGGAAAAACTCGGGTTTAGACCATTGCTTGCCAAAGAGTTTCATTCGCCAATTATTACGTCATTCTACAATCCCTTTGAACCGAATTATTCGTTTGCAGAGTTTTATAGTCGTCTCAAACGCAAAGGGTTTGTGGTCTATCCTGGAAAAGTTTCCGTGGCAGATTGTTTCAGAATTGGGACGATTGGAGATGTGGAACAAGAAGACATTAAACAACTGTTAGTTGCTATCGAAGAGAATATGTTCTGGCGGTGAAAATAGCTCATTTCATTGCTCCTTAGTTTTAACCTGTCGATTTTAGAAACGATACCCTGAGTTTGGCATGCCTGCTCTGGGTATCGTTTGGTTTTTATTAATCACGGGACAAGTGATACTGAATAGTTATTTCAAATGTGAAAAACTTGTAAAAGTCTAATATAATTCGTTTTAAAGGCTAGTTCTAATTGCTGTTTAAGCCAAATGATGGAGGGTATATGAAAGAAATATTGTTGGTTCAAGTGGGTAAGCTGGGTGATTTGGTTCTCATGACGCCCCTGATTTCAGAGCTTAATGTACTGTTTCCTCAGGCGAATATTTCCCTCTTACTCTCCCCTAGAAATAAGACACTTCTCGAATTTGACCAGAGAATTCATCGCAATTTTATCTATAAAAAGAGTCTGTTAAGTGTCATCTATCTCTTTTTCAAACTGCGTACAAAGCAATTTGATCTCGTCATAGACCCCAAAGACCATCGTTCAAATCAGAGTCGCTTTCTCGCATTTCTCGCTGGCGGAAAACGATCTATTGGATTTTCAGATTCCCGCCGACCTTCCCCTTTTACCGAACCGCTTCCACTTGATTCACGGGAAATACTGCACGTGGCATATAAAAACCTTTTAGCCTTGAACCATTTTACCGATATTTCAACGATTCCAATTCGGCCATCACTGCAACTCAATAAAAATGATAATATTATGATTTACAAAAGCTATCCCACAGCAAAAGAGTGCGTGCTCGTGAACCTTTCTGCAGGAGATCATTCTCGGTATTGGCCAGAAAATAATTGGCGAATTCTAATCGATTTTCTTATCGATCGAGGGGAAATGGTTATTCTCACCGCTATAGGAGATTTGGCTGGAATTGCAGAAGATATCAGTGCCAAATGTTCTCAGGTTCGGATGTTCCGTGGTAGCGTTCACGAATTAACTGCACTTATTTCAAAGGTGAAATTGGTGATCACACCAGATACGGCGATAGTTCATATCGCTTCGGCATTCAATCGGCCTCAGGTGACACTTTTCCCTGCAATTCAGTGGAATAAATGGCGTTTTGCACCATTGTCGGATCTATATGAACAGATACTTCCCGATGAAGGGAACTCATTTGCCGATATCGATCAAATCAGAGTACAGCAAGCGTGTGAAAGACTCCTGTCGGTAGTGAACAATTAGCGCCTTATGGGATTCGGTAGCACTCGGTGTTTACGCTCTAACCTGATCACCAGAAATGCATTGCGTCAGGATTAGTCGAGGAGAATCTCCACTCAATTTTTTCAAGAGTTTTCTGAAAAGTTCACCCACTTCGCGGGCGTTGTAAGGCCGTGATTCCGGCTGAATTGCAATTAGCTTGTCAAGAAGTGGACGAAATAGTCTCGGAAATAAAGGTGAAATTTCAAAACTGTTCGTCATACGCTCGTGAAGCAGTTTTGGCATCGTTGAAGATGTAAAGAGGCGAGTTCCCATAACCATTTCGCAAAATACTGCACCTAATGAAAAAAGATCCGCTTTTGATGTTATTTGTACCGAGTGAAAAACCTCCGGTGCCAAATATGGTACACTTCCTACAATTCGTCCGCGATCTTTAGACGCATAAATGTTATTGGTCGATAGCGAGGCTATGCCAAAGTCGATGAGCCGACACCCTTTAGTGGTGGTTATGAGAATATTTGACGGTTTGATATCGCGGTGAAGAATGCCATAATAGCGTACTGATCCACTTTCTATCGGTTCAGTGTGAATGTATTGAACAACCTCAGAGAGTTCAATCATTATTGCACAAATGAGTTCCGGTGAAAGTGCCCCGTTTTTTTGAATCAGTTCTGCTAACGAATCGCCATCGACAAACTGTGTTTCGAAAAAATGAAGGCCATTCCATGAGCCGACGCGATGCAAACGCGGAACACCATCGTGATCGAGTTGCGCGAGGATTTGCATTTCCGTAAAAAAACGTACCTGCGCAGCGTGTGAAGCTGACCGTTTCAACATTTTGATCGTTCTAAATACGTTCAGTGTTGGATTCCAAACCTTGAACACACGTGATAACGATCCATCACCAAGGATTTCAATTATTTCACTCTCTTCTATGCGGTCTGATACACCTGGTATTGATGCTGCTTTTGCCATATTTCTTCCTTTATTATTCAGCAAGGTAAATGTGATTGAAATTTACCTTGTCAATACAAGATATTTGTTACCACAATGTTTCATTTGAGTTAACAGTGGTTTTGGGTTGTATGAGCATTTACATGAAAATATCTGTGAAATGAGTAACTGTATATTTTATAAGTAGACAGTTAGGTGATAGTTAGTTTGTGGATATTTCATTGTTTTTAAATTTGTTGTGTATTTGTAATGTCATAGTATTCTAACGCTTTATAAATACGGCACGGATGATATTTGTATCGTTCCGAATGGAACTTGATTAAATATTCCACCAAAACAAGGGGACTTTATGAAACGTACCGCAGTTCTAACTGCTGCTGCAGCAACTCTTCTTTCTGCAGGGACTCCAAAAAATGTGATCCTTATGATCTCCGACGGATGGGGCATTCGGACAATCGAAGCGACGAATATCTATCAGGCCGGAAAGCCTCGCGATGTGCAGAACTTTGAATCCTTCCCCGTGAAATGGAACATGGCCACCTATTCCGGAGAAAAGGGACATGGATTTGTCGCCGATTCTGCCGTGTCTGACGTTACGTACATTAAACGTAAACCGGTTGATTCGGCAGCGTCTGGATCAGCTCTTTCCACAGGTTTTGCCACCTATAATGCTGCAATTTGTTATTCGGTTGATTCGGTGAAACTGGCTAATATTTCGGATGTAGCAGAAACTGCAGGCAAATCGTCCGGTGTTGTTTCGACTGTCCAGATCAGTCATGCCACTCCGGCTTCAATGGCGGCGCATAACAAGAGTCGTAATAACTACGAACAACTTGGCAAAGAGATGCTTACCAGCACTGGGCTTGATGTGATCATCGGTGCGGGACACCCACTTTATACGGATAATGGCGTAAAAGGGTTAAATCTTGATACCAATAAAGTAAAAGATAAAATTCCTGATGTTCAGGATTATCGATATGTTGGCGGACAAGCAACATGGGAATCTCTTGTCGCGGGAACCCTGTCAAATAAAGAGGGTGTTTGGTCATTCACTGATGATTCGCTTACTCTTTCGAAAATTGCAACAGGAACAACAGCTGCACCAACTCGTTTGGCAGGAGTTCTTCCGGTATATACCACAGCTCATCAGCTGAGAACCAAAACAGCTGACGGTGTTTTTGCTACCCCGTTGAACAAAGGCGTTGCCAATCTTGCAACCTGTTCTCAAGCCGCGCTTAATGTGTTAAAAGCTAACACTAAAGGTTTTTTCCTTATGATTGAGGGGGGAGCGGTTGACTGGGCTGGTCACGCAAATCAGCTTGACCGGATTATCGAAGAGCAGATCGATTTCAATGGAGCGGTTGATTCTGTTATCAACTGGATTGAAAAAAACAGTAGTTGGGACTCAACACTTCTTATTGTAACCGGTGACCACGAAACAGGATATCTTACCGGCCCCGCAGGTATTGATTCTGCCACAAACAAGATCGACATGTTGATTGTAAATAATGGCAAAGGCGTTCTTCCGGGAGCGAAATTCAACAGTGGTGATCATACGAATCAGTTGATTCCTCTCTTTGCAAAGGGAGCTGGTTCTGAACTGATCAAACCAACCGTAGATAACTCAAAATCGATTCTTGGGAACTACATCCATACCAGTGATGTGGGTCAGATTTTGACCGGGTTTGTGGCTTCAAATTCCACGGAAATTGCAGCCTTTGATCGCGTAAAGTCAGGTAAAGCTCTTTATGCCGGCCTGTCAGGAAACACGATTCGTTTTTCACGTCCCGTGGATGCCGGTGCTCAATTTGCTCTATTCAACATGAAAGGCGCAATAATCTCTTCAGGAAAAATGAACGGATTTACTGCACCTCTCGACCAGAACCTTGCCGCAGGCGTTTTCCTTTGGAAAGTAACTGAAGGCTCAATGGTTCATAGCGGATCAATTCAGATCAAATAGTGTTTCATTTTAGTTGTGTTTGCTGTGGGCAGAGGAAACTCTGCCCTTTTTGTATTAATCACTTTCTCGTTTCGACAGATAGCACGATATTGGGGCGCGAAGAAAAACCACAAATCATGCAGCATATTGTTCAATTTATTGAGAACGAAACGTGGATTATTTGATATCCTTTATAACTTCCGGTGTAATCAGTATTGCTATGATTTTCAAAGCAATATATCATAACAGTTCGATTTGCAATCGTAAAACACTTGCGAAATCCTGTTGTTTCGCTCATTATTCCCAAATACCATGCCACTATATTTGAGAACTTTAAAATGGAATAACAAAGGGGATGTGCGTGTTGCAAAGAAAAATGATGAGTCTGTTTATCGGGATTGCTTTAACGGTAGTTCCAACACTTTCTGCAGTAGTTGATAGTAAGCCCTATCTTCAGGCTTTGACTGAATCGTCGGTTTGGGTGTCATGGATTAACGATAAAGCCGATGAAACACCACAAGTTCAGTTCGGCATCGATTCTACAAATTTGACCACCGTGACAGGTTCAGTGACAAAAAGTACAACGGTGTACAATTATCATACCGTACAGGTCACCGGTTTGAATCCCAACACGCGATACTACTATCGCGTTATTAACAATGTAGATACTTCGGTGATATATCACTTCCGAACCATGCCTCCGAAGGGTGTCAAAACAGGCCATTTCCGCGCGATTGTACTGGGGGATCATCAGGTTCCGAGCCATGGCGGATACGACACTATGCTTATTCGCGTGGGTGAAAAGTGTACCGAATTGTACGGCAAAAACTGGCACGATAGCGTGCAGTTGATTGTCAACGATGGAGATCAGGTTGATAAAGGCACGGATATTCTTTGGAAAACGCACCATTTTGATCAATCGAAACGACTTTCTCCCTATTTGCCGATTCAGACCAGCGTGGGGAATCATGAAACCTACAGTGATAGCGATCTGAAAAACTATCGCAAGTATATTATTGCCGATCAGTTGCTCTATAAAGGAGTCGCTCAATACTCTTCGGAAGCCAGTTATGCCTATCAAGCTGGGCCGGCACTGTTTCTTATGCTCAACAGTGAAGACAACAGTGCTTCACATACAGCCTTTGTGAATGCTACTCTCGATTCGGCGAAAAAAGACAGCGATGTTCAGTGGATTTTTGCGGTTAACCATAGAGGCTATCAAGCAGAACAGTATGTTGGAGATATTTCTCAGTGGTTCAGAAACACCGTGGCTCCTAAAATGGTAGAAACAGGCAAAACCGCCCTGTTGATTGGCGGTCATCATCATCTTTATGCTCGAGGGCAGATGAAAGAGACGCCAGTGTACCATGTTCTTAATGGCGGTGCTTCGTGGGCTCAGGATTGGGGCATGTCGAATGAACAGGATTTCGATGATGTTCAAAAAACTCGAGCTGAATGGTCATGGCAATTAGTTGATATTGATCTTGATAATGAAAAGATGCAGGTTCGGAACTACCGAACCGGTCACACGAAATTAGGAAATGTCTACAAAAATGATCTCACGGATGAATTTATTCTCGACAGAAAATCAAAATCTCCTGCCACACCTTCGCTATTGAATCTGCCGAAAACAGCAACATTTCCACTCGTTTTGACCAGTTCTCCTTATGCTGGAAATGGCTATGATTTCAATAGCACCGAATTTCAAGTCTCCGCTTCAAAGGATTTTTCAGTCCTGAAACATTCAAAGTATCGCGACTTTGAAAACATTTTTGGCACAACCGGCGCACCAAATCACGATCAGATTGACAAAAACAGAGGTGTCAATATTTTTGCAGACACGATTAACTCAGGCGTTCTTCCCGATGGAAAATGGTTCGTTCGCCTTCGCCATCGCGACCGGTCTCTCAATTGGTCAGCGTGGTCGCCCACAGATAGTTTTGTCGTGAGCGGAACCGGACAGATCGTGGAATCTTCGATAAAATTGGCGAAAACAGCGTTTGCCGTGAACGAAGATATTTCCGTTGTTTTTGATGGTGCTCCGGGGAACAAACTTGACTGGATTGGCCTGTACGAAAAAGGGAAAGTTCCTGGAGCAGTGGGAGTAACTTCCGCATCGTGGAAATACACCGACAACAGCTCTGTGGGAACAGCCGGCAAGGTGAGCGGAACCGTTGTCCTGAACAAAGATATTCCGGCAAATCAGTATGTTCTGAGCTTGTTCAAAGATAACGGATACACAAAACTCTGCACTGATATTCAAATTTACATTGGATCGGTTCCTGAATTGAGTCCAGAATCGACATGGATTGCTTCCAAGAAAGGTTTTGCAGTCAACTACGACAAAGCGCCACTTTTTGCCAGCGATCGCATAGGTATTTTCAGAACGGGAACGGTGCCATCGGCAGAAACAGTGATACTTTCCAAGAGTGTTGCTACAAATACCAAAGGATCAGTATCATTCGATGGGATCGAATCGGGTTTTTACTACGCCGTTTATCTTTTGAAAGGAACTTTTGATGAACTGGGCAATCGTTCAGAACTGTGGATCGGCGACTCTTCGGGCACTCTTTCCGTAAAAGAATCAGTGGTTCCCGTGAATACTCCGTTTGAAATCACCTTTGCCAATGGTCGCGGAAACCCGAAAGATTATATCGGTATTTATCCTCAGGGAGAAATCCCCGGCGAAGGATCCGAAATTTTGTGGCAGTATGTTGATGGAAAAACTGCGGGAGTTCATTCGTGGGCAGGTGGAATCGCAGTTCCGGGCAGCTATTTCATATCGCTTTTTACGAATGACTCTTATACGAATATCACCAATACGGTAGCACTAACAGTTGACAATCCAACTTCGGTTTTAAAAGAGATTCAGAAAATAAAATCCGAGATCTCCATTGCTCCTAATCCAGTACTTGTTGGAGATGAGGGAGTGATTATTCGTTTGAATAACAAAAATATTGCCAACGGTGCTATTCGCATTTTTGACATGGTGGGCAATAGCGTTCACTATTCTGAAATGACCCATTTAGGAGAACTGTTCTGGGATTGTTGTAATAGGGCCGGTTTTCCCGTGGCTTCCGGGACATATCAGTGCTTGGTTACAGGAACATTTGCAGATGGGAAACCATTTTCGGGAACGGCAATGATTGGCGTGAAAAGATAGTTCAGTTGATAAATGATACTTAGACGATACACCGCCCCTTTCGGAGAGTTTCTCTGAAGGGGCTTTTTTTATCCTTTTGTTTCCGTTCTGTGTTGCTCACTTCGGCCTAACAATCAGCGAGCGTAAAACTCACGGCAGTTTGGTGTTATCCATACACGCACGGGGCATTTTCTGTACGAGTATGAACAAGTTCAATGAGGAGGACGAATGTTCAAGTATGGAATGGGAATTATCGCTGCAGTTGCGGTGATACAGGGAGCAGTGCCGGCGCCGGTAGGACAGTGGAGTTTTGACAACAGTGCGAATCTCACCGCGGCCCAGATTGGATCTGCGTTGGTTCTTACGGGAACGCAGGGAGCGGTGGCAGGGCCAACAGCAAGTGATGGCGCGGTTCGCATTGGCGTGGGAAGTCACTATACCGTGACTCATGGATCGGCGGCCAACGGTGGGGGAAAGTATGTCAACGAATACACGCTTTCCTATGATTTTAAAGTTCCAACGATCACTTCGTGGGCTTCGTTTTTTCAGACGAATCTTACCAACAGTAACGACGCCGAGTGTTTTGTTCGCAAAGATGCAGGAACCATCGGCGTCAGCGGAACCGGCTACTCTTCAAAAGCGATCCTTCCGAATAATTGGTATCGCCTTACGGTGAGCGTTGACAATGGATCGTTCTATCGTCTCTATCTGGATGGCGTAAAGATTCTCGAAGGAACCAAGCAGAGTGTCGATGGTCGTTTTGCTATCGAATCGTCGTTCAAACTTTTTGCCGATGAAAACGGCGAAGATGGAGTAATCGATGTCGCTTCAGTGCGATTCTGGAACAGTGCGCTCACCGATGCTCAGGCAACCGATCTGGGCGGATTTTCAACCCCATCCACCGGAACAATTCTCACCGGGCCCTATCTTCAGAATGTTGACACGGCGGGAATCACAATCATGTGGGAAAGTAAAAGTTCTTCCGCGGGAACTGTTCGCTACGGCATTGATCAAACGGTTGCATCTTCGGCAACTTCATCGGTCTATAATCCCTTAACCGGTTCATTTGTTCATAAGGCGAGACTTACCGGTCTGACTGCGGACACGAAATATTTCTGGAAAGTAGAAACCGCTTCGGGATCATCGCCGGTGAAAACATTCCGCACTTCGCCAAAATCTTATGTTCGCCCGTACCGAATCGGGATCTGGGGCGATAGCCATCACGCTTCACCGTGGGGAGGAATGGCGGCGTATCTTACTGATTCCCTTGCCATCGATGTGGCTCTGTCAACGGGTGATGTGTCTAACTCCGGCAATAAGTACAGCGACCTTCAGGGAGTGTTCCTTCCCTATACCTGCGGAACGCTCGCTTCGAAAGTGCCGTTCTTCGTTTCGTTCGGGAACCACGATGTGGGAAGTTCATGGGGAGGTGGAGATCTCATTCGCCGATTCGTGGATCAGCCAAAAGGCGTGAACTCCGATGCAAACGGGTTCAACGGAAGTTATCTCGCCATGTACGGAAATACCGCAATTATTGCGATTGACTGGAACCGCATGGGTACCGATGTTCTTCCCGGAAAATGGCTTGAACAGACACTTCAGGCTGCTCGGGTGAAAAATGCTTCACTTCGGGTGATTTCGATTCACTGTGCGCCATTCTACGAACGGTGGCAGACTGCTGAAAACAGCGCCATAAAAACAAACATCCCCCTTTTGGCAGAAAAGTACGGCGTCCATCTCGTGTTCAGCGGGCACATGCACGGCTACGAACGGGGATACAAAAACGGTGTGTACTATGTGACTCAAGGTGGTGCAAGTTATATGGACGTGAGCGAACCGGTGGGGCCAACGCTCTACAACCATATCACTGTGGGAACCAACAAACCGGGGAACATGCCCGGGTTTAACAACGGATTGACCAATCATTGGGCAAAACTTCGCTATTTTGACAAAACCCCGAACTATCTCGGCGTGTTTGACTCGTTCAAAGTGAATCTCTACTCGGCGGTGCGCGGAGCTGATGCAACTGCTCTTGCCGATGGCGCAAAAGTATCGCGCGCGCCACTGTTCACTGTGAATGCTAATAGTATCAGATTGAACAGCATCGAACCAATCGAAATTAAACTTTTCCTTCCATCGGGACGCGAAATCCTTCGCACCTCCTTTGCCGGAGGAATCAACGAACTCTCAACTGCCGACCTTTCCCGCGGAGTCTACTTGATCACTGCGAAATCGATCAGTGGGTCAGTTCAGACAATCAAATTTATGAAATAGTTCTAACCGGGGCAGTCAAATGGCTGCCCCTTTTTGAAAGGAAATAGGATGAACACAATGAAAACAGTTCTCTGCATTGGCGTGGCGGTAGCTTCAACTTTTGCCTGGGGAAGCCGCGATGGCGCAGCAACCAAAACGTCACATCAGGAGTTGGCGCAGAATGGTATGACGCTCCTGATGAATCAGCTCAGTACGGCGGATCGCGCAAACAGTTCGCTCATGAATGCGCTGAACACCATGAACAGTTACATGACCGATCTTCGGTACGGTTCAGTGGCGCCGGACTTTGCCGCAAGTCGCTACTTCATGTATCAGGATCACTTCTATGATCCCTGGAAAGGGATGAATTTCACTTACGAAACGGGAACTGAACTGGGCGTTCTTGATTTTATCAACAACAACGCTGAAAACACCGCTCGTCAGTACGCCGCCGAAGCGCTTTACCAGTGGCGTCTTGGCAATAAACAGCAGGCCGTGTATCAGCTCGGACTGGCAGTTCACTACTACAGCGATTTCTGCCATTCGCACCATGCGTCAAACGCAATCGGCGGAACTCGGGAACTTTCGACCAAGCACAGCGCGCTGGAAACGTGGCAAGATGATCGGATCGGGAACTATTTGATCAGCTCAATGCCCTTTACCACGGATCATCTCTATTTCCAGAGTGCGGTGACCATGCCCTACTTTGCAGATCTGATCCGCCAGGAAGCTGAACGACGTGCTCGTGGAGCAAACGCTTCATATTTCAGAAACTTTAGCGCTTCAAACCAGTCTACATGGGATGGCGTGACCCGTGAAAATAGCGCCAATGTTCAGGAAGCACTTGCGCTTTTGTACTACAAATTTGCTCACGAAGCGGCAAAAGGGTATTCAGCTTC
Organism: bacterium; assembly: GCA_020048285.1. Taxonomy (GTDB): domain Bacteria; phylum Fibrobacterota; class Chitinivibrionia; order Chitinivibrionales; family Chitinivibrionaceae; genus JAIFMU01. The sequence goes on along the minus strand of JAIFMU010000270.1, from coordinate 15,366 downwards.
TACCGCATCGACAACATTTAATGTGCGGATCAAAACACGGTCGGGATATGTGTGGGATACCTATGGAACGGATAACGATATTCGCTTTGGAATTGAGTTTAACGATGGACGCTGGAGTGAATATCTCTGCGATAAATCAAACTATAACGATCACGAAAAAGGCGACAACGACACCTACTCCTTTGCGGTTCCCGGCGTAAGCGGCACCGATGTTCGCAAAGTGTGGATTCGCAAATCACGGTCAACTCCTCAGGTTCACGACGACTGGTATCCGGTGGAGTTTCAGCTTACCTCGAGTGATGGCAAACTCAATCGAACCCAGAGTTTGAACACGTGGTTTAACGGAAACTGGGGAATGTGGTACGATTGGGGAAGAAATATTTCTGACAAATACCCAACCTATGTGACCAATAGCCCGCTTCACCCGATCCCCGGCGCAATCGAAGCGGAAAACTATACACTCGCGGGATTTAGTGATGGCACCAGCGGAAACGCCGGTGGACAGTATCGGTCTGACAATGTGGATCTCGAACGAGCAGCAGGTCAGGGTGGACTCAACTGGAATATCGGATGGCTTGGCGCCGGAGAATGGACCGAATATCTTCTCGATGTGGTCCAGACCGGAACCTACACGCTGACGATCAGTTCTTCGCAGACCGCCAACCAGACGGTTTCGGCGTCGATCAACGGAACCTCCGTGGGATCAACGACCGTTCTCTCTACCGGCGGATGGCAGAACTATTCCCATACGACCATTCCGAATATCGCGATCTCTGCAGGAAGAAAAACCCTTCGGATCACGGGGACCACGGGAAATGTGAACTTTGACCGGTTCTATCTCACCCCGACCAGCGCAACGCGCGGTTCCGAAGAGGTTGCTCTTGGTGAAACAGTTCGTCCTATGACGAAAGTGGCTCCTATGGCGATTCTTGGCAATTCGATCTCTCTCTCTTCCAAAGGGGGAACGCTGGCGATCATGACTCTCAGCGGCCGAATAGTGGAAACCCGTGCGATTTCCGAAGGCGTTCAGAATATTGATCTCACGGGACTTGCTACAGGTGTCTACCTCGCTCAGTTCCGCGGATCAGATGCATCGCTTTTCTCGCAGAAAATTTCGATTCGCTGATTAGGCTGTTCATAACTAACGAAAAGACCTCACCGGATATTCTCTGGTGGGGCCTTTTGATATGGGGGAGTGAAGTTATAAACGATATGTTGCTAGGAATTTGGTCTGGTGTAATGGGATGCGCTAAAGAACATAAATCTTTTAAAAATAGATCTTTGAAAATCATCTACATGGTGCCCCCGATAGGAATCGAACCTACGACCTACAGTTTAGGAAACCGTTGCTCTATCCTACTGAGCTACAGGGGCGATAGTTTCAATATAATAGATTTCCATTTTTTTGTTCAATCTAAAGCGATTGGTGTATGATTTTTGTTTCGTCGAATGTACTGCTTTGAACTTTTGTGCCACATTTAGACTAAAATGATGTAGATTACGTGCAACAACGAGGATATCTATGCGATTTTTGCTTCTATTTGTCTATCTTCTTGCGATAATTCCTCACCCTGATTTGCCTAATCGGCTCTGTTTCAGCGGTGGTGAACCGGCCTATGAAGGCATTCACCTTCCCGGTGGAGCTGATCAGTGCGAACCGAGTTCTTCCTGTGATTCTCAAGAGCACCATTCTCACGATGACTGTCTCGATGTCGATGAAAAACAGATTTCTGTCTCAGCTGATATTTCCTATGATTTTTCTACTATTTTACCAAAACTCTCTTTCCAATCGATTTTTGCCACAACCCCCTTTCGCGCTCCTCCGGTGGTTTACACAGACCCGATAAATATCCCTTCCCGAATCGGCCTGATTCTCAAAAGTACTGCCGTAATCCTCTGTTAAATCCTTCCAAGTGACAATTTTCCACTGTTAAACAATTAACAGTGGTTTGTGTCGTTTCAAACCTGAATTGTTTGATTTATTGAAAGGATTATTCTATGTATAAACTGTTGCTATTATGCGCGGTTTCAATCGTTTTTACTCAACCGAGAACACTGACAGATATTCTTGCGGAAGCCGAAACTAAAAGTGCGCAACTGACCATGTTGCGCGATCAGCAAACGATGATCGAACAAAACCGATCGCTCTATCGAGCAGGTTCTAACCCTGAGCTAGGGCTTTCTACGGAAAATTTTGGCGCCAGTGAAATCGAACTGACCGTTTCAAAAGCGATTCGGTTTAAGGGCGATCGACTCACAGCGGATCAGAAAATTGCGGTGGTTCTCGCTGAAAACAGTGCTCAACAGATTGCGACAAAAAATGAGATTCACCGCGAACTGATTGGATTATTCACCGAACTGGCAGGTCTTCAGAAACAGATCGCGCTGTACGATTCGCTTGAAAAAGCTATCGACAAAGAGCAGATTGATCTGAACCATCGGTATCGCGCTGGAGCAGTTCCCGATCTCGATCTTCAGGAACCGCTTCGCCTTAAACAACAGGTGAAACAGCAAAGATTGGCGACCAATCAGGCGATTCGCGCGGTGAAAACCAAGTATGTTACTTTTGGCATTGCAGGTATCGAAACGGTTGAACCACTGGAATCGGCGATGATTGCATTTACTCGCGATTCGCTTTCGTTCCCTGAAAACCATCCCGAATTGATACGTATTCGATCAATGAAATTTGAATCAGGACTGTTGCGTGCTGAACAGACCGCGTTGAAAACGCCGGACTTTGGAATCACCGGTGGATACAAAGGTTCACCCAAAGAGAAGGATCACGCGATTGTTCTTGGGGTAACTCTGGAAATTCCCACCAATCGAGCTTCAACGTTGGCGGGTAATGAAGCTGATTTTGTTGATCGAAAGGCGACACTGGCCGAAGAGTCGGTGCGTCGATCAATTGAATCGGAACTTGCCGGCGCCGATGCGGAGATTGCTGCGGTTCAGGAGCGAATCAGTTTTATCAAAAATGAATCGATCCCGCTTATGGCACAGCAAATCGCACTTATGGATCGCCACGTTAAAGCGGGGCGCATGAGCAGTCTTGAAAAAGAGCGGGCGCGCCGAGATTTGATGATCTTGCAAACCGATTTGATCTCTGAAGAGTCAGATTTGGTTCGGGCGAAAATGGTGCGAGCGCATCTGTCAGGGGTGTGTCCGTTGGAAACAAAGCAGTGATGCAACGACGCAACGCGGTTCGACAGACTCACCGACCAATTGATACAGATTTTGTAGAGGTGCCCCTTGTGGGTACCTTGATTAGAACAAATTGATTGTGTTTTAAAATGGGCCGCCACAAGGGCTTCCCCTACAGAAATTAAATATTCAAGGAATTCAAAATGAAAAAAAGTTCTATAGCAATCGCTCTCTTGACTACCGCCGTTCTTGGAATGGGAATCGCGCTCCTTATGCCTTCTGAAAAAACTCACGCTAATGAAACTGCAGAAGAGCACGCGAAACATGCTGTTACAGATTCACATGAAAATGAGTCGGCGGAAGAGCATGCGAAACATGCGGATACAGATACTCATGAAAATGAGTCTGCCGAAGAGCATGCGACACATGCAGATAAAGATACTCATGAAAATGAGTCGGCTGAAGAGCATGCAGATGAAAAAGATGATGGTCACGGTCACAAACCCGGCGAATCGTGCGGATCAAAAAAGTAAGTATAGAGTAAAGGAAATAGTATGAAAAATAGAGTCGCAATTATAGCACTATTATCAATAATGGCACTGTTCATGGGTGTCGCATTAGTTCAGAAAAATCAAAAAGGACATGCTGGAGAAAGTGCTCAGGAGCATGCGAAACACAGCGAATCAGAACAGAAAGATGTTCACGCCGAAGAAGCGGGCGTTCATCTTGAACTGACCGATTCCATGATTCTCAAGGCGGGGATCACCATCGGAACCGTAGGTACTACATCGATTGCCGAGACTGCTTCGGCCTACGGTGAGATCAGATATTCGCCTGAAGCGATCAGTTCGATTACTCCTACCTACCCCTCGACGGTGGTTCGGGTGAATGTTAAACAGGGCGACGCTGTTCGAGTGGGTACAGTCGTTGCCGTATTAATGAATCGCGAAACACTGACAGAATATTCGATAATTTCGCCTCGTTCCGGAACCGTTCTGGAACGTTCGGTGAACGGTGGAGAATCGGTGAGCGACGGCGATGTGCTCATGACAGTGGCTGATCTCGGCGCGGTTCGGGCGGAACTTGCCGTGAGCGAACGGGTGATCGGTGATATCAAAATAGGAACGTCAGTTTCGGTGATCACCAACGACGAATCTGTTCCCATGCGTGGAAAAGTAACCTACATTTCACCGGAAATGGACACGCAAACTCGCAAAGTAACGGTGCGCGCCACTCTAACCGGTATGAACAAACGAGTTCGCCCGGGATCCTTTATCGCCGGAACAATCGAACTGAATCGCGGAAGTTCTGCGCTGGCGGTTCCTTCCGAATCAATCGTGATGATCGACAATGAACCGATCGTGTTTGTTCCCGATGCCGATGAAAAAGGCGCGTTCAAACCGATGGGCGTAAAAACCGGACGATCCAGTTCGACCTATACAGAAATTCTTTCGGGACTGCAAGCGAACGACTCCTTTGTGAAAACTGGCGCGTTCGCTTTGAAAGCTGAAATGGTCACGGCAAACATGGATCCTCACGCGGGACACGGGCACTGATGGAGCCCCTTGTGCGTTTGGGGATTTTATTCTCTAGGGATGCCCCATGGAGATTGTGAAAGAGTTCATGTTTTGTTATACCCCTTCGGGGAAAATGGTTCTGTAACTCTTCACTTCCGTAGGCGTTGCCTACGGCTAATATGTTAAGCCCTGCGGGCAGAGTTCAATACGAAACAATGTGTTGGAATCTTTCCCGAAGGGAAAAACATATCAGACGGTGGCAACGCCACCGGTAGGAATGAGATGGTAAATCCATTCCCCGAAGGGGTAAAATAGAGTGATTTTGAATACTTTCACAGCCCGATGTGGGTATCCGGGAGTGGTATCCCGGTTTCTGCGATGGTTGATTTCCGTAACCGGAACCGGACAGGCAACACCGTACGCGTAGAGTGCCGTGACTGGAACCGGACAGGCAGTTCCGTACGCGCAGAGTGCCGTGACCGGAACCGGACAGGCAGTTCCGTAAGCGCAGAGTGCCGTGACCGGAACCGGACAGGCAGTTCCGTAAGCGCAGAGTACCGTGACCGGAACCGGACAGGCAACACCGTAAGCGTAGAGTGCCGTGGCGGTTTCTGATTAGAATTAAAATGAAAAGGATTACCTATGATAGAAAAATTGATAGAACAAGCGCTGAAAAACAGAATCGCCGTGGTGATCGCCATGATTCTGATGATCGCCGCGGGGATTCAGACGTGGACGCGACTTTCCACCGATGCGTTCCCCGATGCGTCGCCGGTGTTGGTGCCGATCTTTGCGGAAACTGGAGGATTGGCTCCGCAAGAAGTGGAACGGCTCGTGTCGTTCCCGATCGAACAGGCCATGAACGGTCTTCCCGATGTGAAACTGGTAAAATCAACCTCGGCGTTTGGCATGGCCGTGGTCTATGTCTATTTCGAAGACAAAACTGATATCTATTTTGCGCGACAACTTGTTTCTGAACGGTTGGGAACGGTGAAAAACCAGCTTCAGCAACTGGAAGAAGAGCCCACGCTCGGGCCGATTGCCACAGGGCTTGGCGAAGTGTTCATGTACTATCTCGACCTGAAACCAGAGGCGGACACTGAAGGCAAACCGGCACTGAGTTATCTTCGCGATGTGAATGACCGGATCGTGAAACCGCAGATTCAGACCGTGAAAGGAGTGACCGAAGTGCTCTCCATGGGAGGAAATCTTCTTCAATATCAGATCAAGGTCGATCCGCGACGCATGGTTGAATACGGAATCACGTTCGAAGAGATCGAATCAGCCGTGACTGCTTCCAACCGTTCTGCGGGTGGTCAGTATCTGGAACGATCCGGTGAAGAACAACTGATCCGCGGAACCGCACTGCTTCGGACGCTTGAGGATATTAGAACTATTCCGGTGAAAACAGTCAAATCGATTCCGATTACCGTGAGCGATTTGGCGGAAGTTGAATACGGCCCTGCTTCACGTCGAGGCGTGGTGATTCTCGACGGCGATCGGGAAATCGTGGCGGGCATGGTGATGAAACTCTACGGTGAAAACACTTCCGACGTAATCAAACGACTCAACAAAAAATTCGCCAGCATGAACGGTTCGCTTCCTGCGGGAGTAACGATTGTTCCCTACTACAATCAGCAGGGTCTCGTTGACCGCGCGGTGGCGACCATGGGAAGTTCACTGTGGCAGAGTGGGGTGATGATTTTTCTTATGCTTCTTCTCTTTCTTGGCGATATGCGTTCGTCGATTATTGTCGCGCTAGCTCTTCCCTTTTGTGCGCTCACAGCAATTCTGCTTATGGGGCTTACGGGGATGTCGGCGAATCTCATGTCGCTGGGGGGCATTGCCGTGGCGATCGGACTTTTGGCTGATGGGGCAATCGTGATGGTGGAAAATATCCACCGACATCTTACCAGTGGTGATCTTCACGGAAAAACGCGCACGGAAAAAATAGCCGAAGCGTGTCGTGAAGTCGCTCGTCCTATTCTTTTCGCTCTGCTTATTGTGATTATCGTGTTTGTGCCGATTTTCATGCTCGAAGGTGTGGAAGGGAAAATGTTCAAGCCCATGGCTCTGACCATGATTTTTGCTGTGGCCGGTTCAATACTGGCATCACTTTTCGGTGCTCCGGTGCTCTCATGGTTCCTTCTGAAACCCGGTGAATCGAAAGGGACGGTTAGGTTTATAACATTTCTTCAGCGTATCTATCGGCCAATTCTGATAACAGTGATCAAATTCAAAGAGATTACGCTCGCAGGAGCGGTGATTCTTTTTGTGGGAATGCTTTTTCTTGCCACTAAATTGGGCACAGAGTTTATGCCCGTTCTCGAAGAAGGAAGTATCACGGTCAGTGTCGCCATGGCGCCATCGATTTCACTGGATCAAGCTTCCCAAACGGTGTCGGATCTTCAAAAGATGATCGCGGTCTATCCCGAAGTAGTCACCACGGTGGCGAAAATTGGTCGTCCCGAGGCGGGTTCCCATCCCCATCCGGTGAACTCTGCGCTGATTCAGATCGACCTAAAACCGAAAAAGGAGTGGCGGTTCAAAACAAAAGATGATTTTATCGCGTGGATGAATAAGGATCTGTCGATCTATCCCGGCGTTCAGTTGTCCTTTACCCAACCAATTCAGCATCTCTTTGCCGATCTGATTTCCGGAAGTAAATCACAGTTGGTGATCAAACTGTTTGGTGAAAATCTCGATTCAATTAAAACCACCGCTGAAAAAATCCAAAAAGAGATTGCTTCCGTGGAAGGTTTAGTTGATTTGGCGGTGGAACAGTCGAGCGGTCAGCCTCAGCTTACGATCGATGTAGACCGAACGGCATCGGCGCGTTTGGGAATTGATCCTGCTGTGGTCATGAGCGTTATCGAAGAGCAGATCGGCGGAACCGTGGCTGATCAGTTGTCCGTGGAAACTCGGTCGTACCCGATTCAGATGCGCATGGGCGAACAGTTCCGCAAGGATCGCAAAGCATTGGAAATGATTCCGGTTCCTCTTCCCGGTGGCGGATTCGTAGAACTGGCCGATGTGGCCACGTTCACCGAATCGCTGGGGCCAATTATGATCAACCGCGAAAAAGGTCAGCGTCGATGGACAATCGAAGGGAACATTCGCGGGCGAGATCTCGGTTCGGTGGTACAAGAGATTCAATCTCGGGTGGATGAAAAGATTGAACTTCCGGCAGGTGTGTTTGTTGAGTATGGTGGTCAGTTTGAAAATCAACAGCGGGCGATGAAACGGTTTGCCCTAATTGTTCCAATCGCTCTTTTGGCAATCATGGTTCTTCTCTGGATGGCATTTCGTTCATTGAAAACCGCTGCGCTGATTTTTGTAGCGGTTCCTATGTCACTGATTGGAGGAATTTTAGGGCTTTGGATAACGGGGCAATATCTCTCTGTTCCTGCATCGATTGGTTTCATTGCGCTGTTCGGAATTTCTATTCAAGATACCATGGTTCTCGTGAGTGCCATGCATCACCTGAAAAGCAGCGGCTCTTCGGGATGGGATGCGGTTGTCGAAGGAGCTGTTAGTCGGTTGCGACCGGTTCTTCTCACCACATTTACCACCCAGATCGGACTTTTGCCGCTTTTGATCAGCACTGGCGCCGGCGCTGAAGTTCAGCGGCCACTTGCGGCGGTTGTATTTTTCGGGTTGATGACTTCGACACCACTGACGCTTTTGGTCAAACCGGCGCTCTACTATTGGTTTGAAAGGGACGATGGGGAAGTGGCTATCGAAGAGTAAGGCCAACGGATTAGCATAGGGAGTTGATAGCAGTGTCAACTCCCTTTATCTTTTGCGAAAGGGTTCATTTGATCAATATCAGCAATTCATTACACAATCATAACCGTTTTTTGGTGGAAATCTAAACCGGAAAATCCTCAGATCAATCTATCTTTACTTTCTAGTTTTTCTCACGAGGAGCGTGTAGTGAATGATTCATTTGCGATTGAAAATAGTCGTACACCCTTTGTTCTAATCGATTCAATAGCACCATTTTTCTTGCCCTATTGCGATGGTTCTCGACAAAATTGGTCAAAAGCACCGCTCCATCGGCTCATTCGTTCCGGTCAGGTCGATCCGAAAGAAGCAGAAATAATCACCCAAGGATTTCGTCACTATTGCCATCGCGCACGAGCTCTAGGATGCACGGCAATCACGCTTGATGATCTTTCGCATATTACCCTTTTTGATTTCTATCCCTATCTTCTCAGCCGAACGGTCTACTCTTGTCAAAAGCTATTTGCCAATCTTATTGATATTGCTAATGCCGAAGGTTTAGAAGTGTTTATTACCACTGACATAATGTTTTGGAATAACTATATAGAAAAAGAGAGTCGCGGCAATGACCGCTCGGTACGCCAACTCTTTGCCGAAGCTATTTCCCGTTTGTTTGATACGTTTCCGGCAATTTCTGGCGTGGTAGTCCGGATTGGAGAAACCGATGGGGTAGAGGTCAATTGTCAGTTTAAAAGTCAGATGTGGATCAAAACACCGGAACAGTGCAATCGTTGGCTTCGCGAACTTCTCCCGCTTTTTGAATCTGCTGATAAAACACTCATTTTTAGAACCTGGGGATTGGGAGCCTTTTCAATTGGCGATCTGATCTGGAACGAACAGACAGAACGGCAAATTATCGCCGGAATCGACTCCTCGGCGCTCATTCTGTCACGCAAATACGGCCAAGCTGATTTTTTCCGTTATCTCGACATAAACGAACGAATCACAACCTCGTCAATTCGTCAGATTGTCGAATTTCAAGCGCGTCGCGAATACGAAGGATTTGGTGAATTTCCCGCCTACGTGGGGTGGCAATACGAATCTATTCGAACGGCGATTCAGAATAATCCTACGGTCTTTGGCATTTCGGTGTGGGCGCAAACCGGTGGATGGTCTCACTTTGATCGACTCACTCTGTTAAAAAATGGATCGCTTTGGAATGAACTGAATCTCGTTGCCACCGTTTCTCTCTTCACCACAGAACAAACGGCGGATGAAATATTAGATCAATTTGTGCGAAAGCAGTTCCCACGAAAAGAGTGGGATTCCGCTCGTTCGATAATACAACTCTTTGATACGTTGATAAATCAACTCTGGTATTTCAAACCCTATGCAGAACAGAATCTCTGGTTTCGAAGACTTCGCGTGCCGCCGCTTCTGTGGATTTTTTGGGACACGATCCTCGTAAATCCGGCGATTCGTATGGTCATTCGTTCGTTTGTGGGGAATCCTGAAGAGTTGCGCGAAGTGGATAAACTCTTGAAAACAGAGTTGAAAATGATAGCCAAATTGACAAAAAATATCACCGTCGAAAAAGAGTCTCTCGAACAAGCACATGAAACATTTCGGTTGATTTTTGCGATTCGCGGCTATTATCTCGGGAAAATGCGCCATGAAAAAATTGCCAAGCGAATTGATCGCTATCGTGTTCGTTATCCCAATGGTTTTCGGATTGAATCGGATTTTGCGCCATTCCGGTTGCGGTGGATTACCGAAACGATTCTCTTTGGTCTGCTCTTGAGAAAACATAGCCGCTATCGCCTGTTTGATCGGTTCGTACTCATCCCCTTAACCGGTTGGATGTTTCCGCTGATCAAAAAGTATAATTTTAAGCGCATGCCTGATTTGGCAAATCGACAAGCTGTGGGAATGGAACTGTTTTTCCGGTAAAAAAAACCGGAAAACAGATTTTATCGTTGACCAGTTTTCTTGATAATATGAGTGCCAAACTGGGTTCGAACCGGTCGGCTAATTTGATCCATACCGAGCCGTTTTACCGCATTTTCAAAGGCGGGAATCATGGCACGAGGACCGAACCACCCCAAATCTCCGCCCTTTTTCTTGCTCGAACAGGTTGAGTGTTTCCGAGCAAGAGCGAAAAAGTCCGCACCTTGCTGTAACTCCGCAATGATTTTTTCTGCAAGCAGGTGGTCTGACACCAAAATATGGGACGCGCGCCATTTCATGTATTGTTCCTTTGTTATTTGAACTCATTTTGCAAGAACAATAGCGGCGGAACTGTTCCGCCGACATCGTTTTTCACCAATCAATCGGGAAATAATCCTTGAGGAACTTTCCACACCAGTGAGTGCCCGTGTTGATCCCATCGATCAGCGGATCAAGGACGCGAGCGGCACCATCGACAATATCAAGCGGCGGTTGGAAATCGTGAAGATCCACCTTAATCTGTGACAACTGAGCCGGATCTTCGTCAGTCACCCAGCCCGTATCGACAGCGTTCATGAAAATTCCGTGTTCCGCAAATTCGCTCGCCGAAGTGTGGGTTAGCATGTTCAGAGCCGCTTTCGCCATGTTCGTGTGCGGATGGCGATCGCCTTTCTTGAACCGCATGAACTTGCCTTCCATGGCAGAGACGTTCACGATATGCTTGATTCCCGTGTTGTCACGTTTCATCAGTGGAGCCAACTTGTTACAAAGAACAAAGGGAGCAATCGCATTCACCAGTTGAATTTCGATCATTTCGGTGGTCTGAATTTCCCCGAGTTTTAAACGCCAACTGTTCGTGGTGCGAAGATCAACCTGCTGAAGATCCGCGTCAAGTTCACCTTTTGGGAACACTGTTTCTGTCGAGAGCGAATTGTCGTAGGCGTAGGGAATCTGCGAAAGATTTGCCGATTCGCGAAGACCGATACCCGGCGCATCGCCGTTCCACGAAACAGGAAGATTCGTCTGAAGTCCGCTGTTGGGATTCGCCAACGCGGCCAGTTTTTCCGTGCAGTGAACATAGTTCGCCAAGAGATTTTGCACATCCTGCGGATAGCTCGAGATTGCCTTGTTTTCGTTCTCCATCAAGTGAGCATAAAATCCAGAAGGACGGCGAACAGTCTGAGCGGCGTTGTTGATCAAAATATCCAGGCGATCAAAACTGTGTTCGATGTGAGCACAGAAAATCTCCACGCTTGGGGTATGGCGAAGGTCAAGTCCATAAATATGAAGGCGATCTTTCCAGATTCCAAAATCTTTTTCCTTGGCAAATCGAATCGCCGAGTCCGCCGGGAATCGTGTCGTGGCGATCACGGTTGCTCCAGAGCGAAGCAGAATCAGCGTGGCGTGATATCCGATTTTCAGACGCGAACCGGTGATCAGTGCCACCTGTCCGGTGAGATCGGCAGTCTGGAACCGTTTGCGATAGTTCAGGTCGCCGCAGGTCGGACACATGGTATCGTAAAAATGGTGAAGTTTCACGTATTCCGCTTTGCAAACGTAACAGTTTCGCGGGGAATTGAGTAGACGAACATCGTCGGTTTTCTGTTCAATCTGAAGCGGCGCTTCGAACACGGCAGAGGTGCGAGCTACGCGGATTCCCGTGGCGGCACGAGCTTTCTTTTCAGCGGTGACAATCGCTGTACGTTCAGCTTTGCGAACCGCACGGTTCCGTTTTTTCTTTTCATGACGATCGGGGCGGGACAACTGCCCTGCCGCTTTGATCAGTTCGATCTGAATTTCCCGCGGGAGGCCCGTGAAATCGGCGGCATGTTCGGTGAGATGGTTCAAAAGTGAGATTGATTTTGCGATATCTTCGGCACTAAATTTACCTGCGTTTGCAGTTTCCACACATATTCCTTTGGCTGATTTTAGCCGGAATATACGTTTCTGTACCTACTGATTTTGACGTCGAAATGAATATTTATTGCGTCTAGGGAAATTTACCGAATAATCAGTTCTCTTCTCGTGAATCGAAGGTCGGAAAAGAGGATTTAATAGGAACCGTTCGCAAACGAGGTGATATTTTTGCCATGTATGAAAAACGGCTGTTTCGAATAGTTTCGAAACAGCCTAATAATTGAACAGATTGATACTTTTTTATTTCTTAGAAGCTTTCGGTTTTGCTTCAGCTTTTGCCTTCGGAGCGGCCTCTTTTTTGACCTTTTCCTGAACTATCCATTTGCCACCCTCATATTCGGCTTTCCATCCCGTAGGCTTATCGTCGATTTCTGTCATTACATACTGAACCTTAGCTTTGCGAGAAAAACGAATCACTGTTTTGTTCCCGTCGGAATCTTCGATTGGCGCTGTTGTCAAAAAGAGGTACTTTGGATCCAACTGTTCCGCTACAGAAATAATCTCTTCCACCAATGGCGGACGAGTTTCACGGTTTTTAGGAAATTGACTTGCCGCAAGGAACAAACCTGCAGCGCCATCACGTAAAATATAGTGATCTTCAACCTTGAGACATTTCAACCATGGCATCGGAATCGCATCGGCCTTGGGAGGAGCTGCTTCGCCACTTTTGAGAAGCTTGCGAGTATTTTTACACTCATCGTTGGTACAACCGAAATATTTTCCAAAACGGCCGTTGATCAGTTCCATATTTGAACCACATTTGTCACATTCAAGAAGAGGTCCTTCGTAGCCTTTGATTTTAAATGTACCAACCTCAACTTCATACCCTTCACAGGTTGGATTATTTCCGCACACGTGAAGTTTACGGTTTTCATCAATAAGATATACATCCATGGCGGTGCTACATTTAGGACAACGGTGTTTTGAACGAAGTGCATCGGTTTCCGCATCTTCTGAATCAACAGAAATGACATCTTCGCCTAAGGTAAGATTTATCGTCTGAGAACACTTCTCTTTTGGAGGAAGACTATACCCTTCGCATCCGAGGAAAACGCCAGTCGTGGCGGTGCGAATGCCCATGTTACGCGAACATTTCGGACATTTAATATCGGTCATCACCATGTCATTGCCATGCATTCCACCCTCTTCAGGAGTTCCTTCTGCGATGGCTAAGCGAGCGGTGAACTCTTTATAAAACTCATCTAAAACAGTGAACCACGAAAGATCACCTTCGGCAATACTGTCGAGTTTTGATTCCATATTTGAGGTGAAATCATAACTCATAAGATCTTCGAAGTTATCTACTAAGCGATCCGTTACAATTTCACCCATTTTTTCTGCAAAGAAGCGGCGATTATCTTGACGAACGTAGCCACGATCTTGAATTGTAGAAATAATAGTTGCATAAGTAGATGGACGGCCAATTCCCCGTTTTTCCAACTCTTTCACCAGTGACGCTTCGTTGAAACGAGCGGCCGGTTTTGTAAAGTGCTGAACCGGAGAGAGCGAAGTGAGATTAACGATATCGTTGACAACTAACTTAGGAAATGTCTGCTCTTCATCATCTTTGCTGCGAACCGAAGTTTGAACTCGTGTCCAACCGTCAAAAATAAGAACACGACCGCGTGCTGTCAGTTCATAGTCACCTGCTTTAACGGTGATTGTTGTCGAATCATATTTAGCCGGCGGCATTTGACAGGCAATAAACTGTCGCCAAATGAGATCGTAGAGGCGTTTTGCATCAGAACTCATGGCATCTAAATCGTTTGCCGTAACGGTTACGTCGGAAGGACGAATTGCTTCGTGCGCTTCCTGGGCATTAGCCTTGTTGCCGTAAATGATTGGGTTTTCTGGTAAATAGTTCTTACCATAATTGTTCGAAATAAATTCTCGACAACTTTCGACCGCTTCTTTACTCAAACTTGTAGAGTCAGTACGCATATAGGTGATATATCCACCTTCATAAAGGCTTTGAGCGGTCATCATGGTTTTTTTCACACCAAAGCCCAATCGCGTGCTCGCTGCCTGCTGTAGAGTCGAGGTTATAAATGGTGCAGAAGGCTTACTTGTTGTCGCTTTTTTCGTATTGTCACTAACAACAAATCGAGCTGTATTAAGATACGCAACTGCAGCATCGGCTTGCTTTTTATTGATAATCTTAAGTGTTTTCCCTTGAAAGCGAACCGTTTCGAGAGTCAAGGCACTTCCATCTTTTGTCTCTAAATCTGCATGGATTTGCCAAAACTCTTCAGGGATAAAAGCTTTTATTTCTCGTTCACGTTCAACAACAAGGCGAACGGCTACTGATTGAACACGCCCTGCCGAGAGTCCGCGCGCAAGTTTTTTCCACAAGAGAGGAGAAACCATGAAACCTACGACGCGATCAAGGAACCGACGAGTCTGTTGGGCATTAACTCCTGGAATATTTAACTGCGATGGATGAGAGAATGCTTCTTGAATTGCAGTTTGTGTGATTTCGTTAAATACAACTCTTTGATATTTGCTTTCATCACCACCGATGATTTCGCGAAGGTGCCATGCAATAGCTTCTCCTTCGCGGTCTAAGTCAGTCGCGAGGAATATTTGATCCGCATCTTTAGCAATATTTTGAAGCTCTTTAACGACATTTTCTTTGCCAGGAAGAACCTCGTATTGCGCTTTCCAGTTGTTATCTGGATCGATTCCCATACGGGCTACTAGTGCTTTTTGATCTCTCTCTTTACGGTAGGCAATTTTAGCCGCAGGAGACATTTTTTTCAGTTCTGCCGCAGATTTTGTTGGCATTTTTTCTGATTCATGACTACTCGTCGGGAGATCGCGAATATGACCGACACTTGATTTTACAATGAAGTTCTTACCTAGATATTTATTAATTGTCTTTGCCTTGGCTGGCGACTCGACAATAACAAGTGATTTAGCCATTTATAAAATACTCCCTTTTCTCGAATTGTTTCAAAACCGTCACTAAGGAAAACGGCAGATTATATCAGGTTCGGCAACTTGGGTATCACCATTTTTTGTGATTTAATCAAAAAAGGCTCAAATCAAGAGAGGTCTTAACTCGTTTAATAAAACAAATTAAGACCTCTAAGAACTGGTGGAGGTGAGGGGAGTTGAA
>JAIFMU010000179.1 GCA_020048285.1 bacterium | reverse complement strand
TGCACCTCCCTAATACTGCAAAGGTAGCATTCAAGAGGAAAAAGTCAACAGGTTTGAGTATTTCCCACAGTTAAAGGGAACATAGCCAATTTGATTTCCCTGAAAGGGATATGAAATCGATTGTTATTTCAATGGATAGTCTTCTCTGTTCATGAGTGAATCCAGCGAACGCGGTTCGCCACTGCGAAAAGATGTAATTCACACCGGAATCTTAGACAGGCTTGTCGTGCACTCGACTGTAACCGATCGAACCTTAGACAGGCTTCCCGCTCTCTCGACTGTAACCGATCGAACATTAGACAGGCTTCCCGCTCTCTCGACTGTAACCGATCGAACCTTAGACAAGCTTGCCGCTCTCTCGACTGTAACCGATCGAACCTTAGACAGGCTTTCCGCTCTCTCGACTGTAACCGATCGAACATTAGACAGGCTTCCCGCTCTCTCGACTGTAACCGATTGAACGTTAGACAGACTTCCCGCTAGCTCGACTGTAACCGATCGAACCTTAGACAGGCTTCCCGCTAGCTCGACTGTAACTGATCGAACGTTAGACAGGCTTCCCGCTCTCTCGACTGTAACTGATCGAATATCCCCCATATCTTTTCGCCGTAGTCTTGCTCCCATGTATACTATTGCTCCGCGGGGCAAAACTGATACCAATTTCTAACCACGAAAAACTCGAAAAGCACGAAATAATCCTCTTGTTTTCGTGCCTTTCGAGTTTTTCGTGGTTGATATTGAGGTTTTATAAAGTCTCATATTTGCCACGCGAAGTAATAGATCTCGCTTGCATTCAGGTCGGTGAGCTCGTTGAACCGCCTATACCACGGATCGTTCGACACGCTCAGGAATCGGATGCGCAGCTGTAATTCACGCCGGATCCATACTATCGCAGAGTCCGGTGCAGAGTGTTCGCAGTATCAGTACAATCCGCATCGATTCAGCACTGTTCCCGAACCTATTTTAGGGCGGATTTTACGAGAGGATGAACGATGAAAAACGTGGAACTACTGGCGCCGGGAGGCGATCCGCTGGCAGTAAAAGCGGCGATTCTTGCGGGAGCCGATGCGGTTTTTCTCGGCGTGGGCGATTTCAACGCGCGCAAACGAGCGGTGAATATCTCTCTCGACGATCTGACACAGCTCTGCACAATCGCTCACAGCCGATCGTGCAGAATCTATCTCACGTTCAACACGCTGGCTCTGGAACCGGAAATTCCCGCACTGATCGACCTTCTTCACCGCGCCATATCAGCGGGAATCGATGCGGTGATCGTGCAAGATTACGGCCTGCTCGCGCTGATCCATGAACTCTTTCCCGCTCTTGAAATCCACGGTTCTACGCAAATGACCACTCACAACCGCGGCCAGATCCGCTTTGTTCAACCTTTCGGTGTCACGCAGATAAACTTTTCCCGCGAACTGTCACTGACCGAAATCGCTGAACTCAACAAGGCCGCTCACGAATCAAATATGCTTTCGGAAATCTTTGTGCACGGCGCATTTTGCGTCTCCTTTTCGGGTCAGTGCTATTTTTCAAATGTACTTCACGACAACACGGCGAACCGCGGCGCCTGCGTTCAGCCCTGCCGAAGATCCTACACGACAGAACCGAAATCAATCGGATCAACGTCGATTCAACCGCTCAATCTCAAAGACAATTCACTCTACGCTTCGGCCAAAGAACTGATCGACTGCGGCTGTGATTCGCTCAAAATCGAAGGGCGCATTAAGGGATTTGAATACGTCTACCGCACGGTTTCGGCGTGGCGCGATCAGGTCGATCAGGTGGAACAACAGCGCGAAAGCAACCGCGAAGACCGGCGACTCACGGCAGTGTTCAACCGTTCGTTCAGCGACAATCTCTTGCGAGGAACCTTGGGAAAGTCATCGTTCACCGCCGATTCTGGCGATGATTCTCTGCGGGAAATCGGATCGGTTATCTCCTATTTTGCCGACAAAAAAGAGCTCGCCGTTTCAAAAGGCACCCCTCTTCCGAGGGGACTTTCTATAACGATCCGCCGCAAAAATGGCGATTTCATCTGCACCGGCACAGTCCGCGAATCACTCGGAAACGACCGCTATCGCTTGGCAATCACCAATCTTCTCAAGGGAAAAATCGAATCGGGCCAGACAATTTTCGCTCAACCCTTTATCGCCGACAGCGAACAACTAAAGCAGCAGATCGAATCGATCAGTGCGGAAAAAGTAAAATTACCGCTGGAAATAACTCTCTCGGGATCAGTGGGAAAGCCGCTCACGCTGGTGGCTCAGTTCGCCGGGAAAAGTGCCACCACATCGAGCGAATCGCTTCTCGAACGAGCCGATTCACGTCCGGCGGAACACGGGGCGGTGAAAGAACGGCTGGGAAAACTGGGTGAAACGCCGTTCTATCTCGCTCAGTGCGACTGTTCAGCGCTTGCAACAGATCTTTTCATTCCGATCAAACTGATCAACGATCTGCGTCGCCGCGCTGTGGAACAACTTACCCCCGCCGAAACGCCCGTGCCTTCGATACCACCGCTTGCCTCGGCAAATCCGGTGGTTCATCAGAAACTGGCCGTGGCGATTCGTAGCGCCGATCAGCTCGATCAACTTCCGCGCGATGGTTCTGTACTGATTCTATTTGCGATTCCCGCTTCGATTTCAAATCTCGACATAGAAATCGCCTTTTTCCGTGACAATCCCGACTTGATTCCCCTGTTCCCGCCCATTTTGATTGGGGATCAGTTCGATCGAGCGGAACAACTGGTGCGGGTTCTGAAACCGGCGATGATTTTCACCGAAAATTCCGGCATTGCCGCCGTGGCAAAAGAGTTGGACATTCGCTGGATTGGCGGATCGCATCTCAACGCTTCCAACGGCTTTGCACTGAAACTGTTTCAGGATCAGGGAGCGATTGGCGCACTTCTCGAAAGTGAAATGAGTCTATCTCAGATTGAATCGACCACCGTTCCGGCGCAATGCGAACTGTGGGGAAATCTGCTCGCGCCGGTGCTCTTTATGAACTCCCGCCATTGCCTCGTGAGAAATATTCGCGACTGTGGCAAAGAGTTTATGGATGACACCTGTATACCTTCATGTTCGCGGGAATCGGTTATTTTCGACAGCGCCAATCGACCAATTATCGCGGTGAAACAACGGGGCGAATACAACGCGCTCTACGCGGGAAATCTTCGCTGGTCACCACAGCTGATCGGTCACAGAAAGTTTAATACACTCTTTCTCGATTGTCGAACAATTCACAAGCGACTCACGCCGCAACTTCCACTCAACGAGCTCGTTGCACTGGCGCAATCAGCACTGAACAATCCATCGGCACGGGAAAAACTGACCGCCACCTTTGGGAAATCGTCCGCGCCCGCTCCCAAAGGGATGGAGTAACAAAAAGGCCGAATCGTTTGATCCGGCCTTACTCTTTTCACTTGAAACTTGAAACAGGGAACCGCAAAACCTACTCCGCAACACCCAAATCTTCCAGAATCGCTTTTGCCGCGTCTTTCCCCGCTCCCATGGCGAGAATCACCGTGGCTGCTCCGGTGACGATATCACCGCCGGCGTAGACTTTTGCCTTGGAAGTTCTTCCGTGAGTTCCCGTGACCGTGACGGTTCCGTGACGGCTCGTGTCGAGTCCATCGGTAGATTGAGAAATCAGCGGGTTCGGCGTGGTGCCAATCGCCACCACCACCACATCACAGGCGATTTCGTACTCCGAACCGGCAACCGGTTTCGGTGAACGACGACCGCTTGCATCCGGTTCGCCCAGTTCCATTTTCACGCAGGTGATCGACTGAACAAACCCGTCCGGCGTGGCCGAAACTTTGGTCGGATCCGAAAGCAGTTCGAAAATCACGCCCTCTTCTTCGGCGTGGTGAATCTCCTCTTTGCGCGCCGGCATCTCTTCGGCACCGCGACGATAGACGATTCGCGCCTCTTCGGCACCAAGGCGAAGGGCAGTGCGCACCGCGTCCATGGCCACATTTCCCGCACCCATGACCACCACCGATTTTCCGCGGATAATCGGCGTACGCGATCCAGGTTTCCACGCTTCCATGAGATTTACGCGGGTGAGATACTCGTTCGCCGAGTAGACACCGATCGAATGCATTCCCTCAATGTTCGGGAACCGTGGCAGTCCCGCGCCGGAACCGATAAAGATCGCTTCGAAATGCTCTTCGTCGATCAACTCGTCGATCGTGGCGGTCTTTCCCACCACAAAATTGGTTTCAAACTGAACGCCCATATCGCGCAGATTATCGATTTCCGCTTTTACCACATCCTTGGGAAGTCGAAATTCGGGGATTCCGTAGAGCAGAACCCCGCCGACTTCGTGAAGTGCTTCAAAAACAGTCACGCAGATTCCGCGCTTGGCCAAATAGCCCGCGCAAGCGAGACCCGCCGGGCCCGATCCGATAATCCCCACTTTGTGCGTGCAAACGCCTGGGTGAGTTACTTTTTCTTTGTGATTGTGTTCGCGGTTCCAGTCGGCGACAAATCGTTCGAGGTTCCCGATTGCCACCGGTTTCCCCTTGATCCCCACGATACATTTCCGTTCGCACTGCTCTTCCTGAGGGCAAACGCGCCCGCATACCGCCGGAAGGGCGTTGGTCTCTTTGATCACTTCGAGAGCGCCTTCGAAATCGCGGTCGGCGATTTTCTGGATGAATCCGGGAATATTGATCGACACCGGACAGCCCGGAATAGCCAAAGGGAACCTCTTCGAAATTGCGCGCGCGAACAAGTGGATCCTGATTGCGCATCGGTATGCGGTCGATTTTTGTTTTTTTCTGATTTTCTGACATCCGGTTATTCTCTCCTGATGAATTCAAATTCAAATACTTTGGGCGTTCCCCCGCAAGCGGGGTCGGGCCATTCCAGGGGTTCGCTACGCTCCGTGCGAAATACGCACCGGCTTCGCCGCCCTTCCTGTCCCTAACGTGAAATACCCAAAACTCTACCGTTTATGTTCAAAGGCGAACGCTGTGGTTCGCCTTCTTAATTTCGTTGTATCGATGCATCGTTGAATCGTTGTATCGAATTACTCGTCCAAGCCAACTCTACACTGATGATGCGCTTCGGCAATCTTTTTGTATCCCGACAGTCGATTGAGAAGTCCATCCCAGTCAACTTTCGCCGCATCAAACTCGGGACCGTCAACGCAGGCAAATTTCGCTTCACCATCGACCATAACCCGACAGCCTCCGCACATTCCCGTTCCGTCAACCATGATCGGATTCAATGAAGCAACGGTTTTGATTCCCGCCGCAACGGTCATCTTTGAAGTGAATTTCATCATGATCGGCGGACCCACAACAACCGCTTCGTCAAAGTGCTGACCATCGGCGATCAGTTTCTGGAAAATATCGGTGACGAATCCCTTGAATC
The DNA here is from genome assembly GCA_020048285.1 of bacterium. Lineage (GTDB taxonomy): Bacteria > Fibrobacterota > Chitinivibrionia > Chitinivibrionales > Chitinivibrionaceae > JAIFMU01. The sequence goes on along the minus strand of JAIFMU010000179.1, from coordinate 1,128 downwards.
CCGAAGATCCATCATCGGTGGCAACGTGAAGTTCTTTCGAAATCGCTTTCATCTCTTCTTCGAGAATGAGAATATCCTGTGAACGAGCGCCGATTATCGAAATCACTTCGTTGCCCGCTTCCGCAAAGGCCGCCGCGATTGGATAAAGAGGAGCGACACCTACACCGCCGCCGATACAGAGAACGCGCCCCACTTTGCCAACTTCCGTGGGCATACCGAGCGGTCCCGCGAGATCAGCGATTGAATCGCCCTCTTTTTTGAGACTGAGTTCTTTGGTCGAAGGGCCCACCGCCTGAACAATCAGTTCGATCCACCCTTCGGAAGCATTTGCATTTGCAATGGTAAGTGGAACCCGTTCACCATCGGCATTCACGCGGATAATCACAAACTGACCGGCCTTGCGCTTTTTTGCAATGCGAGGTGCATCAAGCCGTACGCGGAAAATTTGTTCGGAAAGCTGTTCAACCTTGAGTATTTCGGTCATCAATTCCCCTTTCCACTGCGAAACAGCAGTGCAATTTTTCTCATTTTTTACCGATGGAATATAGCTTTTGCCCACGCGTTGACGATTAGTTCAATCATCGTGAAAAAATACACAAAGAACGCTATTAGTTGCGATTGACAACTTCACTCCTTTTTTGCGAAGAACTGGCTTAAAATGATGCCAAAAACTATATTCTGCACAAAATTGGTTAAGAATAGATGCAGGAGAATGGTATGCCAAACAACAGCGAGTATTATGCAGATTTCAATCAGGGACACTGGAGTACAAAGGTTGATGTACGGGATTTCATCCAAAAAAACTACATCCCCTACGAAGGTGACTCATCATTCCTAAAAGGCGCTTCGGAAACGACCACCAAACTCTGGAACGAAGTGCTCGAACTGATGAAAGCAGAAACAGCTCGCGGCGGAACTCTCGACATCGACACCGAAACAATCTGCGCGGTAAACGCTCACGAAGCGGGCTATATCAACCGCGATCTCGAAACAATCGTGGGACTTCAGACCGATGCACCTCTCAAACGAGCAATCATGCCGTACGGTGGTGTTCGCGTTGTCGAAGTCGCCTGTGAATCTTACGGATACACTCTTTCTGACAATGTGAAAAACATTTTCCACAACTAT
>JAIFMU010000081.1 GCA_020048285.1 bacterium | reverse complement strand
TTACTATAACCACGAAAGCTCTTACTGTCACCGCCGAACCACAATCAAAAGTGTATGGCGACAGTGATCCTACTCTGACTTATTCCGTAACCGGCACCTTGAAAATAGGTGACAGTTTCAGTGGCTCATTGGTTCGATCAAGTGGTGAAAACGTGGGGACATTCCCGATCGAACTAGGCACGCTTACGGTTGGTTCGAACTATGCGGTAACTTATGTCTCGGCGGATTTTTCGATCACGGCGAAACCGCTGACTGTGACCGCTGAGGCCACATCAAAGATTTACGGCGACACCGATCCCACACCGACCTACGTGGTTAGCGGAACCTTGAAAACCGGTGACCGTTTGAACTACGTGATTGGCCAGGGTACTCTCAGCGCAGGATTAAACTATTCACTTCTCTTTGTGGAAAATGTGTTTACTATTACGCCACGGGCGCTCACCATTATTGCCGATTCACTTCAGAAAGGAAAAGGTACTGCCGACCCAGTTTTGACCGTTCGCTATGAAGGTTTTGTCCGTGGCGATAGCTCTTCTGTTCTGACTGGTTTGAAAGTGAACCGTCAACCCGGCGAAACCGTCGGATCCTATGTGATCACCCCTGAATCGGGTGTGGCAAAAAATTACACAATACTCTACAAAACAGGAGTTTTGGAGATTATCTCTACCAATACCGCACCGGTATTTGTCTACGTGAAAAACGGCGCTATGCGTAAAAACAGTTCTCTTATGCTTGGCAAAGATCTTTGGAAAGGGTATGATGCCGAAGGTGATCCAATTTCGTTGATCATCGGAGAAAATGCCAACTATGCCGTGTCAGGATCTACTGTTACGCCGGTTGCCAATTTCGAAGGTCTCCTTTCTGTGCAGGTTCAGATCACCGATGGTACTGAATTTTCTGAAATAAGAACGATTGAAATTACTGTGCGCGACCGTTTGAAAAATGCAATTCCCGAATTAATCGGCTTAGATACCCTTAAAATTGAAAAGAGAAAATCCGCATCGGCATCGTCGGTGATTCGTTCTTCCGATAAGGACAATGATATTGTTCGCATTATTGTTCAACCAGGAAACAATTTCACTGTTCGCGGCGATACGATTATTCCTGTTTCTGGATTTGTGGGAATGATAACTACCCAGTTCCGACTGACCGACGGAATCGACACGACAAACTCTAAACAGATCAATGTCGAAGTGTTCGAACGGTTTGTCGATATGGATTATGGACAGGTCGTAGAAGGAAATCGGAACACCTATCGCATTGTTTCGGGGCCAAATCCGGTTCCTCCATCGGCGAATGAAATTAATTTTGAAATAGAACGGGGAATAGCCGATCGAGTTTCAATAAAGGTGTTCAGCGCCACTGGTGACTTGGTCCATTCCGGAGAATCTCATCCGCGAGGTGATGAGGCTATGATCGCCTACGATTGGGACATTAGCAACTCCAAAAGTTTCCTTTCCGGCACGAGCTATGTCGTATTTGTACAGTTCTTTGCCGAAGGAAAACAGATTGAAATGAAACGTCACATGATTGGTATACGGAGGTAACTTGCAATGAAACCATTACTACTGTTGATACTATTTTGGGTTCTAGGCTGTTCACGATCCGAAAGCAACACGGCGCCGGAAATTGTCCGAGCTCTCACAGATATTACTATCCCTCGCGGCGGCACTCTTGGCTTCACATTTAAGATGATCGAAGTGATTGATCGCGATGCCGATCAGTTGACGCTCATTGTTGAATCGGGAGCAAACTACAGGGCCAACGGTACTTCTATTACCGCCGATCCCGATTTTCTGGGGAAAATTCTCGTTAAAGTGAGTGTTCACGATGGCAAGACCGGATCAAAACCATTCTATGTCGAAGTAAATGTCATTGATTATATTGCAATTATGCCGCTTCGCACAGGGAATCATTGGGTGTATAATGATTGGGATGCCAAAACGGGGACAACTGTGCAATCGAAATTTATCGTCGATGGCCCTGTGGAGGAAGGTTTATTCGAAGGCATTACCTATCGTTGTCATTGGGATAATATTGACACGTTACAGTTATCCGTGCTCCTGGGAAATATTTCAAGCGGAGGAAACTATCTTCTAGGCGCCGAATCACCTCGCGATACACTGAAACAGCAGGCTGTACGATTTAAGTATCCCGTGAAACTGGGGGAATCATGGAAATACCCCGTTCTTCAATACAGTCTCAGCGATACGCAATATGTTCTGCAAGAGATGAATATCAACTGTACGGATACGGCTCGATACATCAGCGTGCCTGCGGGAGTGTTTCGGTGTATCGAATATTCAAGCGAAGCGAGTTTCGCCATTAACGTGTTTGGCCGAAATAAAATTGTCGATAGAGATTATCTTTCTTATAGTGATGGCGTTAGGTATACTATAAACAATGCGCGAACGCTTAAAAAGTACCGCCTCACCTATTGGTACTCTCCCGGTATTGGTTGCGTCGCTATTTCCTATTTTATTGATGATAATCTCATTGAAAAAAAAGAGTTGGTTTCGTTCAATGTGCTGTAAACGCTATCGATCTTCTGTTTTTATTTTTCTTCTCATCTGTTCAGGGGTGCTTGCTCGCGAAGATACCGATTCACTTTTGTCGCCCTATGGATTGTACGTTGGCGTTATTGGGGGGATCGAAAGTGGAGGTGTTATAGCCACTCTTCATCCGTTTCGTCGCCTTTCTGCTGATATAAGTGGCGAGTACGCTTGGGATAGTCGCTTTTTTGGAGGAGCTCTTGGGGTTTCTTTTTACGCCATTCTAACTCACCGATATACACTTACGCTTTCCGCACAGGGAATCTACTCCTATTTTCCTATGAATACGACTATCGATAACTATCCCATAGAAAAAGGAGCATCACTTTTTTCTGTTTCCCCCGCGCTAGGTGTGGAATACTTTTTCCCTCGCGAAAAAGTGGCCTTTAGGCTCGATCTGGGCTACGTCAAAGGCAAGCGCTCAGTTCCCTATAAGTCGGGGTCAATTTTGAATGAAACGGAAGTGACTGTCTATACCTATGATATCGAACGAAATCCTGTACGTGTCGCTCTTTCCTGCCGTTTCCGCCTTGCCGGAAAACCTCACCCTGAAAAATAAATTCTCATTGTACTTTTGATTGCCCTGTGCTATCTTTCGGCTCACAAAAAGAGGCTAATATGAATGATATAATTTCCCCACGGCGGATCTCTCTGGCGCCAATGATCGATTGGACAGATCTTCACTACCGTTATTTCCTTCGTTTGATTTCAAAAAGAATCTGGCTCTACACTGAAATGATTGCCACCGGCGCGATTCTTCACGGCGATAAAAAGCGCCATCTCGATTTCAATGCGGAAGAGCATCCCGTGGCACTTCAGTTGGGAGGATCTAATCCCGCTGATCTTGCGGCGTGTGCGAAAATCGCCGAGGATTGGGGCTACGACGAGATCAATCTCAACGTGGGGTGTCCTTCGAGCAAGGTTCAAAGCGGCATGTTCGGCGCCTGTTTGATGGCTCACCCGGAACTGGTGGCCGAGTGTATTTCCGCCATGAATAACGCCGTGAAAATTCCCGTTACGGTGAAAACTCGTTTGGGAATCGATGAACACGATTCGTGGGAGTTTCTGGAAAAGTTTCTTACCAGCGTGAAATCTGCCGGATGTGATACCTTTATTCTTCACGCCCGAAAAGCGTGGCTCAAAGGATTGTCACCTCGTGAGAACCGTGAAATTCCACCGCTCGACTACGAACGAGTCTGGAAAGTGAAAGAGCTCTGGCCGGAACTGGAAATTTCGATCAACGGCGGATTCCGGTCGATGGATGTAGTCGAGCAAAATCTTGCTCACGTCGATGGAGTCATGATCGGTCGTGAAGCTTACGAAAATCCGTTCGCCCTTGCCTGTGTAGACAGCCGGTTCTATGGCGAACCGGACCGTCAATTGACACGAAAACAGATTTTTAGCGAAATGATTCCCTATTTTGAACGTCGTCTTGCGGAAGGTGATCATCTCAAACGAGTTGCTCGTCATCTTTTGGGGTTATACCATGGTGTTGACGGTGGGCGCGCGTACCGAAGGATGCTTTCCGAAGGGACGAACAACAAAGCTGGGGACCGCGCATTTCTTCTCGAACTCTATGATTCTCTTCCCGATGGAATCTGAGTGTTGCCGGACGGTTCTGCCGGAAACTATATTGAGCCGTTCCAGAAAATGCACCCGTAGCTCAGCTGGATAGAGTATCGGTCTCCGAAGCCGAGGGTCGCGCGTTCGAATCGCGCCGGGTGTACCAGAAAGCCCCTTGTAGGTCAATGACTTACGAGGGGTTTTCTGTTTTTAAGAAAGAGTGCGGAATACGCAGTTTACCCGCTATATCCCGCACTATCCTGCTAAACTTGTACTCTCCCTTGTACACTTGCAAGCGCCTTTTGTACTGATTGTGCTGCTCCAATACCAGAACTATTATAATAGACGCTCAGCATATTACTTGACCAGTTCGCTACCTGCATTATCTCTCGTTCACTCACATTTTCACGAATTAACGTCGTTGCAGAGTGATGTCTTCCATCATGAAAATGAAGGTCTTTGATATCTGCTTTCTCTTTGCAGTAGCGCCATGCTTTCTTAAAATCACCAAGTGTTTTGTACTTCCCTTGGTCTAAACGGTAGAAAACAAAGTCGCTGTCTTTAGGAATCGACTTGAAATAGTCGAGCATATCTAAAGGAATAGGCTTAACACAAGCTCGCTTACTCTTTAAATACTTCGCAGGAATTAATACACATTCATTGTCAAGATCCACCCACTCTCGGCGAAGTGATACCAATTCTCCACGTCGACTTGGCACTTGCAGGTTGTATTGTACGATCGGAGCCAAATACGGTCGAAACTCATGAATCGCCGTCATGAGTCTGCTGATTTCCTCCTGCGTAATAATACGTATACGTGCTGATTCTGGAAATTCAGTAGGTTCAAAGCGATAATTACCATCAATGACCCCCTTGCGTTTACAAAAATTCAACACAGCAAGTACCCGGTCGGTATACCGGTTAAGAGTAGCTGGTGTCCGTACACGTTTCGTAACCTTCGAAGGATCAACCCTCATACGCTGAATGAAGAGATCATACGAAAACTGAAGCCGATCCAGTGAAGCATTTGTCAGATGCTCTTCGACCATATTCATATGAGAGCGCGTACTCTTAAGATCGTGCGAAACATGCTTTTTGTAATAAGAAATA
>JAIFMU010000103.1 GCA_020048285.1 bacterium | reverse complement strand
CCCGGAAAAGTGGGGCTTTGGCTGGTGATCCTTTTTGCTGCGATTCTTGGCGTTACGGCGACGTTTGCAGAGCCAGCAATCGGATTTGTACAATCACTGGGAAGTTCAGTTTTGCCGTGGAATGCACCAATGCTGTACTACCTTCTCAACGATGGAGCTCGATACACCGTATGGGCCATTGCCATCGGGGTCGGTATCGCAGTGGTATTTGGAACTCTTCGCTTCCTATTCCATTGGTCGTTGAAACCATTCATTTTTCTATTAATCCCTTCTCTTTTGGCACTGACTTGGGTGATTATGCAGGATCCAAGAACCATGCCAATTCTCGGTTTGGCGTGGGATGCCGGCGGAATAACCACGGGACCTGTTACTGTTCCCCTCGTTCTCGCACTCGGTATCGGTATATCTCGAATTGCAGGGACAAACAAAAATAGCGCTGAAGGTCTTGGTGTTGTTACTCTTGCATCAGCTTTTCCCATTATGACAGTGATGATACTCGGGCTTATCCTTGCACCTCAAATGCCTGAACCACAAACTCTTGAATCTTTTTTCTCACCAGAAAACTTGGTGTTTGCTCAGAAAGTAATCGGCATTTCTCACGAAGATATTCTCTCACTCGCCCAAGGTCTCCCTTCAAATCCTGAATCATTTTCAGCGTTAGTTCACAACACAAAAGAGTTCCATTTTGGAAATATTTTGTTAAGTGCTGTGCAAGCAATACTACCTCTTTCAATTATCCTACTTTTCACATTGATTGTAATAATTAAGCGAAAAGTCCCTTTCATGGACGAAGTTATCCTTGGGATTTTCCTCGCAATCATCGGATTTTTCCTATTCACAGTTGGTATGCAACAGGGGCTTCAGGCACTGGGAGCTCAAACTGGCGAATCACTTCCGCGAGCCTATAAAATGGTCGACAGGCCCGATAAAATGCAACTGTTTAAAAATGTTGATACGGCTTTTATCGTAACATCTGTGGACACATCGGGAGTTTCAAAACAGGTGTTGCCGATCCATGATGACAACAAACTGAAATACATACCATTTCACAAAGAAAGGTATAATAGCAGCAGCAAAACCTACACCTATATTCCTGTGGACATGCCAATCTGGTACAGTGGTGGTCCGCGAATTGGTTATGTTATCATATTGATTTTCATGTGTATTATGGGAATTGGGGCTACATTAGCAGAACCATCTCTGACCGCATTGGGAACAAAACTTGAAGAGATCACAGGAGGAGCCTACAAACGATCTGTTCTCGTTTTGACCGTGGCAATCGGCGTGACCTATGATCTGGATTCTCGTAGGCGCCTATGGAGTAACACTCTTTCTTACCATTTTTTCAGATGAAGAGTTCACCGCGATTGCTTGGGACTCTGCGGGAGTCACCACCGGACCAATCACGGTTCCACTCGTAATAGCCACCGGCGTTGGAATTGGTGCACAGGCCGGGGTTGCTGATAGCTTTGGAGTTATCGCATCAGCTTCGGTATTTCCCATTTTGACCGTTCTGTTGTCAGGAATCGCAATAAATCATTCGCGTAAACGATATATCGCCGCACAAGACGAACAACCTTCAGTTCCATCGATTCAGCAGGAGGTTAACTCATGAAACGATTAGCTGTGGCCCAAATAATTATAACAATCGACAGCACATTTATTGATCGCACCCGTGAAGCTCTTGAAAAAATTGGTATAACACACTACTATACACTAACAGGCCGCCAAAACACATTGCGCGAAACTTCCCGTTTTCTCGGTCTGGTACAGCGAACACTCCTGGTCGGTAATCGTTCGGAAATTGTGCGATTTTATGTTCCGCAATCCTATGAACAGCGGGTGATGAATTACCTCTCAAATTTTCTAGAGTTGCGCATCCCCGGACGTGGAACAATCTTTGCAGAATCGGCAGAACTGCTTTCGAATATTCCGTTTTATAACGAAACTCTGCTAAGCGCACTTCCAGCAGATAATCTGAAAAAATCATTTGACTATCATCTTGTGACCGCAGTGCTTCCCCGAGGAATCGCAGACGAAGTCTCAACTAGTGTTTTAGAAATGGGAATCTGTGTTCCCACAGTCTATTATGGCGAAGGAATTGGACTTCGACACAAATTGGGATTAATTCGTATAACCATTCCAGCAGACAAAGAGATTATTACCTTTCTCGTTCCCACCGCAGACAGTGCTCTCTTATCTGGGGTTATTATTCAAAAAGCTCGACTCGATCAACCGGGGCAGGGAATTCTATTTGTCAGCAATGTGCGAGCGCATACGGTGAACATGCGAATTTATCACGATCGCCATCATCACATGGCTTCGATGGACCAGATCATCTCTATAATCGATGAATTGCATGGATCTACAGGTTGGCGCCATCGCAGTTCAACTCATAAAAAAGGTCATGCAAAAGTTGATTCGGCAGCTCAATTTAAGAATATTAACCTGTTCTGTGATGAAGGAATGTCAGCCGATGCCGTTCAAGCTGCAATGCAAAATGGTGCAGGTGGTGCGACTCTTATTCAACAAGATATTCACCTTGCGGGAATTGCCGAGATATCACTGAAATACATCTCGCGAGAATCGGCAGAACTCATTGTGAAATCTACAAAAATCGATGATATCGTCGAAGCGATATACATGACCGGATTCTTTGCTTTCCCTTACGATGGGTATATTGTAATCACCGATGTGGATGAACTTTTTGTTCATCGCAGTGTCGGAAAAAAACGATTATAAACTCTCTGTTACTCAATGATACTTACACCGAGGTACAAGCGAATGGACAAAAAATTTACTCTCATTATAGTGGCAGATTCGGGGCTAGATACAATTTTAACAGAACCTCCAGTATCGAGTAACGCTCAGGTTTTACTTCACGGCAGACCGCTCTTTAATCACGTAGTCGATGCATTTCGCACAGACCCACGTATCAATGAAATCGTTGCCGTAGGTGGCGAAGAGTTGGAATATCTCGAAGGTATGCGCCATGTTTCAATGCGAATCCCCGGCAATAACGGTTTAATTCACACCTTTCTCACAATTGGCACAGCGTTTACACGTATGATCCTCCCGGAACCGGAAAATCACGGGGGGTATCTCATTGTCTCAGCAGATGCAGTACTTCTCACGCCACAGATTATCGGTGAAACCATAACCAGAATAGTCGATTCTAACAGCGATTTTCATCTTCACTATGTGCCGCAAGCCGCTCTTGAATCAGCAAATCTACGCGCTAACCGACCTCATGTTACAGTTCAAGGGAAAAACTATCTGCCCGGATCAATCGCCTATATCCGACGTTTTTCATACACTATTCCTCTCTTTGAAATGTTCAGTGACATGATTTCTGGTCAACGATCCTACCCAGGAATGTTAAAAGCACTCGATCTTGAATCTAGTTCAATACGTGAAATCGAAGATCAACTCTCTAGCAAAATTCGTGGATCGTTTGCTCTTTCCATTGTAGAGGTTCCACGCCTCGCTTCTCCAGTAGAAACTCTCGACGATCTTCAACGAGCTCAAGAGATGGTGCAGAAATCAGCTAACCAATTCAAACGAGGGGTTATTATCTATAACCCGAATGCTGGTTCAGGATTTCAATTTTCACCAATTCTCTTGCATATTATGGGAATTAAAAAGCGCAAAGGAAGTGAATCTGAAAATCGGCAACAACTCATCGAACAAGCACAGCGCTATTTTCTTGACCGTGGAATCAACGTGGAACTTCAACCGACACTCTATGCTGGTCATGCCACGGAACTAGCACAAAGCTGCCGTAAATCAGGCTACGATCTTATTATAGCTGCGGGTGGCGATGGCACAATCAACGAAGTGATCAATGCAATGGTGGGAAATCCTGCAGCATTGGGAGTCATTCCCATGGGAACGGCAAATGTTTTTGCACTAGAACTTAACATCCCCGTATCAATAGAAGCGGCTTGTGAAGTTATAGTTTCTGGTGAAAAAACAACCATCGACTTGGGAAAAGCGGGTGATCGCTACTTCAGTTGTATGGCTGGAACAGGATTTGATGCCTATGTGATTCGCAAGGCTGATTCAAAGTTCAAAAAAATTCTTGGGGTACTCTCCTATCCTGTTGTTGCTTTCTTTGAATTTTTGGCCTACCCATTCAAAAAAATCACTGTGCGAATCGATGATCAACCAATACCGCGTAAAGGATATTGGGTAGTAATAAACAACGGAAAATACTATGGAGGAAAACTCCCACTTGCGACCTATGCAAATATGCAGGACGGGTATCTCGACGTGACAATTTTCAAATATCGCGGCGTAATCCCTGCGCTAATCTATGTATTGGGAATATGGCACAATCGCGTAGATCGTCTTATGAGCGTAGAACAGTTCCAATGTAAAAAAATTTATATTGAAAAAAGTCACGGCGCTTCAATTCACGTAGATGCGGAATATCTTTGTGAAGCCCCCATTGAAATCACTGTTATCCCACAAGCAATCACTGTTATTCGATAAATCGAAGATAGACATCTCTATTCAATTTTCATCTTGAGAATATAAAAGGGTCGTTTCAAAAGAAACGACCCTTTAAATTTTGAAAAACGCAATAGACTTATGCGTTCACAGTGCCTTTGAGAGCAGCACCAGGCTTGAACTTTACTGATTTTGAAGCAGCAATTTCCATTTTTTCGCCAGTACGTGGATTAAATCCCTGACGAGCTTTGCGCTCAACCTGTACAAAGCTACCGAAACCGATAAGCTGAACATCATCACCTTTAGCGATTGAAGTTTTGATGGTGTCAAGGATTGAACCGAGCACTTTTTCAACATCACCTTTTGCGATACCTGTGTCTTCAGCAACAGCAGTAATAAGTTCGCCTTTATTCATTAAATCCTCCACAATAGAGATTATAAGTAGTTAGAACATTTCTAAAGAGAATATAGCAACTAATCACCCTGTTTTGCAAGAAAAAATACAGGTTTGAAAAGAAAAAAACATTCTCTTAACCGTATTGTTTCTTTCATATATCTGCCACTCTAAGAATCAACGGGGAAATTAATAAAAGTAGTCAAAAAGAAAAGATTTTTTCTGTTCAACCCATTCATTCATAACAGAAACAGCTCGATCACAATAAAACTCTTTTTTATTTTTTTTACCTAATTTCTTACCAGCAGGAGCATCTGCAATAATCGCAAAATTAATATTCGTCGGAGAAAATCGTTTTTTCGGATCTTCAATGGGTGTAGTAATATGAGTGAGCAGTGCACCAATCGCCGTTTGATTATCCGGAAACTGTAGTTCCACACCTTTGATTTTTGCCGCAATTGACAAGGCGGCAAGATGACCGGTCGTAACCGATTCAGTGTACCCTTCGTTGCCCGTTAGCTGACCTGCGCAGTACAGTGTCGGTTCTTCCCGAAACGAAAGATCGTAGTTCAAAAGTTCCGGCGAGTTAAGATAACTGTTACGGTGAATCGTCCCATAGCGAATGAACTCAAGGTTTTCGAGCCCCGGAATCAGCGAAAAGACGCGTCTCTGCTCGGGAAATGTCATTCGCGTCTGAAATCCAACCATATTGAACGCCGTTCCGGCCTTATTCTCTTTGCGAAGCTGACAAACTGCGTAGTAACGCTTGTCTGTTTCAGGATGATTAAGCCCAACCGGTTTCATCATACCAAAGCAGAGTGTTTCAAATCCACGACCAGCCATAACTTCTACAGGCAGACACGCTTCAAAGAATTCGTTCTTTTCAAAATCGCGGGCTTTTAACTGATCGGCTTCGATTAGAGCGTTATAGAATATTTCATATTCTTCGCGGGTAAATGGGCAGTTTATATAATCCGCATCACCTTTATCATAACGAGATTTAAAATACGCCTTTGTCATATCGATTGAATCAAAATCAATAATCGGCGCAATCGCATCATAGAAGTTGAATTTATCGTGAGAAAACCGAGTCTGTAACCAATCGGTCATTCCTTCAGAAGTGAGTGGTCCAGTCGCAATGATTGTATAATCAACATCTTTTGGTGGCTCAGTAACTTCTGCAACTTTGTAAGAAATCAATTGATTTGATTCGAGTGCCACACGAACAGCTTTTGCATAATCTACGCGGTTTACTGCCAAAGCAGATCCGGCAGGTACGCGATGTTCAAAAGCAAGTTCGATCAATGGGCTTTTAAGGAGACCAAGTTCATGTTTTAAAAGCCCGTGAGCTGTTG
>JAIFMU010000083.1 GCA_020048285.1 bacterium | reverse complement strand
CGTCGGCAAGAATAAAGTTCGAGAAGATCGGCCCTTTTTTCACCACGAACTCACCGGTTTTCTGATGGTACACCATGGTACCGATCAAGTCGGCAGGAAGAAGATCTGGAGTGAACTGAATTCTCTTGAATCCGGTGTCAACGATCTTTGCAAGGGTAGAAATAGAGAGGGTTTTTGCCAATCCCGGAAGACCTTCGAGAAGGATATGTCCGTTGGCAAGAAGTGCGATCATCAACTTGTCGACCATATCTTTCTGGCCCACGATCACGCGCCCCATCTCTTGGCGGATCAGTGAAGTGAAACTGCTTTTCTCTTTGATGAGTTCATTTAGTGCCGAAATATCGGTGGTCATGCAGACTCCTTCTGTAATAGTTGGTTAGGAATTCGTTCAAAGATAGATTTTGTTCGATGAAATTGGAATACGATTATCCTCTCGAAATCGTAAAGAGCGGTAAAATGGAAAGAGGAGACCGAAGCCTCCTCTTTCATCGACACAAAAATGTAACAGAATATTACAGATCAACCTTGAGTGAAACATCCCATACCGCGAGAAGCGTGTTCGTCGTGTTCAGGTCAACCGCCGCATCGAGGGAGATCTTTTTCTCTTTGATGGGGAAATCAAAGCCAAAACCACCGGTCAATTTCCACGGAGAATCAAAGGACTGCATCGTCTCTTTTTCTGCTCCAAGGCGAAGTAACATAATACTGAACAGACGCTGTTCTAATCCTCCCGCAAAACGGAATGTCTGATCGTCATAGAGTGGAAGTGTTCCTTCCGCAATTAACAGGGTAGCATATCCCACATCATAGGTCGCACCCAACTTGCACGTGGCAGGCCGAGGTTCAGTGTATTTCGTAACCCGAGTTTCGTTGTTATAGACCATTACATGGGGGATATTATTAAAAACCACCCCGAGATCGATCCGATTGGAAAGTTCGATCAGCGCACCGAGATCCAGTCCCACGCCGACGCCGGTACCTTTTTGGTCGTAGCTACTTCCCGATCCACCGGTTGTTTTCACCGAAGAGATATTGATACCTGCACCGAGCGAAAATGGTGGTAATTTGCCGAAAAGGTCGTTGAACTTATAGGAAACGACGGTTCCAAAGTCCATCTCCTGAAAGAAACTTTCTGGTGAACCTGAATAGCTAAACGAATGGCCCCATCCCAGTTCACGAGTGGCATTCGCAGCAAAAGAGGCACTCATGGAGTTGATCATTCCAAAATGATTGCGATAACTTACTGATCCCTGAACCCCATCGACCCACGAAGCACCGGCAGGGTTAAAATGGACACCATAAGCATCTTTTGCAAGGGCGACATAACAGTTCCCCATCGCCGATGCGCGAGCCGATTTTGGCGTTGAGCGCATATCCGCAGAGATTCCCGAAAGATTGTCGTCATATTCGACTTTGTTTTTCTGACGTTCATTTCCTGCAAGAGAGAGAATCGTTGCCGCACCGATATAGGTCCCCGCCGAAATCGCCATAGGTTTGAGATTGTTCACCTCTTCACCGTAGTAGCGTTTCATCGAAGTTGAAAGCAACGTGTCTTCGATTTCGTGAATCCGATTCAAGGCACCATTCACCACTTGATCCAGGGGAATTCCCGGTTCACCTTCAACACTAGCAGTGTTGACAATGCGCCGCGAAGCCACATCGACCATAGTTAACTGAACGGCAATGCGATCACGATTTTCAATGATTCGTCCGTAGACCATGCGGTCAAGTTCGAGCATGGCACCGACGATTGCCGCCGTACGCGGTTCTTGACAGTATTCAGGATAGTTCTTGTCGAACACTTCAATGGCGTCGCGAAGGCGCTTTTCGGTGTAGACATCATAGCCGCCGATTTTATGAAGCTTATCTTGGATATGCTGTACCGATTTTTTCTGCAATGAACTATCAACTCCGGTAAAGAGAGGTGTCATTACACCAACACGAGTACTTTCATCGGCACCAAATCCGATTGCGCTACAACTCAGTACCGCAGCCACAGAAAGCATCAGCGGACTGAACATCATACGGCGCTGGTGATCTTTCACTCTGTTTGTTCTATTTGTTGTTTTCATCTGTTCCCCGCGCCTATTTGAAGAGAATAATTTCTTTAGTGAATCGTTTTTTCTCTTTGCCATCATCGATAACAACTACAGCAAAGTAACGACCATTTCGACACATCGCATCACCTTCAGGTCGAATCGGCGTATTTTCTCTGACGGTAATGACATCCGCATTCCCACTTCGGCCTATGCGGGTTTTTCCATCCCAGAAGAGATAGTACTCTTTCCCTGGAATCACCGAATTGAGCTGAGCTTCCCACACGAGCGAACGATTCGCGGTATAGATATTCACCGTTACATTTGGATTGCTTCCGTTGGTGCTGTTCATCGGAGTAATTTTGAGGCAGGTACCTTTCATATCTTCCGGATCAACTTTCACCGTGTCCCCAAAGAACCAATAATCATTTACCGGTGACACATAGGGTGAAAATGGATTTGGCGAAACTTGGAAATCACCTTCCATGTTCTCTTTTTCGTTTAAGAGAATCGCCAAGCGCACCACAGAGTTAGTGTTGAGCTCTTCGCCCACAGACAGAGTAAAGGTACTGTCAGCACTGTTCCATTTTACACTTTTGAGAATTGCCGAAAGCGTATCGGTCGTATCAGACGCACGCGTTTCTGCTTTCTTTGTCCAACCATGCTGCCACAACAGTTTGCTTTCATTCCACACAGCTACAGTAAATTTTGATCCAGTAGCATCGAGGAGCGAACGGTACTGTTCGGGTACTTTCAACGCCGCTTCGATCCGCGAACTTCTCGTTTGTGTTGTTGGAACTCCGTTCACCGTTACGGTAAGTGAGTCTTCACGGAATTTCGAAGGACTTCTACGCTGTATTTCATACAAGCGAGACACCAAAGAAATTCCCTCTTCATGAATCGCCTTTTTCACGGTATTACGAGGTTCAGGGTGTTCCACGGTAAGAATAACATTATCAGCTGCAACAGAACTGTCAGGAACTATTATTGACATTTCATACCCATCGCTTAGTCTTAGCGAATCACCGCTTGCCTGAATCGCATATCCAACCTGAATCCCCGCCTGACTATTGTCATTCAACACGAGTTGGTCGCGGATCGTATCCTGAACTGAAGCTGCAATCTGAGCGCGTCCGATAAATCGTTTAGCCGGCATAAATTTGCCATCCGCCCCCACTGTTCCAGCACTGTCAGGGCTCCATGTCCATGTTGGCGTTACAATAACGGGAGTTCCCGATTTGTCAGTACCAGCAACAGAGAACTGAGCGCCCGTTGCATTGAGCACGTAACTTGCGTTTCCGCCACCGAGTTGGCTGATTTTTATAGAAGAAAGCGGGTGAGAAGTGGTCGTTACCGGAATTGTCACGACTGAATCAACCCCTTTTGCCAAGGTGTATTTCGTTCCGCCTTTGAATGTCACGGTAATATTTCCCGTTCCCGAAGCATTTCCTGTCAACATAACCACCGCGCCTTCACCGGCAACAGCAGAAAGTGATACGCCCGTTGCGTTCCAGGTCGCATATGCTGCATCAATTGTTCCCACAGGGGCGAATTTATCCCCGAAGTAGCCGCGCAGTTCGAGACGAGTTGAGCCACCAGCCGCCAAGGTTATCCCTGTGGAATCAGTTTGAGGAACAATTTCAAGGCGGCTGAGTACTTTCGGATCAGCTTTCATATAGGAACGATACAACTCTTTCGAGTAACCGTACACGTCATCATTAGTCAAGGTGATTTGGAAATAGTACTCGAGAACATTTTCAGATTTAACTCCGGTGATTTCAAACCTCGAACTGTCAGTTCCGATGTTCTTAGCCGTATCAGAAATAAACTCCGTTGATCCAAAAGTGCGGTAGAACAGTTCAGCTTTCTTAATTGATCCTGCGGTGAATTTAGAAATGTCATTCTGCAGAGAAAGAGTCACCGTTTCACCTTTCATCTGAATAGAATCGGTGGGAATGTGCCAAAACGGAAGTGTTATCGTATCAGATTTCACCACACTGTTTTCGGAAATAACGGTCAAGTGTTTTGCACAGTCCACGATTCGCGGATCGAACATATTAATCTCTGTACGATACGTATCGAGACCAATCCCTACCAGAGTGTCTCCCTCTTTTACCGAGGTCACTAGTGGCGACAATATTTTCACCGTAGCACGAGCAGTGTCGATAGTGCTGTTCACCGTCCACACAACGGCGCCCTTACCTTCAGCAACTCCGATGCGAATCTGCTGAATAGGCGCTGTTCCGATCATCAGTCGTCCGTTTTTCACCGTCACGCGATTTGAATCAATATCTAATCCCGTAAATGGTTTCATGGCAATCTTATCGGTGAAATAGTTGTTCCCCGCTGCCTTCCGCGAGCCACAGTTTCTCCATCTTTTGCAGAAAGAAGAGATACCTGAATCTCAGAAGCCGCGGCGGCATTTTCACTGTAATACACGTAGCTGTACACATTGGCAAGGCCATCCAATGTATCTCCCGGGAATTCTATCGTTTTACCGGCATCAACCTTAGTTACAATCGAAGAGTCTTTGATAAATCCATCGGCATCATAGACCAATTTGTAATTAGAACCATCGCCGGCAACACCGAGAGTAAAAGATCCCCAAACATCAGTTAATGCGGAAGCTACCTCTTTGCCAAGAGTGTTAAACGCTCGGATAGTCAGATTTCGAATTGCGGCAATTGTCTGCTTGCCATCAAAACTCCAGTTACGCCCGTAGATACTTCCTTTGATCTGAGCAGCTCCCGAAGCGAGAGAGATATTTTTCACCGTCGATGAAGCAAACACAAAGGTTTCAGACCACGAAGTGAATCCTGTTTTTGTCACTGAAAGAGTGTAAGTACCGGGATTCACAGAAAAGCTGTACTGACCGGTACTACTTGTGGAAGGCAATTCTCCAACTACCGTTCCAAACTCATCTTTCAAAAGAACTCGTGCCGCAACGAGTGGAGTTCCACCACTATTAGCAACCAATCCGGAAAGAATAAAGCTATTTCGTTTTAACAAAATATTAGAACCTGCAGATTTACTCTCACCGTAATCAACGGTAACACGAGTTGGAACCGGTGAGATATGCCCACTTTTTGTTGCAAAAATATCCCAATCACCTTTTCCACAGTTCAACACGAAATTCCCCGACGGGTCTGTTTCTGTTTTCAGCGTATCACCCAAGGTAGAAACCCCCGTGATTTTAGCGATATTTACAGGGCTGTTAGCATCATCAAAAACGGCACCAAAAATGGATGCTTCGGGACGTTCGAGGAAGAAATCGACCCGAGCGGTATCCCCTTCTGAAATCGTAACAGTCTTTGTAACAGTTCGATACCCATCTTTAACCGCCGTAAGACGGTATGTTCCTACGGGGCGCCCACGGTAAATGAAACCGTTTTGGTCGGTGTAGAACAAGAGCGGTTTTTCCATCGATCCATCGAGTACCTCAACTTTGATTTCACAGAGGCCAACCTTCTGAGAATCAATAATTCCAAAGGATGTAGAGATTCTCTCATAGGTTTTGGCAAGAATGCCGCCGGATAATCCGTTGTATCTAAATGATCCTCCTTTACTTGCCTGACCTTTTCCGGTTGCATCAACAGCGATTACTTTCCACGTGTAAGTGTTCGACGTCAAGATATTCCGAGCATCAATTTCCACAAAGGCCGTGTCAGTTCCTGTGAACTGTCCCGCTGTCACTTCGCCATCCCACAGAACGAGTTGAGCATCCAACGCGGTGTCTTCAGATGCAGCATAGAGATACACTTTGTAAGTATTTGCTTTTGCTGCATCGAGATTCGTCCAACGCAATTTCAACGGTTTCTCTGTGAATTCGGTATACGATAGTGTATCCCCAGAGACCGGCGTGAGAAGTTTAGGGGTTTTCATCGTGTCTACTAAAAGAGTGAACGATCCGGGAAGACTGATATCCATAGCTGATAGAGCGGCGTTATTACCGTAGTTGTTAAGCACAAACCAACTATAACTCAGCCCAGGAGAGAGCGGCGGAGGTGTCGCGGTTATTGTTCCCGAGGGATCTGGCGCTCCGTAGACAATCTGATTGTCCGCTGTAATCGCCTGCCAAATAACACTTAATCCTTCGATACTGTTATTAGACCCGATGTTAATTTTTTCATCGGTGACGATCACATGGTAGTAGGGCACTTCTGGATTTTGTGTCCAACGAAACGAAGGTGTCACGTTGGTGATACCCTGACCAATGGGCGAGATCATCTGAACCGTTTTGGTCGTTTTTACGATGAACTTTATCTCATTGGAATAGTTCTTATCCGAAGACGCGACCATAAGGTAGTAGATCCCCGTTCCCATTCCAGCGACGGAAGACGGCTTAAACTGAATGCCGTGTTCCAAAAATCCGCGATTTGTAAACGCGCTGTTTTTGGCGACAAGTTTACCTTCGTAATTTGCCGGATTCGATCCTCCCGGTTTACGACTAAAATAGATCGATGCCGAATCCATCTGTTTTCCCGTCCACTTAATCCACACAGACGAATCAGGGTGAACAATTGCTGCGGGAAAATCTGTGACGACAAAAGGAGTTGCCTGCGTCGCTCCCATCGCTGAAATACTCAGCAGAAACAGCAGTGTTACTAATAATTTTTTCATGTATAAGTCCTTTAACTGTTCGTTTTAGAAGTGGTAAATCAATCCAGTGTTCATCGCAGGGAACGGCACGAGATGTCCTTCAAGCTTGAATTGCATCTTATCTCCGAGAAGTATTCCTCCGCTGGCAATAGGAACCATAATTCCTTTCCCATAGGGGATTACACCGGTAACATCTTTTGCACTATTCCGAATAAGTTGCTCTTTATCACCGAAATCGATGTCAAATGCAAATATCCCCATTTTGAAAAACATCCATGAAAAATAACCTTGCATCAGAACCATGTGATCGACCGTCGCACCAATGCGAACATCTAACGTGTCGAATGTTTGCTCTTCCGCATCCCCTTTTTGGAAATCATAATCCACCAACTCCATGCGAACTTGACCAGCAAATTTCGTGTATGAGAGGTTCAATTTTGAAGGGACAATATCAAAACCAAGGGTAAACGCACTAGGCATTTCCCATTTCAAATCATTGGATGTATTGAACTGGATCTGATTTGTATCACTCGTTTGGAATTTCCCCATATTCTCAGTGATATATTCGGCGGTCAAGCCATCAGCTTGGAAGGTCATGGGATCTATGAAAAATGGAACAACATATCCTCCGCTGAGAGAACCGGTCGCTTTATCCTTAAATCCAAACCGTCCGATAAACTGAAAACGCCACGCTTCACCAGCAATAGTGGGTGTCCATTTTTTCAAATCGTAGAACCCATCCACCTGATTGTGAAGGCTGTAGTCAGGTCGCAAGGGAATACTTGTCGATGCGCCATTCGCTTCAGCAGTAACATCAATGTTACCGGCAATATTGATATCGACATCACCCAATACGTCGAAGTAGAAATAGTGGCGATGCAAATTGAGTGCAATCTTAAACATGTCGTTGAACTTATAGGCATAGCCAAAGGTCATCGATTCCCAACCTAGATCAAACCCTACAGGCACGCTGATATTTCCTTTCAGCAATAGATCGATGTTCATGTTTTCCATCGATCCAGCTCCCGGAAGCGTGTCCGGTGCATACTCGAAGTCAGGCAAACCCAATCGGTTGTTATACTTCACGTTCATCATACGCATATGAGACCACTCGAGAACACCACCGTAAAAAGGCACATCAACCTGCAATGTTGTATTTGCGAACTGCTTTACAGCAAGACTTGGTGCAAAATATTCACCATCCGTAAAGTTGTCTGATACACTTCCCATAAGTTCTGTTCCGATCATTTCGGAACTTGGCTTAATAGAAAAGGGAATATTTATCCCAAACATCCCTCGTGCGCGCTCGTAATCAACACGCAGAGGAGATCGAAGGTAGTCGTAATTAAATCCGACTGCCAACGAGGCAGAAAAATCCGGAGTTGCTAATTGATTCAACCCCGCAACCTGCTGCTCTTGTTTTTCTTCTTGCGCCACAACTCCCTGTGTCAGCAGAAGTGCGACCAAGCTTTGCAACGCTGCATTCTTTAACTTCATAGGGTACACCCTTTTATACGGTATAATCCAGTTACATTCAACGCTATAGTACAATCCATTATCCGGTTCTGCAACCTTTCTTATACAAGAAATTGAAATCAGCAAACCGAGACCTTGTAACTTATCTTAGTCATTATGACATTTTTACTCAGCAGAATGCATTGGAATTTATTATATATAGGACATAACTTAATTCAATGGGGTGGTCATGAAAAAACGGGTACTGATTTCTGCAGTTGTACTGACAGCAGTTCTTTCCGGATGCGGAGTAAACAAAACACAACTCGACAAAGCATCGGAACGACTGGACAAACTTACCAGTTCAGGATTACCAGATTCACTTCTTATTGATGCCAAATCGGAACTCTTTGATGCCAAACAAGCGAAAAAAGACAATCAAGGTGGCATTGCGAAAGAGTGTTACAAACGAGCAATAGTTGCAATGGAACACGCTGAAGAGGTGCTTGCCAAGAGTCTTTCAGAAAAAAAACCACAAATGATCAATAAGCTTACCTCGCTTAAAGAGAGTGCAAAAACTGAATTGACCGGTCTGCATCAAACAGCGATGAACACTGTCCTCGATTCGCTGAGTAAACTTATTGAAAAAGAGTGGATTCTCGAAGCCGAAAAACAGTCGACTATTGCTGATTCGCTTCTCACTTCGCTGAAAGCTCAACAGGTTCAGGCCAACCAGATACGTTCTACCGTTACCGGCGCTTGGAAATTTGAAAAACAGTACACCAGTTCGGTAAACTTCCTAGTAAATGCAAAAGAGGAGAAAATATTCACCTTCTTTGCAGATGGGAAAGCGACATTTGTTGAACAGAAACAGGGCCAAAGTAGTCACGACCTCAAAGAGGACTACCGCTACGAATCGTATGGTACGTGGGATATCAAAGGCGATACAATCCATGTAAAAACAAATCGTTTTGCAGCCGTTCGCCAGAATTTCATGGAGCGCCACGTGAAAGATGGCAAAGAGACATGGGAAACACAAAATAAACCGGCATATGACTCAACCATTACCGATGGAAGTCAGGACCGTTTTGTTGCGTTTACCATTCTCAAAGAAGATTTTAAAAAGCAGTAGACCCTGCGGCTACAAAATCGAGTAGGAGGTGAGAAAAGGACAACCCCTGTCTCACCGACCTCTCACACCACCGTACGTACTTTCGTATACGGCGGTTTCTTCGA
>JAIFMU010000261.1 GCA_020048285.1 bacterium | reverse complement strand
TCCGGCTACAATAACAGCGCTCTGTATCATTATGGAACTCCCTTTTTTCAACGATCAATACTCTTCATCTTCCATAGCTGCCAAAACCTGACGAACTTCAAGCTCTTCGGCACGGTAATCGTACTCAGTCTTGAGCAAAAAAACCACGCGTGACAAATAGTCAACGCTTTTGTTTAGCGACGAGATGATTACAAGAAAAAGTACGCCCAATCCGGCAAGAACGCCCAACGATATCAGAAGATCATGCATGTCCCCTCCTTTTCGATCTAAAATAGCATTCGCGAATCAAAGAATATCAATCACATGCAGATTGAAATGAATCCAAATAGTATTCGAACCGATTGCGAACGGTATGATCGTATTTTAAACAAAACAATACTCAAGAGGTGCAATATGAATTTTAGCGCGATAACTGGCTGGATTTTTGATATGGACGGAACACTCACCATGCCTATTCACGACTTTTCGATCATTCGAAAAGAGTTGCAAATGCCTGAAGAACAAGAAGATATTCTCATGTGGTTCCATGAACTTCCAGCGGGAATATATAAAGAGAAACAAGAAATTCTCGAACGATTGGAATTAGAACTCGCTCACCAAACAAAACCTCAACAGGCGATCCACGATCTTCTCGCACTACTTTCAGAGCGAGGGTGCAAACTGGGAGTAATAACTCGAAATAACAAAATAAACACAGAAGTAACGCTTCAGGCAGCGGGATTGGCTCACTTTTTCGAACCGGAATCGATTAAAACTCGGGAGTCTGCGGCGCCAAAACCAGATCCCGAAGCAGTTCATCAGCTCTTGGATTTATGGAATCTCCCCAAAGGCAATGTGGTTATCTGTGGCGATTACAAACACGATATCAATGCGGGAGTTGCGGCGGGAATCAGGACGATCTATTTCAATTCTCGCAATGATGAAGCGTGGAAAGTCCTAGCTGAATGCACGGTGCATACGTGGGATGAAATTATCGATCACCTCGATGACCAATAATCCCAATAGTTTGGAACACTTTCTAGAGAAGGAAAAAAACTTTGTTCAAAATGGTATAAACTGTTGATCATTAAGATAAAAGTGTTATACTTACAATGGTAATCTGCCAAACAATATTCATCGGCAGGATCATTTGTAACTGAATGAGGAGGAAGGTATGGTAAAAAAAGCACCTTACCACAGTTCTGAAGAAACTTGGCGTATGTTCCGTATAATGGCGGAATTCGTCGAAGGAATTGAAACGATGTCTAGTGTTGGCCCTTGCGTTTCGATGTTTGGATCAGCACGGACAAAACCGGATGAAAAGTACTATAAAATGGCAGAAGAGACCGCGCGAGTCATTGCTTCAAACGGGTACGGCCTTATTACTGGCGGTGGCCCTGGAATCATGGAAGCGGGTAATAAAGGAGCTTCTGAAGCGGGTGGTGTCTCTATTGGTCTCAATATCGACCTTCCCTTTGAACAACATCCCAATCCCTATCAAAATATCGAACTAGAGTTCCGCTATTTCTTCGTCCGCAAAGTAATGTTCCTTCGCTGGGCTACGGCAGTTGTTATCATGCCCGGCGGATTTGGGACGATTGACGAAATGTTCGAAACACTGACATTGATTCAAACCCAAAAAACCCCTTCACTGCCGCTTATTCTCATGGGAACTGATTTCTGGGCAGGTATGATGGACTGGATCAAAGAAAAAATGCTCTACACAAACGGCTATATCAGCGCTGAAGACCCGGGGCTATTGCACCTGACCGATGATCCGCTCGAAGCTATTCAGATTATCAATCGATTCAACAGCCGCCGCGAATCACCGACAAACTTCTAAAACAAATGATTCAAAAACAAAACGCTCCGGAGAGAATATCTCGGGAGCGTTTTTCGTTTACATCTCGCTCGAATGTGAAATGCCTAAAACTCCATCTCGACTTTATCCCCCTTGATCACCAAACAGGCGGAGAATTTCTTCCCCGCTTTCGATTTGAAACTGGTAAACTTGCTCGATTTTTTGCCGGACAGGAGCAGTTTCGCCAGTTCCGGCGTGATCTTTTTCCCGGCGATTGTTTTCCAGATCACGAGATCACAACCCGAACAGCTGTAGGATTTGTACTGTTCCATGACCGAACTTCGGCAGTTTGGGCAGGTTCCGAATGATTCGCCTTCGAGTTTCTCTTCTCGGGAAAGAATCGAGAAATTCCCGTGAGAATCCATGGCGAGATAGCCCGAACATTCCGTGCCGTCGGGAGCAACCAGTTTTCGTGGGCGGGCAAGTCTTCCTCGGGCCAAAAGTTGTTGCACCTGCTCTTCGGAAAGTTTTACGCCGAACTGTTCACCATGAAACCGGAACATACAGCCCAATTTCCACGAACTACAGCCAAATCCGCCTTTGGTTCCGACGATCACCGGCGATCCACAAAGCGGGCACGATCCGAGTCCCAAAGGCGAACTTCCCGATTTCACGGGACTCACTACGGCGGAAGCAAATTCGCGGATCGCGGAACGAAATTTTGCGGGGTCAGACTCTCCACGAGCGATTCGGTGAAGTTCCTGTTCCCACGAACCGGTCAGTTCCGGCGACGTGAGCGTTCGCTGATCCGCAAGAAGATCGATCAGTTGTTCACCGCGAGGTTGCGCGCGAAGGTTCTTTTTCTCCTTGCGAATGTAATCTCGCTTGACCAGCGTTTCGATTATCGAAGCGCGGGTCGCCGGCGTTCCTAATCCTTTTTCCTTGAGAGCTTCCCGAATCTCGTCGTCGTCGATCTCTTTCCCGCAGAACTCCATCGCCGAAAGTAGCGTCGCTTCGGTGAAGTATTTCGGCGGTTTCGTTTCGCTTTTGCGAATGATCGGATTATGAGGCCCCGACTCGCCCACGATAAACGCCGGAAGTTCCTGCTCCTCTTCGGAAGCTTTCTCTTTTGGATAGAGAACTTTCCATCCCGCAACTTTTTCGCGAATCCCGGAAGTAGAAAACTTCTCCTCTGCCGTGACCGCGGAAACTTCCGTTTTCACCCGTTCGCAAGGAGGATAGAAAATCGCCAAGAACGATTTTACGATCAGATCGTAGACCAGTTTATTCGGCCCGGTCAGCGATCCGGACAAAACGCCGGTGGGAATAATCGCGTGGTGATCGCTCACCTTGGAACTGTTGAAAAACCGTTTCAGTTTGATCACCCGCGTAATGCCACCACACTCCTGCGGATACGCCGATGCCAGTTTGTTGATTGTCGATTGGCACTGAGGAAAAATATCGTCGGAAAGATGGCGCGAATCGGTTCGCGGATAGGTGATCAGTTTTGATTCGTAGAGCGACTGAGCCACGGCGAGCGTTGCCGTGGCGCTCATGCCAGTCATGCGGTTCATGGTTCGCTGAAGTTCGGTGAGATCAAAAAGAAGCGGCGGCGGAATGGTCTGATCAGACTCTTCCACGGAAGTAATTGTCAGCGGCTGATTAGTAATCTTTTGCAAAATGATCTGCGCCGGTTCGATCGAATCAAACCGCTTTGATTCGTGGATAAACGTGGCGTTTCGGTAGAGTGTTTTCAACTCCCAAAAGGGCGACGACACAAACCGAGCAATCTCGCGGTCGCGGTTGACGATCATGGCGAGAACCGGCGTCTGAACCCTTCCCACCGAAAAGACTCCCGACCCATGGGAATATTTAACCGTGTAGGCTCGCGTCGCATTGAGTCCGATTATCCAGTCCGCTTCGGAACGACATTTCGCCGCCGAAGCCAACGAATCGTAGTCGCTCAACGGGCGAAGGTTATTGAATCCATCGCGAATCGCCGAACTGGTCAACGAACTAATCCACAACCGTTTGGCAGGAACCTTCGTCGCCCGCGCTTTTTCTTGGATATAGCGAAAAATCAACTCCCCTTCGCGCCCCGCATCAGTGGCGCAGATAATCGATTCGGATTGTTTGAACAGCGATTCGATTATCCGAAACTGAGTGCTCACCCCTTTCATTTTGTTCAGGCGAAGTTTGAACTTTTCGGGGATAAACGGAAGCGGATCAAGACTCCACCGTTTCAGCGAATCGTCGTAGGACTCCGGTTCGTCCAGTTCCACCAAATGACCAAACGCCCAGGTGATCGCGTAGCCGTTCCCTTCGATATAGCCGTCCCGTTTGGATTTTGCGCCAAGGACTCCGGCAATTTCGCGGGCGACGGATGGTTTTTCGGCAAGGATCGTGATCATGGTTTTTTCCTTATCAAAATCACAGGCATTCGACCTGTGTTGGTATAATCGCCATTCACTTAGGGTATTCAGGCAATGTCACCTATTTGCTGCGGATATTTTTTCACTATACATGACACATTTATATTTGAATCAATGCGCTTCGTTGCAAGCTTCGTCGGGGGCAACCCGCCGAATGACCGACAGTTCTTCGTTGAATATGGTATCTTCGGCCGGTTTCCCCCCGCTTCAGCCCGCCATCCTTCGCTAAGGCTCAGGAATTTGGCGGTCTTTGCTTCCCCTTCCGTGCGGGGACACCCCGCAACGCCCCGAAATCAAATACAAATACGGCTCATCATTCTTAACGACCGTATCTCTCGTTCCAGTCTCCGGCGGGAATGCCCGTTTTAGTTGTCTCCGGCATCGGAATTCAATTTCAATCCAATTCAAATGCCTTTGATGACAAAGGTTCACCGCGACACCCTTTGGGCATTTACCCAAACCTCCACCGAAATACCGGACAACCTTCGCACTTTTATGCGAACCTCCATCGGAACGCCCTACAACCTTCGCACTTTTGTGCGAACCTCCATCGGAACGCCCTACAACCTTCGCACTTTTGTGCGAACCTCAACCGGACCACCCGACGACCTTCGCACATTTGTGCAATCATAACCCGAACGTAACCAACTTAAAGCTATTTCCACATTTCGCTGAACAGATTTTCATTAAATCCCACGGTAGAATTTATCCCATCAGTGACCAGCGGCCGCTTGATCAACTTTCCATCTGATGCGAGCAGAGCAATGAGAGATTCATCGTTCATACCTTTGATTTTCTCTTTGATATTTTGTTCCCGGTAGACTACGCCACTAGTGTTGAACAATTTCGTCACTGGAACTGCGGCAGTTTTTTGAATCATTTGCAGCTCTTCTACACTTGGCGGTGTAACGGTGATATCGACAAAGGTGTAGGCGATACCTTTCGATTCAAGACTCTTTTCCGCGTTGCGACAGGTACTGCATTTCTTATATCCATAGAATGTTACCATACTTTTCTCCCACGTTAAAAAACAGAATACTACAAACGAAGTATACATTTCGACCGATCCTTTATCAACAGCATGAACTATACCTATGCTATTTTAGGTTTTCTTCACGGAGGTTTTGATGCGCGTTCTGCTCTTGCTACTCATACTAAGTTTAACTTCAGCATTTGAACTGAAAGTCGCCACGTATAACGTTGAAAATCTGTTCGACCTAAAAAAATCGGGCCACGAATACCCCCAGTACTCTCCTTCCTACGAAAACTGGAACATTGCTTCATACCAAACGAAACTAGAAAACACGAGCAACGTGATTGCCGCTCTCAATCCAGATATACTTGCAGTTCAAGAGATCGAAAATGAATCTGTTCTGAAAGCTCTTGTAAATCGTTGCAACGCCAAGGGTACGCATTTTTCCTCAGTTACCTTTGGCGAATTGCCTCATTCGCTTTCGGTTGGCGTAGGGCTCATTTCGCGCTACCCTCTCAGCAACACCGTTCGACATCCCGTAAATCTTCCAAAAAAAATCAAAACTCGTATGATCCTAGAATCCCAGGTAACTACGCCGGCGGGAACAATCCGCGTTATCGCCGTCCATTGGCCTTCAAAAGCTCAGAAAGAGAGCTTTCGCAATCTCGCAGCTCAGACAGTGAAACGAATCATCGATACACTTCCCTCAGGATGCGAATACCTCATTCTCGGGGATTTCAATTCGAACTTTGACGAAGCCTCATCACTTCTCACCGATAATCAAGATGATTCGCGAGGAATCACGGGAATAAACCACCTGCTCAAAACAACACTTTCACCAGTGGGAACACCCTTTATCCCTATAACACCAGAAGAAGTGCGATCTAAGGGGAGTTCATTTCACTACAATCCGTGGGTAGAAAAAAGTGGTACAGATCAGTTTAGCTATCGATTCAGGGGAAATTTCAATACGATTGACCACATCCTGATTCCCGCTACACTACTCGATTCAAAAGGATTACGTTATAAATCGGGATCGTTCGAACAGTTCACCCTATTCGGAGCACTTCTAGACAACTACACCCCCATTCGCTGGCAAACACTACCAACTAAAGATGGCTTTATTCACTTGAATCGCGGGTGGTCAGATCACCTTCCTGTCTCGCTACTATTGTCAACCGATTGCCCCCTGCCGAACCTTCGGAAAAGCAGTGCCGGTTCATTTGAACATTCCCACGATGGATGGATTGTTCAGAACAGCAAGTTCCTGGCGGTGCGATCAAAAGAGCAGTCTGCCGAAGGAAATTGGTCATTGCGAATCAGCGGTGAAGACAAAAAGAATGGGACTGCCGTGCGACTCACCGCGATCATACCTCCAAACCAGAAAGTGGGAACTCTCAAAATTGCCGGCGAAGGTTGCTACGGTATACGCATACAAAAACATAACAGCGAGAAATGGTTTTATCTCAAAGGAACAACCTACAGCGGATCGGCGGCTCAAACATTTTCAATCCTACCCCAAAAAAAATGGACCCAACGTTTTTTTTCGTTGAGCCCATTTAAGGCAGGCGATACGGTGAATCTTGAGATTCGATATCGCGCGAACATACAGCACGGTATGTTCATAGATGACATTTCACTGAACGGTTGGTTCAGACTTCGAGAAAAATAGGTTCGATTGGTCCACCCTTAGCCGCTCTATCGATTTTCTCACGAAGTTCTGCAGAATAACGGAACAGAGGAACCACACGCTCATTGAGAGGCACAGTTTCACCAGTTCTTATATTCCGAGCTGGACGGGGTTTTCTAACTTTTGAATAAAACGTACCAAATCCTCTGATTTCGATACTACTACCTTCTTGAAGGACTTCTGAAATTGATTCCAGAAGTTCTTCCACAACAACTTTTGCATCAATCTGGGTAAGTCCGGTTTCATCGGATACAGATTGAACCAAATCTTTTTTCGTAACAGCACTCACATCGCCCTCCTCAGTTAGTGTTTAATGTAAGTTTGCAATCATCATAAGCCAATGTCAACTATTTTTCAACAGTATAGTACACAACTCGTTAAACTGTCAATGATAATTTGTAAAGTTTTTTATTTTTTTTATTGCATCAGACACTTTTCCACAGAATCCAAGGCTGTTGTAAATGAACGGCAGAGACTATTTTATGAAGTAAACAGTACATTTTCCACAGGATACAGAGCAATGCAATGTGTAAAAATTAAAGGTACGACAAAAATCACAGGACTTTTGGGAAATCCGGTTAAACACTCCATTTCCCCCTTGATCCACAACCACGCTTTCAGTTCACTTGGTCTCGATTTTTGCTATATTCCATTAGGATGTGAACCGGATCAACTAGAAAACCTTATTCGAACACTGCGAGCCCTGAAATTTGCAGGCGCTAATGTAACAATTCCCTACAAAAGCGATGTTGTCCCATTTTGTGACGAATTATCCGAACTGTCACGACTTACCGGAACCGTGAATACGCTCTATATGCGCGAAAACAAACTCTGTGGTACAACCACCGATGGCGAGGGATTTCTTGCTGCTCTGCGTGAAGACAATGTAGATCCTCGCGGCAAAAATATTGTTATACTTGGAAATGGTGGAACTTCACGGACCCTTGCAATGATTCTTGCCCATGAAAAAATCCCCGCATCGTTGACACTTATTGGTAGAAATAGTTCAAAAGTACAACCTCTTGCCGATGAAGTTACGGAGAAAACAGGTTTTTCAGTTCAGACGGGAACATTTGACGATTGTGAATCGGCAAAATTGTTCTCACAAGCAGACATCGTGGTCAACTGCACTCCCGTGGGAATGAATCGCAATGAACCGTTATCACCACTGAAAATCGAACAAATGCATCCCAATGGGTACTATTTCGATGCGATATACAATCCCGCCGAAACGCCCTATCTTGTTCAAGCAAAACAGATTGGTGCGCGAGGACAAAATGGTCTGCGCATGCTTCTTCTTCAAGGACTGGCATCTTTTCAGTATTGGACGGGAACAACTGCGCCAGTGGAACTCTTTAATCTCAATGAACTTTTAGCTGCAATCGAAGGGAAATAATACGATGAAATGGACCGTAGAACGATCTGAACTCTCAGGAAAAATCTCTATACCGGCATCGAAATCACACACGATTCGCGCTTTTTTGATTGCAACTCTAGCCGATGGCGTATCAAAAATAATCAATCCACTCACTGAGGGCGATGGCGAATCGGCACTGAACGCTGCAAAACTATTTGGCGCCATCGTGGAAAAATCAAACAACGAATTGATAGTCACAGGCGTTGCAGGAAAACCTAATCCAGCGGCGACAATCTATATGGGAAACTCAGGAACCGGTTCAAATCTTTTCTGTTCAGCCGCGGCGATTGTAGATCGTGAAATCACCTTTGACGGAGACAGTTCACTGCGCAGTCGCCCCATGCTTCCCATTCTTAACGCACTGAAAATGCTCGGTGCCGAGTGGACTAGCGAAGGGCAGAAAGGATATCCTCCATTTGTTATCAAAGGGCCAATCAAAGGTGGCAACGTAACGGTTCAGGGAAACAATTCGCAATACCTTTCAAGTCTGTTGCTCACAGCTCCGCTTCTCGAAGGTGATACCCACATAACAGTTACCAATCTATCGGAAAAACCCTATGTTGAGATAACACTCTGGTGGCTTCGCAAAATGGGTATCAAGTTTGAAGGAAGTGTCGAAACGGGAAAATTCACAGTGTATGGCGGTCAGAGCTATGCGCCCATTTGTGAGGAGATCGCCGGGGACTTTTCAGGTGCAACGTTCTCTGCTGTTGCCGCAGCAATCACCGGCGGACCAATTTCAATTGCAAATATTGATTTTACTGATCCTCAAGGCGATAAGGAAGTTTTCAACATTCTTAAAGAGATGGGAGCCACCGTTTCAGCCAACGGCGATGGATCATATACCATGAGCGCTGAAAAACTCGTGGGTAGAGTGATTGACTTGAATGCCATGCCCGATGCACTTCCCGCTTTGGCTGTTTTGGGAACTGTTGCTGAAGGAGAAACACGACTGGTTAATGTCGCTCAAGCAAGAATAAAAGAAACCGACCGAATAACCGTAATGTTCAATGAGTTGCGTAAAATGGGTGCCGATATCGAAGAACTCCCCGATGGGTTAATCATTCGCAAAAGCAGATTACACGGTGCCGAAGTATGTGGTCACGATGACCATCGCGTAGTAATGGCTCTTTCACTAGCGGGAATGATTGCAGAAGGAATAACTACCGTTGACACGGTTGAATCTGCGGCTGTGACCTACCCGACTTTTGCAGATGATTTTATTGCACTCGGTGCAAAAATCACGCGAATCTAACTCGGTAATACTATCGATTGGAAAGTGCGGACAATAGTTCGCACTTTTTGCATTGTCAATTCTCTAGCCTGCACTTTTTTCCTTTTCACAAGGAATATTCTGCATGATTAGCATCGTTCCCCAACCATTTCCTATTCAAAATCACATCATTAGAAACAATGGCACGATCTTAGATTATCCATTTCATACTCAAGTGTGGAGGGTGCCATCATGAATCAGGTAAAAGAAGAACTCATTGAATCTGCCCTGAGCCAGTTCAACCGAATTTTCCCATGCGGCAACAAAGTGCGCATCGAAGAAGGTTTTACAATCGAAGGTAGACAGCTGTTGTTTTGGTTTAATACCGAAGACAATTCAACACATCTCTTAAGTCGTGAAATATAAAAATGGAGTCATCATGGAACTTTTAAAAATGCAGCTTATTAAATCAGCACAGGATAAGTTTTCAACTATTCTCCCGTACGATAATAAAAAAACCATCGAAGAGGGATTTTCTATCGTGGGGCCAGTGCTTCTCTTTTGGTTCAACACCGTTGACAATGGCTCCCATCTGATTTCTTCGCGCCTCTAATAGTCATAAAAAATTTGTTGTAAATCTGTTAGGGGTATTCCAATCCCAACTGCAACCATCAGTAACACCCGCGATTTTGCCACCGCAAGAGAATCAGCCACTAGAGTTCCCACAGAATCATCGTCAATTTCAAGATTACGCACAATTTTCCCCATAGGGACTCTCGATCCGCGTACAACAGGAATCCCCTGTCTGGTAAGCTCAGATATTACTCCAAGTACTGCTTCATTAACATTCCCATTGCCAACACCGGCAATCACAATTCCCTGCGCCCCCAGAGAGACTGATGAACGAATAAGATCGGAGTTCATGTCAGTGCAGCCATAGAATATATCAATTCGCGGAAGAATGACTGATTTACCTCGATGGAAGTTTGATAGATAGGTATGAACCTTAGGCGTGTCATATTCAAATGAAATCGTGTCATCTGCGATGATATGGCCAACTGGCCCATTCTCGGGCGAAATAAAGGTATCAACAGAGGTTGTATGACTTTTCACGAACGCGCGAGCGCAATGTATCACTCGATGCATAACCAGTAAGACTCCACGTCCAAAAGAATCATGCGAAACCGCAACGCGTATGGCATCTAAAAGATTTGCAGGTCCATCACTATCGATTGCGGTAGAAGGTTTCATCGCACCGGTAAATACAATTGGTTTAGAGCTTTGTACAACTAGATTCAAAAAAAATGCGCTCTCTTCCATGGTATCAGTACCGTGAGTTATAACAATGCCATCGACATCAGAACGATCAAGTATCGATTGCACCTCTATTGCAACTTTCTGAAGAGTTAGAAAGTTCATATCTTGAGACCCGACATTACAACTCTGAGCAGTTTCTATAGTTGCAATCAATCTAAAATCGGGAAGCACTTTGAGAAGTTGATCTACCGAAACAATGCCAGAATCGTACCCTGACCCATTTGATACGCCAGCAATTGTGCCACCAGTGGCAACAACGACAACTTTTTTCATCGCCGATACTCCTTATAAAAAAAGCACCCTCTTTCGAAGGTGCTTTTCAGTCAATTCACAGGGAATCTATTTTTTTCCCTTAACCAATTTCGTTTCTTTGCTATTTGGACAGCGGCTTTTCAGCTCGTCCCAAAGGGCATCGCGACGAACAGTATCCTCTTTTTTATCGTACACCACTCCTAACTTGTAAATGGCTGTACAAAAGAAGGAACCTTCTTTATACTCTTTAATGTACATTTTCAGCTGTTTTTCAGCGTCGTCATACTTTTTAAGAGCAAGCTGAGATTCAGCAATCCAATAGATTGCATCACCCTTTTCAGCGGCATCAGGATAGGCTTCAATAAAAGCGGTAAACGTACTAATCGCCTGAGAGTGATTTCCCAATTGAACATCTTTCACACCCAAATCGAACATATCTCGACGTTCAGCATTGGCGAGCGTTACTTTCAGAGAATCTTTCTGAGCTTTTTCGCGAAGTTGAGCAGTCAATTCACCCGTTTTCTGATTGATTTCACTCAATCTAGCGTGACTCTCATTTACATTTCCAGACAGTTGAACAAGCTGCTCTTCAATACGAAGAAGCATCAACTCCTGAGAAATCTTATTCGCTTTCATCTCTTCAAGCTGAACCTGATAGTACTGTCTTTCAAATCGGGCAAGCTCAGCACGCAAAGAATCATTTTGATTGTCAATCTCTGCGACACTCTGCTGAAGAGCGGTTATTTTTGAACAACCACTCAAAGCAGTAAGAGCAAGTACACTTATCAGAACGCGCACGTCACTACTCCTTAGTATTTTGCTTTGTATTCAGCACGGCGGTTAGCTTCGTGACATGCATCATCGGCACACCCTACGTTAAGAAGATTTTCTTTACCGTAAGAGATTGTTTCGATGCGAGATGCCGCTACACCAGCACGGGTGAGATAGTCGCGTACTGCTTCAGCACGTTTTTCACCAAGAGCCATGTTGTAGTCTGTAGAACCACGTTCGTCACAGTTACCTTCGATTTTTACGCTGATGTTTCCTTCAATTTTGAGGAATTTTGCAGCAATCGAAAGGAACTCTTTGCTTTCAGCAGTGAGCTGGTAGCTGTCGTATTCGAATTTGATTGTCTGAAGGTTCTTGCGAATTTCAGCTTCAAGATCGCGAACAGGTACTTCGATTTTTGGTTCTTCTTTAATAACTTCAGGCTCTTTAACTACTTCTTTCACCACTTCTTTTACTGGCTCAGGAACAGTTACAACAGGTTTTTTCTTACAGCCGGTAAAACCGACGACAACACAGAGAGCCACAGCAGCAAATACGCGCTTTTTCATACAATCACTCCTTCATAAAAGACCATGCGGGCATTTCAACATCACCAGTTTTTGTTACAGCAACAGCCTCTCCCGCTCCATCGGCTGATATTCTGTAAATATTGTTTCGACCACCGGTAGAGTGAACAAAGAGAATCTGTGAACCATCCGGTGACCACACAGGATATTCACAATGCCCTCCCATCACACCAGTGATCTTCGTCTCTTCAGAACCATCTAAAGCGATGATAAATATATCAAATTTCCCGTCTCTACGGGAAGTAAATGCAATTTTTTTTCCGTCTGGAGACCAAACAGGTGAATCCTGATAGGTTCCAGAGAATGTCAAACGTCTTTCATTTGATCCCGTATTATCCATCACATAGAGCTGAGGAGAACCGGAACGGTCAGAAATGTAGGCGATCATATAGCCATTGGGAGACCACGCTGGAGCACCGTCGTTAGCAGAAGAAACTGTTAATCGTTCAAGTTTTTCACCGCTGATATCGGAAGTGTAGATTTCTGAATTTCCATCGCGGCTTGAACTAAACACCAAACGTCCGTTAGTCGGAGAGTAATCCGGTGAAATGTTCATACCTTTGCTGTAGGAAATTTTTTCTGACACCGAACTGTTTAGATTTCCACGGTACAGTTCAGGTCTCCCCTGTTTGTATGAAACCAAAACATAGCGAGATGCATCGATAAAGGTCGGCATCATATTGATGCTACCGGAAGCGACTTTGCGCATGTTATACCCATCGTAATCCATGACATAGATATCTTTTCCGCCTGAGACGCGACGCGAAACCAGTATCGACGTTTCAAAGGGGCCGTTCTGCATAAAGAGTGTTTTAACGACATTGTTGGCAAAACGGTGGCCCGCGAGCCGAACATCTTTTTTAGGAACAGTAATTGTCTTTGTGAGAAGAAGTTTTTTTGTCACGAAATCTTTGAGATTGGCAGTCGTAATGAGCGAGTCTCCAATAATTTTATATGATCCATCCACATACATCCGAGCACCTTTTAACTTCAGTGCGTTGGTGTCGAGTCGCGCTAACTGAACAATTTCAATTTTATTTGAGAAGTCCAAGTCAGACGCAATAACTTTCCACGGAGCATTTTCGGCTTCCAATGCACCTTCGCCTTTAAAGGGAAGAACACCGATGGCAATTTCACTTTTCTGAGCATAGATTATTCCATCACTTCTGATAGAACTTGGTGCAACAGATGTATTCCCATCAATATTTTGTGGAGTATTTTGAGATAATAATCCTGCTAATGCTATAAAACTAAGAACAACTGATTTCATTTTAACCCTTATTCGTCTACGCTACATATATCATATACTTTTACAAATGGGACAGCAATTTCATTAGGCACTGATGGCATCTTAAATGCAAGCTCTACGGCTCTCTTCGCCTGCGTGTCAAAGAGAACATTACCTGAAGATTGTACCATTTCCTTTGAAATCAAGTCTCCATTTCGGGAAATACTTATCCGAATTTTGGTAATTCTTCTAGTATTATCTGTTGATTTTAAACTTTGGCGAATTCGCTGTTTTAAAATCCCTTCGTAGGACATTTCAGCTGCCGATCCAGATGAGTTAGATCCACCTTTTTTCGGTGGGCCATCAAAAAGATTGTCCAATTCACTGGCAACTTGTTGCTTAGAAAGTTTTGGTTTTTCCTCTTTTTTGGGCTCGGTCTTTTTCGGTTCCGGTTTTTTCTCTTCAATTTTCTTTTCCGGTTGTTTAGTGCTTACAACCTCTTCGGGTTCAGCCACCGGTTCAGGTTCCGGTTCTTCCACCTCTTCGGGTTGTTCCGGCGTCGAAGTAGGAACTTCTGTAGAGAAATTTTCTTCCATTGTGGGCAAGGCCATCAATTCAAACGTAGGCGGGCGATCAATCTTTGGTTCCTTGTAGAAATAGTCTAATAAAAAGGGAACCCCCACGAAAACCAAAATGTGAAGAAAGATCGAAAGGACGATGGTCCAGACAGGGCCACTCTCTTTTAGTTTCGGAAGTCCTTGCTGATCAAGAATCACCGTTACTCCTTCGGAAGCGGTTCGGTAAGAAACCCAAGTTTCACCGCACCGGCTTTCTGAATTTTGGTTATCACCGACATCACAATCCCATAGGGAACATCTCGATCACCGCTAACAAAGACGGGTATCTCTTTGCGACCATTGAAAATATTTGAAAATGCCGTTTCGAACTGAACTTCCGCCACTTCCACGTCGTTGATAAAGATTTTATTCTCTTTGTTCACAACAACTTGGATCATCTCATTGTTGGTTTCGACATTTTTGGCTTTCGCCTGTGGCAATTCTACCTGAACGCCCTGCGTCATCATGGGAGCGGTAATCATAAAGATAATCAGTAATGTGAACACCACATCGATCATGTTGGTGAGGTCCAGCGTACTTTTCAGTTGCTGCTTTCGCCGTTCACGCCGTCTGCTCACTTAACGCCTCCATCTTTAGACGCATAGAGGAGATTGAACAACTCTTGTTTTAAACGAAGCATAAAGCGGTCAGAAAACTCATCCAGTTCATCCTGAATGCGTTCTACCGTGTGAATGAAAATGTTATAGAAGAATGTCGAAGGGATCGCAACTACGAGTCCGGCGATAGTCGTCACGAGGGCCGCGGCAATACCTGGTGCTACTGTGGCAAGTGAGGCTGATCCCTGTTCGCCGATCGCCATAAACGCCACCATAATTCCCCACACAGTTCCGAGAAGTCCGAGGAACGGAGCCACTGAACTGAAAATCGCAAGGAAGAAAATCCCCATGTCCTGTTTACGAGCGAGACGACCGCTTTCTGCTTCGAGAGCTTCCTGCGCCATAAAAAACTGATTCTGAAGATAAAATGACCAGTCGGTGATTCCGCTTTTGTGTTGTTTTGCATCGGCGAGAATACGGTCATGCTCCTGAACGCCCACCATACCGAGTCTTCCGATTGGCGATCTCTGCTGATTTTCCGGAGCGCGAGTGATGTCAACAACAGAACGCATTAGATGGAATGATTCGGTGAACGAACGGTTCATGCGACGTACTGACGCAAGCGCAAAAAAACGATTGAGCACAATACCCCAGGAGACAAATGAAAAAATGATCAGCGTCCCCATAATAACATTGGTGAAAATATCCGTACCGAAAATCATTTGCATCATTGACATGATTCAGCTCCCCGTGTTCTTATCTATTCAATAGTAACTGTTTATTTCATTTGTTCTAGCAAAGTACGAACTGAATCGCACTATCGTAAACCTAATTATTGAGCGGGTTTACTGTGATTTATCTTGAAATAAGCCACTTTTGTTGTTTCATCGCGCTTAAATCGATCCCGTTTCATCGCTTCGACCACGGCATTTTTCACCGCTTCAACTCCATCCGATTCAATCATCGACTCGGTAACCGTTATACGGCTTTTGAAGCGAAGAAATGCGGCCAACTCTTCACTGAGTGAGTCTACAAAATAGCAGTTATCATCTGCGGTAGATCGTTGAGAAATATTCTCTTCCGCCATTGTTCCGGCACAAAAATCAGCTTCGTAGTGAATCTTACCGAGTTCGAGAAAGAGTTCATTCGCTACCGAGGAGAGTGATTCATTTTGCTCTTGATCAAAAAAGCAGAGGTAGCGTTCATGGTGAAGGCCACACCCCTTTTGAGCAAGCTGAAATGTGAGTTTGCGATCAATAACGCTATCGGTAAAATCGGGCAGATTCATTTTTCAACCTTTACTAATAATTTCGTGCCTAAAATACCATCGAAGCGAAAATGGTTCAACCTCTATTTACGACTTTGATTTATAGCCTTTTTTACAGATTCAATACCCGTTGATACATTCATTCTATTAACTGTACCACTTTGGGGTATATATATTATCGCGCGTACCAAATTAGCAAAGAGAGAGTTGAATGAATCTGACTGAATTGTGGCTCGGTATTGATATGGGATCAACCACGGTCAAAAGTGTGGTGATGAATCCTGCAACGAAAGAGATTATTCATTCTGAATATCGTCGTCACGACGGTTCACCGCTTCCCACACTGACCGGACTGCTCAGTGAACTGGCTGACAAATGGCCAGAGACAAAGTTCCGTGCCGCCTTTACCGGATCACAGGCGTCGGAATATGCACTCTGGCTTGATATGCCGTACATTCAGGAAGTTATCGCCGGATCAATTGCGGTTGCTCATCAGTTCCCGACCACTCGCACGTCGGTCGAACTGGGTGGTCAGGATGCGAAGATCCTCTTTTTCAATCCGGACGAACAGGCTGGTGTGAGCGACATGCGTATGAACGGTGTCTGTGCCGGCGGAACCGGTGCGTTCCTCGATCAGATCGCTGCGCTTCTGCATATTCCAATCGAAGAGTTCAACGAGTACGCTTCCCGTGGAACAACTCTCTATGATATTTCTGGGCGATGTGGCGTATTTGCGAAGACTGACATTCAGCCACTTATGAATCAAGGCGTTCCCAAAGAAGATATCGCTCTCTCATGTTTTCATGCCTTGGCAAAACAGACTATCGGCGGACTTGCGCAGGGAATGGAAATTCACAAACCGCTCCTGTTTGCCGGCGGCCCATTCTTCTTCATGCCGAAACTGATCGAAGTGT
>JAIFMU010000094.1 GCA_020048285.1 bacterium | reverse complement strand
AACCCACAACGTATTGCACAATATTTTAAGCACCCGAAAATTCTGTATGCGGCTTAAGAATAGAACCATATTTGCCGGTCGGAGTAATAGCAGAGAGTTGAGAAATGAAATGTTTTGGAACATCTCGTTTGGGTAATGCTTTTCTCGAGAAAAAGCTAAAGTTTTCCCGGATTTCGCCGATATGATTATTGGGGATGTTGCAGGGAGGTAGATATGAACATAGCAAGACTTGGCGGATTAGGGGTGACCGCCGCGCAGAATCGCAGTAAATCTGCGGTTGAGTCAACGAATAAACGACTGAACGAAGCTCTAGAAAAACTCGCCACCGGTTCTCGAATAAATCGGGCTAGTGACGATGCCGCGGGGCTGTCGCTCTCTGAACAACTTAATACGCAAATTCGCGGATTTAAAATGGCTGACAAAAATATTCATAATGCTATGGCTGCGCTTGATATTGCCGATGGTGCATCGGGAGAAGTAACATCGCTCGTGCAACGTCAGCGCGATTTGGCCAATCAAGCTCGCAATGGAACGGTTAACGATGAACAGCGCGCAATACTCAATAAA
The DNA here is from genome assembly GCA_020048285.1 of bacterium. Taxonomy (GTDB): domain Bacteria; phylum Fibrobacterota; class Chitinivibrionia; order Chitinivibrionales; family Chitinivibrionaceae; genus JAIFMU01. The sequence goes on along the minus strand of JAIFMU010000094.1, from coordinate 16,498 downwards.
GAGTTTCAGCAGCTTTCCAAAGAGATTTCCCGGATCGCTGAAGGTACTGAGTACAACAAACAGAAACTGGCTAACGGCTCTGATTTGGGAAGCGGTACGGCGAAGGTGCATTCAAGTAGCGACGATTCTGAAGGAACAGGCCTTCCCCGTATAGATCTTCGGACTGAAACACTAGGGATTGCCGGTGCCGATATCAGTTCTATAAAGGGCGCAGAAGCAGCGATGAAAACCATGGATGTAGCGCTTGAGTCGATCGGTTTACAGCGAAGTGGTATTGGATCTGTTAGCAATCGCTTGACGAGTACGTCGAACAATCTGAATACCGCCACTGTCAATTCTGAAGCGGCTGAATCGATGATCCGCGATCAGGACATGGCACTTGGTATTGCCGAACTCACGCGCCTTCAGATTTTAGAACGCGGCGGAACACAGGCTTTCAGTATGTTTAATAAGATTAGCGGAGACCACGTATCGGGTCTGCTGAAATAAGCTTTTTGAAATATACTTTTTTAAAGGCTCTCTCCCTGTTGGGAGAGAGCCTTTTTTCTAGGCGGAACAAATATTTTCACCTAGATATAAGTATTCCCCTCATTCACCGAGAATTTGTTCGACATAATCTTTTCTAATGGTCGTTTTAGGCACAGGAATAGAAAACCATTTGCGAATTGGTTTGTCAAAAGCTAGACCGTACATAAAATTGTAAAGGGATGCTTTGAGCCCGTGTCCGAGAGAATCAAAATCGGTTTTCGGGTCGAGTTCTACGAACGGGACATCATTGCGCACAAAGCTTGATTCGACGCGTTGTAGTTCAATTCCAAATTTCTCGGGGTTCATGCCGATCGGGCTGTGTTCTGTTGCTGAAAAACGGTGCCAATAGGCAGAATGAAGCACGCCTATTTCAAAGAGTTGACGAACTATTTCACAGGCATCGACAATATCTTGCGCCGTTTGCCCCGGAATTCCATACATGAGATAACTGTGTACCATGATCCCCGAATCTGCAAAGGCGGCCAGAGATCGAATGGCATCGGGCAGGGTGATTCCTTTATCAAGCACCGTGAGCATTCGCGGGGTGACGCCTTCGAGCCCGCCAGTGACGCTAATACAACCAGATTCGGCGAGAAGTGTGGTCAGGCTTGGTGTGAAAATCTTTTCGAAACGAATATTCCCCCACCATGTGACACCGAGTTTTCGCCGATTGAGCTCTTCGGCTAGTTTCCCGAGCATTGCCGGAGGCGCTGCTTCATCGACGAAGTGGAAGCCGCTTTGGCCCGTTTCTGCGATGGTCTGTTCCATGATATCGACAATACGCGAGGCTTCGCCAGGGTGGAATTTCGCCACGTAATCCAGTGACGTGTCGCAAAATCGACATTTATGCCAGTAGCAACCGTGAGCGAGCATCAATTTGTTCCATCGGTAGGAACTCCAGAGTCGGTGCATGGGATTGGCCATTTCTGTCAATCCAAAATAGAGATGATTCGGCAGATCTTCAAAGGTGGGATTTGGCCACTGCTTAAAGGGAAGATCGACGAGTGAACTATCACTTTTGTAAGCAACTGCTCCGTTTTCAAGAAGGAAGGTGCGCAGTAGCGGTTGATCAGGGTTTGAAATATGCTTAATCATAGAATCTATCGGTGTATGGCCGTCATCGAGCATGAGATAGTCGCAATAGTCAAAAATGCGTGGCTCGGAAAGTTCGCGCAGTTCCGTTGAAATATAACCGCCCCCCAGAGCAATTTTTGTGCTTGGATTGATCGATTTAATCATTTTACCCACGCGAAGAGCGCCGTAGAATGCGCCAGGGAACGGAACGGTAATCAGGACCAGTTCGGGCGAAAATTGCGCCATTTTTGCAGTGGACATGGCATCGATCATCAAGTCGATCATAGTTGGAGCCTGTTCGAGTCGATTGATCATGGTGGAGAAATCAACTAACGCCATGCCGAGCTTTTCTGCGTAGCGCGCCAGTCCAAAGTCAGGATCGATTGAATCGGCGATGAGATCGAGCAGGTCGTCGACGAAGAGACTTGCCAAGAATGCCGCTTTGTCAGCTACACCGAGCAAGCCAAAGAGTGATTCGAAGCCGCCTTCGTAGGAGGATTCGATCTCTTCGATGACGCGAAAACGATTTCCCTGAGGAAGAAAATCGGTACTCACGATGCGGTAGGCAAGCGACGGGTCGCGATTTTGAAGAAAGCGAATCACCGGATCGACGGCGCGAAGGTATGCATCTTTTTGCTGAAGAAAATCGAGTGCCAATTCTGAGCACGAGGTGCGCGATTCTAGTTCGGCGATGATCGTTTCTAGGGTGGTGCGAGAAAATATTTGGCAGAGCAGTTCAATGGACATATCAATCTGATGTGCGTCATCTCCGCGATGGCGGAGAAATCCCGTTAGGTATGCCGTGGCGGGATAGGGTGAATTTGACTGCACAAGAGGCGGTGTTATTAGTAAACATTTCATGGAGTTGCTCCGTTTATTCAAATGGTACGGACTAACGAACTATTCGTTGTTCCTCGTGGTTGTGGGGGGAGGTGAACTGAACAGCATTGCCAGCAATACCGAGAAAAGAATTCCCGGTGTGATCACGAGGCCAATTGCTTGAAGCGCTGGTGTGGTGGAAAGAAAAAGTACGCCAAAGGCGAGAATTGTAGAGAGCGCCGAGAGAAGGACTGCCATGGTTGTTTCATTTCGGTCGTCGGAACCTTCGGCAAAGAAAATCGAATAGTCTATACCGATGCCTAAGACGAGAAGTAGCGACATGATGTGCATAAAATTAATCGATTCTCCAGCGAGGATCAGCCCGCCAATAACGGCTGTTCCAGCGAGAACCGGCGCGGAAAAACAGCGGATTCCCTGAAATATTCCATAGCGGAACATCAGCAAAATCAAAATAAGTCCATAGGAGATGAACACCAATTTTGTGGCGTCGTGGCGATAGATTCCGAGAGTAGATGCAATTGATTCGATCCGGTCGAGGAAGATAGCGTGAGGTTGAGTAAACGACATTTTAAGTGATTGTGGTTTAACAATTTCTCGCAGAAGAATGATTGCTGATTCTGATGAATCATTGCGATGAACAAAAAGGTTTCTCCACGGTTTAGAAATTGGCGATGCGAGGAATTGTTCGCTCTGGATTTTTGTAGGAAGATTGAGCAGTGAATCCATGCGAGCGGGAACGGCGGGATCAAACCCGAGGTTGATCAGTTCGTCGGCGATACTTCCGCTGAGAGCAGCACCTTTGAACAATTGGCGATTTTCCTCGGCTCGTTTGGCGCTGGGAATCACCTGTGACACAGAAATATAGCCCGCGAGAACAGAATCGGCGATCAGTGAGTCGAGCGTGAGCGTGGCCTGTTCACACCGTTGAAGAAGCAGTTCTCTCGAAGGAGCAGAGACTACGATAAATCGGCTACTTTCAATCCCTTTGGCAACTTTTCGGATGGCGACTTCCTCGCGATCGAGTTCGCCCATGGGTGTGCGCAGTGCTTCGAGAGAGTCATCGGTGCGAAATTGGCTGATTCCGGCGATAGAGATAAGGGTCAGGATAATTACAAGTACAATCGCCGCGGGCCGTTTAAAGCGGGTATGTGACGGAAGTTTAGGCAAGGCAATCTTTTTGTGAGTCGAAAGGATCAGCGGGAAACCCAAGACCACGGTAATCCACGAACCGATCAGGCCGGCACCGGTGAACAGTGCAATCTGTTGCAGTCCCGGAAATCCTCCAAAAGCGAGCGCACCGTAACCGATGAGTGTGGTTAGTGCGCCGAGAGTAATCCCGGGGAATACTTTTTTCAGGACTTCCGTGGGCGAACTGCCGGACCAGCGAATGTGGGCTAAATAATGCAGTGAATAGTCGATGGCGATACCTGTGAGCGAACCTCCCATAGAGAGTGCGATCACGTGAAGGTCCGGGAAAAGGAGCGCCGTGGCGACAAATCCAGTGAGTATACCCAGCAGAATGGGGAGTGAACCGACGACCACGAGCCGCAACGATCGGAATGCCGCGAGCAAAATTACGAGTACTGCCAACAGTGAAAGTGTGCCGATAAGGGACATCTCTTTTTTCGCCTGCTGAAACGCTTCGGCGGCGAATCGGACAATTCCCGTGGAATTGCAGTTTCCACCGTCGGAGATCGCCGTTGCCTTTAATGTTGTAATGAGCTGTTCTGCTTGAATCTGAACCGCTTGGTCGAAAGGCGAACCGGTCAGCGTTGCTGTGAACACCACCGCTGACAGTGAGTCGTAGGGAATCACGGGAAAGCCGTTGATCAGATCGCCATCGAGGTCAAAAAGATTTTGAAGAAACGTAGGAAAGAGTTGAAATGGATCGTGTTCGAGAGCAGTTCCGTAGAAATCGGGAATCGGTGCATAGAGCGATCTGTAGAGCGTTCGTTTCAGTGATTCGCCTGGTGTGGGGCCGGAAAGTTCCGCGCGAAGTTCCTTCGTCAGCAGAGTGAATCGGGCGGGGAAGTAGCAGTTGTACCATGCCTGCTGATCTTCTTGACGGATGGCTCCATTGATCGATGAGAAAAGGTTGCTTGCGGTGAGTTGATCTTGTGCTTTTTGAGCTATTTTCGCGGCGATTGAATCGGAAGGAGCGGTAAAGAGAAAGACCATTTCACCGGTTTGGTTGCGTGAAAACTGATCGACAATACCGGATAGTTCTGTTGTTTCCGACTGAGGCATGAGCTTGAGAATATCCGTCTCTACGCGGACACCGCGGAGTATAACTGCGATCAATCCCGTGAGTAAGGTAATGATATACAATACAAAGAGAACGAGTCTTCTTTTATGGTTGAGCAAGGATTACCTCTTCGGAAGCGGTTGGCTTTTGCGATGGCGTCGGTTCGAAGGCAATTGATGTTGTGCCCCCGGGACCCACCATGGTAATCGCTTTCATGATTCCGTTGTGACCGCAGGTGAGTTCCATTTTTTCAATTCCCTTTTTCATGGCTGCTTTTTTGGGAATGAGGCCGAGGTGCCATTCGCTTTTTCCCGCGATAAAGAAGAGGGAGAAGAGCCGTTGCAATTCGGCAATATTTCCTTCGAAAAGGGTGGTCATCATGGCGTTGATTCGGTCAGTTCCCGCTTTCTGAACACTCTCTTTTCCCGATGGATCGCGGAATCGAATCGTTCCGTCTGGGCGAAGGATTATCAGTTCGTCGTAGGGGTATTTTTGATGCCAAAGAATTGCGCGGCCTTGTGAAAAGAGAAGTGTACCTTCGGCGATAAGCGGTTTTTTCAAGGCGGCCATCGACTTGGTCTGCACAAAAGAGACCTTTACTGTTTTTTGCGATGCCATCGCTTTTCCCATCCGGGATATCTCAGCTTGTGACACCGATGTAAGTGGTGATTTAAACAGCTGTTCCGGAGCGCTGAAAAGAGTTGTTAGTGCGAGAAGTATGAAAGAAATAGTTTTCATTATCGATCCCTTCGGCAAAGAATGAGCGGGAAAATAGTACCCGCTGAACTTAAAATGCCGAATAGATCGCATGATTTTCAGAATCCTTTAACTTAGATCGCCTTTTGAGCATTCCACATGGCGGCAATAGACTGAAGAACTTCAGCGCTTTTGCGCTCCCGTTCATCTTTTGATTTGCATTCGAATCGTCCTGCCGCTGCGCCGGGATGCCCACTTCCGATATTCAACGTGCGCATCATTTCACCGATGTTGATTTTCGATTTCAATTCATCGCTTACAAAACCGAGCGACATTGAGAGGCTGATATTATTGGTTTTTACGCCTCGTTCCATCATGGAGCGAATCGTGAGTACTGATTTTCCTTCGGGGAAATGGTAGTAGGCGAGATTCTTTTCAAAGTTTGGCGGATTTTTCAGTTCGCGCAGGTCGAGAAGAATTATCTCTTCGGCCCCGGGAAGTGGTTTTGCCACTTTTCCAATGAGCGGAATCTGCTCTGCTTGAGCCGCTCGGAACTGTTCTGCTTTTTTAACGACATCGGGAAGTGCTGCAACGTCAGTGAAATCGTTGTCGCGAAGTTCTGTCACCAGTCGGCGCATAAATGTGAAATCGTTGTAGTCGAGTTTTATTGCGTGGTCGATCGTTTTGGCTGGAGTGATCTCCATCCAGTGATTGAAATCGCGGAACAGAAACCCGTCTATCAGATCGAGTTCATCCACAAACGGCTTCCATTCATCCAGTTCATACTCTTTTGAAAAGTAGTCGTGGACAACGCGAATACAGCTCGGTTTTTCTTCAATAATGCCGGTCAGTGTCGTGTGATCCACTCCAATTGCTTGTAATTCACCAATGTTGGCCATGTGGTGATCAAACCAGAACCCACACTCGCGAGGATAGGGATGAGGCAGGTCGGTTACCACCGTTTCGAGGTCATACGAGAGGCGATGCATATTGGATGGGCCAGCGAAAGAGATTCGTTCAAAGTCCCAAAACAGGGAACAGAGGGCCGCACAGGCGACACCGTCAAGGTCAAAGTGAGTCACCAGTGATTTATATTCGATTGATTCTGACACTTTTGTATCCTTTCTATCCCGAATTTGTCCCGGGAACGACTAAAATTATGCAAAAAAACGTAGTCAAAGATATTTTATGGAACAGGATAATCCGCTCTTTCGTGTGAAATCAAACTCAAGGAGAACTCGATGAATCGTATTGTGGTGCTGGTATTGGTGAGCCTCTGTTCGGCCTTTGCAGCCAAATCGGTCAATATTGAAAAAGAGATGGCTTTGTTGGCGGGGAAGGTAACGGCGAGTATTGGCGAAGATGTTCAGGGGAAAAGCGTGCTTTTGTTGCCGATTAATGATTCGCGCGCACCCGGTTTTGGCCCGCTAATCGAACAGTTTCTCACGGAACCACTCGTCAATCAAGGAAAAATTTCCCTCGTTGATCGATCGAATCTCGCAACAATTATCGCCGAGTCTGAGCTGAGCGCTCTTGTGGGAAATCCAATTCAAGCGGGAAAGCTTTCTTCGGCAAACTTTATGATTTCTGGAACCATTGCCACTGGATTTGATAAAACCTACCTTGTCACTGTGCGGTTGATTTCCACCGAAACAAGCAAAGTAATCGGCGTAGCCTCGTTGGAAATACCGCAGGCAGAATTGGATAAGCGGGTTCAACGGAACTGATCGCTCATGAAGCCACAAAAAAAGGGCGGTGATTCTTGTGAATCACCGCCCTCATGTTATTCTAGCTCTCTATGTGACCCTTATTTCGCGCCTTTACCGGTAAAGACCACCATCACGGTCTGGATGATTATTTTCAAATCCAGCAGAAGTGACATGTTTTCAAAGTAATAGAGATCGTACATCACCTTGGTTTTTACATCTTCGATCGTCTCATCGTATTTGTGTTTCACCTGCGCCCAGCCAGTGATCCCCGGTTTCATTTTCAGGCGTTTGATATACCAAGGAATCTCTTTCGTGAGCTTTTCTATAAAGTACTGACGTTCTGGACGAGGCCCGACAAAAGACATTTCGCCTTTGAGCACATTGATCAACTGAGGGATTTCATCGAGACGAGCTTTGCGCATAAAGCGACCGAACGGCGTTACGCGTGGATCATTCGTCGTCGCCCACGCCGGTCCAGATTTTGTTTCAGCATCGACAGTCATGGAACGGAATTTCATCATAATGAATGGTTTTCCGTTGAGCCCGATTCGTTCTTGGCTGTAGACTGCCGGTCCTTTTGAAGTTGCTTTCACCAGAGCTGCCACAAGAAGCCATACGGGGGCACCAACTATAAGCATTGTGGCGGAAATGAAAATGTCAAAGAGACGTTTCACCTGAGCTTCCCAACGTGGCATGTGATCCTGTAAGAGCACTACCAGTGGCACACCACAGACATTATGCGTTTTCAAGTGCCCTGCAATAACATCGACCAAGGATGGTTCGAGGTAGATGGTCAGTTTTTCGTCCCAACAATATTTGAGAATATCGAGAATATCTTTAGCTGAATTGGTATAGTGAGAAATGATTAGCCCGTCAATTCCTTTCTCTTTAGTGAGACGAGGGATGTCGCTGTAGGAACCGATCACCGAGTAGCCGAGAATATCCTCTTTTCGCTCCTGATCGATAAAACCAATACAGCGATAGCCCAATTGTGGGTGGCTTTCTATTTCGCGGATCAGGCGATCTGCAGAATCGTGAGCGCCGACAATGGCGAGGTTGCGAATGCCAATCCCTTTTTTGTAGAAAGAAGTATAGAGTGTATGAAGGATAAATCGATTTAATGTTGTTGCAATTAAAAGAATTACACCATAGAGTATGACAATAATCACCTGGTTGTGGCTGAACAGATCTGGCAACTCTCCTGTTTTTGCAAAGGAGATCAGTTCATCGCTGCTGGCAATGACAAAAAGGGTAAAAACACCGAAAAAAACGGTTCGACTGACTACGAAAAACTCATCCAACCTCGACTCTTTGAACCAATCCCGGTAGAGTCCGGTGAGGAAAAAGAGGACCAGCCAAAGTCCGGAGAGGATCATTGACGGGATCAGGTAGGATCCTTCTATAGCATCGGGATTATAGGTGCCCAAAAAGAGTCCACTTTGATAGCGAACCCAGAAGGCAATCCAGAAAGATGCGGTGATTACCACCGCATCGAGAAGGAGAGTGAACAGTTTTTCGGCCAGTCGATTACCCATTAATTGAAATTCCCGCGGATAAAGGTTTCAAACAGCTTTTCGCCATCAGGTATAGCGACAGTCGATTTTGCCGCGTCGATTTCGCTGTAGGTGAGCGAATCATCCGCCGTGATGCCTTCACCGGATACGCAGAACGGAACCGGGCCCGAAGCGTGCGTTTTGGTGCGAACATAGGTCGGATGGTCCGGCATAACGAGAATTCTCATGCCTGGATAGATTTCGCGCATCTTGATAATTTCACCAACCACATTTGAATCAAACTCTTCGATAGCCTGCAGTTTTTTCGGCAGAGAACCTTCGTGAGAAGTCTCGTCAGGTGCTTCGATGTGAACCAAAACGATGTCATGTTGTTTCAAGGCTTCGCGGCACGCATCGACTTTGCCTTTGTAGTTAGTTCCGAGATAGCCGGTTGCACCTTCGACGTTGATAACTTCCATGCCTGCAAGAACGCCAAGCCCTTTTACGAGATCTACCGCAGAAATAACTGCCCCAGTCATGTTGTAGCGTTCGTTCAGTGTAGGATATTTCGGCGCCGTGCCTTCGCCCCACGGCCAGATGTCAGTCACGGGAAGTTTTCCTGTAGCGATACGTTTTTTGTTGATTTCCGCATCGGCGAGGATCACTTTTGCCTTGGCTGCAATTTCGTTGATCAAATCGGAACCAAATCCAGAAGGAATAAATCCTGCAGTTTCCTGGCCGGAAATGTCATGTGGCGGCACACATTTGATCTCTTTGGTTGAAAGTTTCACCACGAGAAGGTGACGATAGCTGATCCCAGTGTGGAAACGGTACTGATCGCAGTTGAGCTTTTTCAACTCTTCGATAACTTCCGAAGCATCAGCATTTTCAATGTGTCCCGCTGAATAGCTGTTCATGATCCCATCTTTGATATTGACGAGATTACAGCGAAACGCCATTTCATCAGGAGCCAAGGTCACGCCGAGACTTGCCGCTTCGATCGGTGCCCGTCCGGTGTGGTAGACCAGCGGATTGTAACCGAGAATCGACATGTTTGCCACGTCTGAACCGGGAGCCATTGAATCCGGCACGGTGAGAGCAAATCGACAAATGCCTTCAGCGGCGATTGAATCGATATTTGGGGTTTTTGCATACTGAATCGGGGTAAGATTTCCCAAGTCTTCACGAACTTCGTCGGCCATTCCATCGCCCACAGCAATAACATATTTCATACAAATCTCCATATACTAAACAACTATTAAAAAATCCAGCGCAAAAATAGTTTCAGTGGCTGAATTTTTCCACTCAATTCTCACTCCTCAGTGGCGGCCGGTGTGACCAAAACCGCCTTCGCCCCGATCCGTTTCAGACAACTCGTTCACTTCGATGTATTCAACGCGAGGAACTTCGGCGATAACTGCCTGAGCGATACGCATGCCGCGCGTTATTTCAAAAGGTTCTGCGCCGAGATTGATCAGAATAACTTTTACTTCGCCGCGATAATCCGCATCGACGGTTCCCGGTGTGTTGAGCACGGAGACGCCATTTTTGGCGGCAAGACCTGAACGGGGGCGTACCTGCATTTCGTAGCCTAGGGGAATTTCTACAATCAGGCCGGTGGGCACGAGGGCAAACTTGCCCGGTTCGAGAATGAGAGGCGTGTCGATGGCGGCGGCGAGATCGGCGCCACTTGATCCGGGAGTCATCTGTTTGGGAAGTTCAAGTCCCATTGCGTGGGGAAGTCGTTTTACCTGTATCGTTATCATTGCCGTTCCTCTTCTGAATAATTATGACAAAAATAGTGTATGATTGCTCATTTATACAGAACTGTGGCATTTTTCAGAATGAATGACCCGAAAAATGTGACTCTGTTCGGTGGAAAGAAAACCCGTTCCCCCTGAAATGTCAAGCGTGCACACCTGTTGTTTTCTCTTTCAATGAGCCCTTGCGGTACTGACATCTTACCGTTTCACCCGAATCGCAGCATAGAAATTTCTTCCCATCCCGGGAATGTCTGATCGAAATGATCGGTAGGCGAGATCGCCGATATTTTCTATCCCTGCATCGATGGTCAAAAACGGAAAAACAGTCACGGATCCCTTAAGATTAAAGGTCACCCATCCCGGAAGATGCGGCGTGCCGGATTCGTCCAACGGAAGATTTGGCCGTTCCGGATCATCGGCGGTCATGTCGGCGGGACCGGTTCCTAGATCTTTGCGGAAATTGTAGTTGGCGTAGGCATCGGCGGTGATCTTTTTGCCTTCGAACAACAGATGCGTCGATCCAAATATCGGTGGAACCGTTGTCTGAGGAAGATCTGTTTCGCCACCCTGCGTCAACCCTTGAATTGCAGTGATCGAACTTTTAAACGTCAGCGGTGAAACGAAATTCCACTCCACTGATCCGGTTCCTCCCCAGATTCGCGCGCCGTCGTAGTTCTGCATGGCGTACACCGAAAGGGTGTCGCTCCCGGTGATCACGGTCGATTCTCCGTTGGCGAGCGTTGCCGGAGCCACGGCGAGAAAATCAACCGCCCGAGTAATAAATCCCGTGGTTTCGAAGGTCAGCGTTTTAATTGGTTTCAAATCAATCCCGAGATCGGCGTTAAAACTTTTTTCTGGTGAAATATCCGCTGATGACGGCACGCGAAGAACATCTCCTTCCTGATCGAAAAATTTCCCCGCATCATCCACGTTGGGAGCGCGATACCCCGAAGAGAAATTGGTGCGGAGTGTGATTTTTTCGGACGGATGGTAGGAAACGCCCGCCGTTCCGGTCACCGTGCCGCTCTTGAATTTCAGATTTTCCGGAAGTGGACTATCGAACAGTTCTCGCGTTTTGCCAAATTCTGAGTTGAGATAGGAGTAGCTGAACCGCGCACCGCCCACGGTGGTGATCTTGTCGCTCCAGTTGCTCTTGACCTGAACGTACACGCCGCCCGCGCCGTACAAATTGTCACCCATGGGGTAGCGGGCGCGAGTGACTGCGGTGTCGCCGGTGAAAATGTTCTCGTTCCACGCGGTAGATTCCAGCGTATTGCCGAGCAGTTCGATTCCGTAGAACAGGGTCTGTTTGTCAGAAAAATGGCGGTCGAGATCGAGATTCAGTGCAAAGACGTTCACCTTTTCAACTTGATGCCGCAGTTCGCTCTTGCCCATTTTTCGGTCGTGGCGACTTTCGGTGTAGTTCTGATACGAACCGGTAATATTCATGGCCGTAAACAGAGAGTTGTCGCTGACGATATTCGCGGAAAGAGCATTCATGAACCACTGTTGCGGCCCGTAGTACCACTCGGCGTTGGCCAGTGTTGAATCGTGTTTGTATGCAAAGAGCCGATCCGAACGGGGAGCATCGGAAGTTGTTGAAAAGATAGTGCTGTTTTTCAGTGTCACCGTTGGCGTTGGTTTGAACAGAAAAACGTTGTTCAGATTGAGCTGATTATAGGCGGTTCCAATCAACTGCGAAGGATCGGGATTGACTAGCGTGGTGTCAAATTTCGTTCCGTCCGGTCGGGTTTGCATCTCTTGGAAGTGGTCGCGATTGTAGAACTGGTAGAAATCACCGTTTTTCCCCATGGTCAGTTCGCCGAACTGAGACGCGGATACACCGAACCGATTGCCGATCCGTTTCCCGCTGATCTCCGCGGAACCGGAGACGGTTTTTTCGCTGTTTGCCGTTGAATAGCGGAACATCCCCGATGGTGCAAACCGCACTGAATCGCCCAGTTGTGGTGACTTGGACGTAAAACTCATAACGCCGCCCATGGCATCGGAACCGTAGATCACTGAAGATGGCCCGTAGATTACCTGCGCGGTTTCCAGCATGTTCGGATCAACCGAGAGCACATTTTGAAGATTCCCCGCGCGGTAGATCAGGTTGTTCATTCTCACGCCGTCCACGGTGATCAAGATCCGGTTGGCATTGAACCCGCGAATCATCGGCGATCCGCCCGCCTGTTGACTCTTTTGATTGTAAACGCCGTCGTTGATCGTCAAGAGATCGCCGCTGTTTTGAGGATTGAAAAACTCAATCTCCTTTTTGGTAACTGTTTTCACTGTCGAAGGAACTTCCGCCCGAACCTCTTCGCGCTTGGACGCGGTTACAGTAAGAGTGTCGAGATCTACCGGGGTGTTTGCGTAACATGCCACGGCAATTGCAATCAGTATGGCGGATGATTTTTTATGAACGTATACCATTGAAATCCTCCTGCAGGAATTGATTCTAATCTAAAAAATGAGAACGGGAAATGCTGAAAAAACAGTTTGATTCAGTAACTTAGCAAAAGTGCCGTTTTGATTTGCTCCAAATATCTTCGCAAAATGAGATCGCATTGAATCGATGTGTATGTGCGAAAGATCTGCCTACTGTCGATCTGATCAAATCTATTTTACGGGGAGTTGCGCATAAAAGCTTGTAAAACAGTGTTAAAAAGAGGTTAGTATGTTGAAAATTTTATTTGCCGCTGGAGTTTGCATGAGTCTCTCAATCGCTTCCGAACCGACCCGCCCCTTTCCTCAAAACAGCCGTTTTGAAAACGTCATTCGCCCGTCGGGGAAAACCGATGCGGAACTGAATCGCGCCGTCTCCGATTTCTATGCGGGGTGGAAAAAAGAGTATCTGCGCGAAACCGTCACCGTTCCCGGCGGCTACATTATCGCCACTGGCGGCGGAACCAATGCCGAAGATGATGCGATCACCGTTTCCGAAGGGCACGGTTACGGCATGATTATCACCGCACTTATGGCGGGGTTTGATCCGCAAGCGCAGGCGATTTTCGATGGCTTTTACAAAGTGTTTCGCGCATGGCCTTCGGAAATCGATCCCGATCTCATGACCTGGCAGATCGAAGGGAAACTGGGCAAGAGCGAAAACCCCAAGCGAGCTGCTTCGGCCAGCGATGGCGACATGGATATTGCATACGCTCTGATTTTGGCGGATCGCCAGTGGGGATCGGCGGGGGAAATCAACTATTTGGCGGAGTCAAAAAAGGTGATTGACGCGATCGGCCGCAAAGATATTCACCCCGAACTCTATCGAACACTTCTCGGTGATTGGGTCGAACCGGGCAACGAATACAGCATCGGCACGCGCAGTTCCGACTGGATGACATCTCACTTTAGACTATTCGGGAAAGTTTCAGGCAACGAATCGTTTTGGAACAACGTCACTGACACTTGTTACTCAATTTTGGATCAAGTTCAGAACAAATCTACCGGACTGATGCCTGACTTTATCGATGGCATTCCCGCAGTTCCGGCAAAACCGGAGTTTCTGGAAACCCCGCGCGATGGTCATTTCAGTTCCAACGCCTGTCGCACCCCGTGGCGAATTGCCATGGATTTTCTTCACTACGGCGAACCGAAAAGTCGCCAATCGCTGAACACTCTGCTCGTTTGGATCGATCAGAAATCGGGAAGTGACCTTTCCAAAATGGACAACGGCTACACGCTGGAAGGAAAAGCGAACTGGCCCGTGGACGATTGGGGTACCTGGGGAGCCTATTCGGCGCCGATCATGGTGGCGGCCACCACGGACAGTGCGTTTCAAAAATTGGTCGATACGGGATGGAATCACAATGCGACATTCCACAAAAAAGTGGGCTACTACGGCAACGCGATCCGCATGCTATCGCTGTTGGCGGTGAGTGGAAACTGGTGGAATCCGGAAAAGTAAGGGCGATTCTCCCGCATTTCCACAGTGAAAACTGCTGAATCAAAGTGTTGCGTCGATGGCTCCGTTGTTTCTGGGCGTGCCGGTGCCCCGAAGACAGACGGTATTCCGTCGTTGTCGAGGAAATGCAGCGCGTCGGTTGAACCTCACCGTCCTGTGCTTCCAGGGCTTCGGTCGCTTCGCGACAGCCTTCGGCTCCCTTCCGCCCAGTCACGCGAACACGCCGAAAGGGAGTGTTTCGCCTGTCCGCCGAAATGTGTGATTTACCCATCGGTGGTATTGAAATTTGAATAACTACGAACTGAGCAATTTGGTTCGCGGGATATATTTTGGAATAAATTAACAACGGAGGATCAATGTTCGAGTTACTGAAACAATTCTTTGCTAAATCAACCGAAGCAGAATCATTTACTCAGCAAGAAAAAGAAGCTTTGATTGAGCTTTTGCTCATGATAAAATTTGCAGATAAAACTTTGACAGCAGAAGAAAATGATTTTCTTGTTTCACTTCTGCCTCAGATAGGTTGGGATAGCCCTGTTCAGTATGATAACTTTATTGGTGTGGTTATTGCAAAATTAAGAGATCTTACGAGTGATGCACTTATCAGTGAGCGCGTTGAGCACCTCGTTTCCAAAATTGACAAACCATCTCTTCTACTTACTCTTAAATTTAGTGAAAATTTAGCACTCTCGGATGGCAATTTCTCTGAAGAAGAAAAGAAGATTATTTCTAAGATAGCTGAGGCTGCCTCAAAACGCTAAGTGATTCTCACTTCAGAAACGGTAGATATTTAAAAGAGATGTGATTATTTGCATCTCTTATATTTTTTTATCAATCACGAAGTTTTGTTGCTTGAAGGATCGCAGCACAACATCATTTCAAAATTCATACATGATAAAATTACAGTTTCCTGCCATTAGAAATCCTAAATCTGAGCACAACCCTCTGAGAGAGATCAATTATTTCTGTTGTAGGCAAAAGAACTCCCGAGTAAGGCAAAAGACATCCCGAGTAAGACAAAAAAACTCCCGAGTAAGACAAAAAAACTCCTGAGTATGGAAAAAAACTCCCGAGTAAGGCAAAAAACTCCCGAGTAAGGTAAAAGAACTCCCGAGTAAGGTAAAAGAACTCCTTTAAACGGCGTTGACAGCGATGAAATGATATTTTATACTTCGTCAGAAAGTCTCTACAAACGATTAGAAAAGGAAACGGCTATGCGCCCTGCAAACACACCGGTCACGACGAGAAATCATCTTGAGTTTTATCGCCGACTGCGCGGTCTTAATTACCATACGGCGTCGCAACAGTTCGGCGTGAAATGGGAAACCTATAAGCGGATCGAGCTAAACGAAAAGTCACCATCGCTGGAACAGGCCTACGCCATGGCTGATTTCTTTGGACTAGCGTTGAACGAACTCTTTTTCCGCGAAGGGGAAAACCCGCCGCTTCGGTTGGTGGAACACCACCCCTGAAATTCTCGCGCTTCTCGTACCTGGAAATTCAAATAATTAATGAAAGGAGTTCTCTATGAAACACGTAGTTGCAATTCTCTGCTGTGCCGCGACTTTTATAATTTCACAAGAGCCGCAAATGATTATTCATCGCACAAGCGGGGTTCCTCTGAACGTCGCTATTACACAGATCGACAGTATCACATTTAGCGACACTGTTTCTGTGCGAACTCTAGTGTCGACGATCTACGATCCGTACATGCAGTTCAAGGCTGCTCAGTATGTGTACGAAGCTGAAATGGGTGTTTTCGCCAACTCTTTCGATCAACTCGGTCTGTCTGATTTATTCGTGGATTCGTCCTATTTCACCTTTTCTGCAGTTGGTTCAGGCGCTATTGAAGCGACCTTGAAAAAGAGCGTTCAAGGTTTCGATGCCGGTTCTAAAATTGGAATGAAACTGAGTTCCTTTGCGGATAGTGTCACCTATTACGGAGTCGGCAGTTTTGATTCTACCACAGTCGATTCCGCCTTTCGGCAAAGGTAATCGCCTCGGCGCAGGTAGCGTTTTTCCCTTTCCGGCAAGATTTCGCGAATGGAAATGATTTTCTCTACACCACAACAGGAGCGATCTGTTGCGCAACGGTGTGTTGCAACACTCTCTCTGCAGTTATGGTACTTATTACTCTGCCGATTATCTGGTTGAGCCATTGGCACGCTCTCTGCGTTCTTCTTTGTGAAATAGTATAAACGCCGAAACGGCACAATCCCGAGGGGGAAAAAATGGCAACAAAA
>JAIFMU010000150.1 GCA_020048285.1 bacterium | reverse complement strand
CCTATTGGGTGAAAGGAGTATTTGGTGTAGTTCTAAAGATGATATAGTGTTAGAATGAAATTCAAGATGCAACTGCGGATTTTAGGTTAAACGTAGGACAATTTATTTCAATCCCCAAGCCGGTATTGGTTTCGATTTTTGATTCAAAAAACCTTCCGCAAAGTGAATAAACTGACAGTGTGCATTCTCCAAGAAAAGGTGTTGTGATATTCAAGCCATGGCCAAAGGAAATAAGCGAAAATGCTCCTCTCTGCATATCCACTTGAAATACTGGTGATCCTTGTGACTGTTTATACATACTACACCGCAGATATCTGAAACAAGCAGCCCAAGGCGATGCCAATGGCGAAGACGAACAAACAGAGTATCGCCGTTGACTGTTCAGTACTTTTGTCATTCATACTATGCCCCTTTCATTTCTTACCTTTACGGCAAGAAATCTTTTTACTACGAAACGAGAACGGTGCCACATTCATTGAGATCAACAGATACCATATGCGTAGATCTATCGATAGTGTTAAACCAGAACAGAATAGTGTCACCATAAACGGTGAAACACTCTTCAAAAGAGTTATAGGATGAACAAGGAAAAATCTCGCGATAGATCTCTTGAGCTTGAGCAATTAACAGTTTCTGAATCGCTGTCATTTCTTTCTCCTCTTCAGCCTAAAACAAAACACATTTGGTACCAACAAAACATCAAAAATAAACAACAATACCACTAATATAAAGAAACAAAGTGCAATTTTTATAATAAACGAGTATATTTAAACTATTACCGATACCAACAATGGTACCAGATACGCAACGGGAGCTCCTATGAAACCATCCATCTTTCGCTATTATCGAAGCCAGCTTTATTTAGGTGATTGGTTCGAGTGGAAAAAGAGTGAAAACCCTCATTTTTCTCACCGAGCTTTCGCGACAAAAGCTGAACTTCCCACTCATAACTACGTAATGAGAATAATCAACGGCACACGAAATCTTTCCGAAGAGTACCTTCCCATGATCGCCGAAGGGATGAAACTGTCGAGCGATGAAAAAAACTACTTCGCGCTCATGCTTCACCTGGAAAAAGCCAAATCGAGCGAACAGAAAACATCACTCTTTCGCAAAATGCTCGATCTGCGCCAAAAGCATGAAGTGGTTCAGCTCGAAGGCGATCAACTCATCTTTTACGAAAAATGGTACTTTCCACTCATTTGGGAACTAATGGTTCACGGAACTCACGGTGACAACTTTAAGGCGATTGGAAAGCAGTGTATTCCAAACCTCTCTGAAAAAGAGGTTCGTTCAGCCGTGGAAACGCTCATCGCCGCTGGACTCTTATCGCGTTCTGAAAATGGCGTGTATCAACAGGTTTCTCCCACAGTGACAACGGGGGACGAAATTTCGGCGGGGATCGTACGAAATTATCATCGCCAGCACCTTCTCAAATCCGCGGAAATGCTCGATGTGATCCCCCGCGAAGAGCGCGATGTGTCGTCCGTGACTGTTCCCGTTTCACGAGACTCATTTTTTAAAATGAAACAGGTCATTCAGCAGTGTAGAAAACAACTTTTGGAGATCGCCGCCGCCGATCCATCTCCCGACGGAGTGTGCGTAGTTGCTTTTCAACTTCTTCCGCAAACACAATGGGGAGGTTCTCATGTGGATTCTGAATAGTCTTATAACACTCCTGTGCCTGCTTATAGCTAGTTGTGGATCTCCCACCGTTGCCGGCTCCGAAGCGGGAAATTCTAAAATTGGCATAACCGTGATTCTTCCATCGGGAGTTCCCGTGGCGAACGAACGGATCAATATCTTCCAAACAGGCGATTCGATACTCCGCGCAACTGCCGTCACCAATAGCAGTGGCTTCGCAGAATTTTCCAATCTTCCCCGCGGATCCTATCAGATCCTTTCGGCGAAATCGGACTCAATTCTCTTTCGAACGGTAACACTTTCCGATGTGCCTATCGCCGTGGTGGACACGCTGAAAAAATCGCAATCGGTGCGCTTTTCTCAGATTCCTATTCCTGCGACCATGATTCGATTGGCGGGAACGCCGATTGAACGACCAATAGTTTTAAATGGAACAGACTCGATTGCGGTGGTTTCTGGATTTCCCGAAGGAACATTCACTGTAGAGATTGTACATAACTCAGTATCAATGAAATCTATGAGCCCAATCACTTTCAGCAGTGAATCATCTGTCAATCTCGATACAATAGAGTGGGAAATTGCTCTTTCTCCGCTCTTTGGATCGGTGGAAGGCGGATCGCTCATTGACAATTCTCTCTTGATCTGGACTGCTACCTATGTGCAACTGTTCAGTGACTCTTCTGCGGTGAGCTACCGAATTGGCACCGATTTGAGCGGCTCGAAATTTACCTCCGTCGCCGCGAGCAAAGAGATGCTCTATATGGCTTCGGACAAAGAAATTCTCCTCATTCGTCGTTCGGGGGAACGCAAACGATTTGCCATAACCGAAACGAGTCGAATCGAGGTGATGCCATCGGGATTTGGCGTGGCCACATCGTTCTATGCGGGAGTTTCACTCTTTCGAGGCTTCGACTCCACCGGTCTCGAAGGAGCACAACTCCCTTCGCAATCCTACAGCATCACCAGTTTTACCGCAGACAGCGATAGTTCGCTCTACATGGGAACAAATCTTCGTGGAGTGGTTCGCTGGATCAAGGGTGACACTCTGACAATTGACACGTCATTCGTTGGCGCTCGATCGTTGATGATCAATGACATTCACTACAGCGCAGGAACACTGTGGATCGCCACTTCCAGTTCGTTAAAATCATTATCCGAAGGAACTTGGAATACCCACTACGAAGGAGTTGCTTTTTCTCGGATAGCTCAAGACTCTTCCGGTGGCATTTGGTGTGCAGTTAAATCGGGCGGAATCTATCGATTTGCCGAGGGTGGTAAACCAGTGGAACAGTTTCAAAGCGATCCCATTCTCGAATTGTCAACAAATCGATCGTTTCTTTTTGGTGTGACAAAATCAGGGGGAGTGTTAAAACCTCTCTGATTTTCCAATATGCGTAGAGCAACTGATCAAGTTGCTCTACGTCCTTACTCAAGGGCTTCCCGTGAAGCCAGTAAAATCATGCTTTTGATTACAGAAACGTTCAATTGAACTCCTCACTTACATTTTTATCTTCCTTAAAAATTGGTGAATTCCCCGATACTCCGACGTTCGTCGGAATGAAGGTTCTCCGTTTATCCCGTCAGACCACATCGGGTCTGACCTACAGGAACAGATGTGTTTTGACTCCGTTCCTGTAGATCCGCCCCGGCGTGGGCGGATTGGACGTATTGCGGTTGGGCATCTCCTTTAACATTTGCGTGCCTTGTAAGAGCGAAGCGACGTCAGGGAAACACGCAGGTTATGACAGCGTCATCACCTGAATTTTTGCAATCAATTATCTGAAAGTGCAGAATCTATAGTTCCAGAAACTCGAGATTCCAAACACTCTTGAAAAGTCGATATATCATCTCTAATATAAGAGTGAATATTCCCATCGTCATCAATGCAGATCCCGTAATGAGCATTAGCATTTTCAACGGGTTTAAAATAGAGTGCTGAACCTGAATCACTTTGTAGTTCAGTAATATCAAAATTTTCAAATATCGTTTTTATTGAGGCGTCTTTTGCAAGAGAATCAGTTAACTCAGAATAATGAATACCATTCTGATAAAACTCCTTTGTTATTCGAGCCGTACCGTAACTAATTTTTGCTTTATAGATAGCATCTGAAAACAAACTAAAAGCACTGCCAAAAACCACAGTCAATACAAAGACACCGATAAAACCAACTATGCGAGAGACAATCAATTTTCTTTTATGATTTAATAATGTGAATGAAAAAATATTAATGTTTGGTTCAAGTAAGAGTTCCTCAACAAGTAATTGCTTTATGTTTTCAGTACATCTGTAAAACATTAATGCACCCAATATAATTGGAATTAGTGGTTGAGCAAATAATGCGATTGGTACCCCCCATATGGGAGAACCAGGTGGAATCAAATCAAGTACATTCCAAAAAACAGGTCGCAAAAAAATTGAGATTATTGTGAATGAAATAAATAGAAAGAATAAACTCAGTTTAAGAAAAATTGATTGTCTCGTAGATAAATTCAAATCATTATCCTATTTCAATATTTTTCATCTCTATATATAACATTTTGGTGGTGGGTGGCGAGCCTAAGCGAATCAATCATCACCAACCATTTAGGGTTAGATCAACATCAAATATGTATATAACACTCTCTACATTCCCCGGTTCCCCATTTAACATCAAGATTTAATGGCTCATTGCAGATTGGACAATTTTCAGGTTCTCCATCATCAGTGTCATGAAATAGCCAAAGTTGAGTCGGAATTCTTTTGGAAAGCTCTTTGGCTATTGCACGCCCATCAATATTGACTTGTCCTAACGGATCAATGAGGCAAGTTTTAGCATAAGTTTCATATTCTCCTGAGTCCAGCCACAATTTGTAGAGTGCACTTTCAGCAGAATACCATCGTGCTATTTTTTCCGTCTCATCAGAAGTTAATTCTAATTGTTCTGGATCAACTTCACAACGACAATTAGAGCAATTGATGGGGTTGCTCGTAAGTAAGTCGATCAAGAAAAGCCCGTGTACATTTTCACAATTACACCGTTCTATATCAGTCCACGGCCTTAGTTTTTGATATGAATCCATACTCGTTCCTTCCAGTACCTAACAACTCCGTAGTGCGATCACACTACGCACCCTAAACTACATCTTTTTGCGCCAAAACCTGTTGTTTCGCGCACTACTCACCCTAAATCGGGTATCTCTTCTTTAATAATTCCGGCGGACCTCTTTCGAAATCCGCCGGAAAATCAAACACAAGTATCCTCAAAAACGTCCGTTAGGGATTTTCGCCGTCCGTTAGGGATTTTCGCCGTCCGTTAGGGATTTTCGCCGTCCGTTAGGGATTTTCGTAGGGAATTTCACCGTCCGTTAGAGAATTTCGCTATCCGTTAGAGAATTTCACCGTCCGTTAGAAGAAGGACTCGCGCGAAGTCCTTCCTAAATCAACGAAACTACTCTTTCGTTTCGGTAGTTAGTTCTTTCGCTTTCTTTTCTGCCTGAGAGACTCGATAGCGAAGATATTTCCCATGTTGGTATTCACTCCGATACTGAGCAAGAATCTCCGGTTCCTTGCGGAACACCATTTTCGCCGCTTTTTTCATTTCCGTTTCGATGCTTTTACAGTAGGTGAACGCTCGGTTGCGGAGATCCAGTTCCGGAGTAACATCTTTTTTATCAGAACTATAGATTCCGTATGCTTCGGTGAGTGTCACGTAGAACGCCTGAAGTTGTTCGGTCATGGTCTCGGTGAACGCAGCCTTTGTCAGCGGCGATGCGAATTCACGACAGAGTGCGGCGGTTCTTCCCAAATCCATGATCATATCCGCGTTGCCCGTTCCTTCAAGAATCGAATCCATTTCACGGCGCGCATCGCAATTCGCCGGAAGAATATAGTCGAGACAACTAAGCGCTTCGGCCAAAAGATCCCGCGCCGGATCTTCGTTCTGATCCCAAATCCCTTTTGCCTCACCCTCTTTCGAAGCTGCTTTGTGATACAGATAGTCCGCAGCCGCAAAGGCACGAACGCCGTTTTCCAGCTTGTTCGCCAGAATCGCCGTGTCAATTCCGCGGGAAACATAGCGGGCGGTGTGCTTGAGCCATGTTTCCGTGAGCGCGTGTGTTTCGATCACAAAGGTCGGTGTGGGCATATCGGGATACGCCACCGTTTTGGGATCAAGGGATACAAGCGTGGGTTTCAGCGCCGTGAGCGCCTGTTCTTCAGCAGGTGTCATACAAACTCCTCTTTTGGTTTAAGATGCGGCGTTGTGCCGTTGTAAATAAGTTAGAATAAAACTAAATTACGGCAGATGAAGAGAAACGGTGTTTATTACTATTTCAATCGTTTTAGATCTGTTTACAATAGGGAATAGTAGTGTATTAGAGGATCTATGTGAAAACAATGCGGGTCTATTGAGGTCATCTTTGCAAAGAATCTATGCAGAATTGAACGGTTCAGTGAGCGGTGGCCAAACCGGCTTGCGGGGAATCGTCATTGCTGTTTTGGGAGTGACTGAAAAGGGCACCAATATCGTAGGTTCCCCAGACCGATTTCTCATTCATCGAATTTCGAGCAGGAATCCAGCGATCTAAAAAATCCTTTCGCGAAAGGACGGCGGCACCCAGTTTGATCTTGTACTCCAGATGCGGATGGCCAAGATTCCAGAACGAACAGCCAAGCGACTCCAGCAATCGGGCCAGTGCTGCCAGCTGAAGGGTTCCGCAGTTTCTGTACTGTTTCTCTTTGGAAGAGAATCCCGATAGGGACGTGTAGGTTTTCCCAAGGAAATAGCCGATTTCACCTCCGACGATGGTGTCACTGTCCATCAGAAGAATCGCGCAGGGAGTGTAGCGAGTGTCGACCTGTAACGCGCTCGTTTGAACGAGCGTTTCCGCATATTGTTCGGTGAACCAGTTTGAATCGCCATACTGATCGGCAATTTTCTGCTGAACTTCGCGGATAGAGTCGGTGATTTTCAGGGTATAGCGGGAAGTTCGAATCAGCCGTTCGACCTTGCGTGAAATATGAAGGTTGTGCCAATCAAGAACGGCGTACTCCGTTTGAATTTCAGGAAGTAAGAGATAACGCAATTCGTTGTATTTATGGGTGATCGAAATGCATCCCGCATAGGCCGCTTCGAAGTAGAACTCCGGCGACCAGTCACAGCTCCAGTAGTATGAGTGATCCAAATCAGGATAGATCTGCTGTTCCAGAATCGCCGGTGAAAAGCACTCGCGCGTCATCTGCAATATCTCAGTTTGCATCGGTTTTTCCTCGTACTATGATCTGCTCGTTTTCTCTTATGGGAACCTCTAAAAATTGCATTTTCGAATTTGATCAACAGACAGTAAACGATAATCCCTATTCAAAATTGCTGTAACTGCAATTTTC
>JAIFMU010000015.1 GCA_020048285.1 bacterium | reverse complement strand
GGGTACAATGTGTTTCACTTGATCAGCAATGATGAACAGATCGAGCTTGAATAATCGATCATTGCGATCGGAGTGATACTTCTGCCTCTTCCGGGAAATCGGGGGAGGTTTTTTTATGTAAAAAATCGGCCTTTCCTCAAACGAGAAAAGGCCGATTTGAGATATGAAGATCAATGAGAACTTACCGGAGAAGAATTTCCTTGGCAAAGGATGCGCCGGACTGAAGCTGCACGCGAACAATGTAGGTTCCACGAGCGAGATTGCTTAGAGAAATAGCCTGTTCCTGATCAAGTTTTGAACTAACCTGTTCCACTACGCGACCATGGAAATCGTAGACTGCAATGGCCGCAATGGGCTGACTTGCCGAAACAGATAGCATCTGCTCCTGAAGTGTCACGGTTCCCAATGACTTTGAGATTTTCGTTGGGGTTTCAATTGCCGTTCCGGTCGAGTTAAGCATCAGCCAGTTGAAATTGAAATCGGAGCTGTTAAAGGTGATTGATAACGTATGTTTTCCTGCTGTGGGAATATCAATAGACGGAGCTGATGTGGTGGTCCACTGATCCCAACCACCAGTAAATGGAAGTTCAAATGGTGCAAGTGCACTGTTGTTATCCAGCTGAAGGGTAATAGCTGTTCCTGTTTTGTTGGTGGCAACGCGAAATTGCGGGTTAATCTGAACAGGTTTTGTTGTGGTGAACGTATAGCTCAGTTTTTCACCTTTTTCGATATAGCCTACCATAAAACCGTTGTCCGAGTCTGATGAGTAGAAAACATCCACATCGTCATTGCGATAGAGTTGTGTCGAACTTCCCGGGGTGAGATCGACGTTGCCCACCAGTGCGTAATCTTCGGCTTCAATTTTTTGATCCAGGAGATGATTTGTTTTCGGCGTGTAGACCGGATCGATATTTCCTTTGTTGTATACAAGCACTTCCGATTGCCCAGCAAGAAACTCTTCGACCATGGTGTAGCTACCGTAGTCGCCGGTAAACACATCGATATGGTCACCTTCGAAGGACCATGAAATATCTCCGCAGTAGAAAAATCCATCGTGAACGAGTTTTCCTTCTTTGTTGGGCATCCACTCCGGAAGTTCAAATCCATCGAATGCGGGAACGTAGATTTTTGATCCCAAGGGAAAGCGAGATGGATCGACGGCAACAGTCCACCACGGTACGAGCGCATCAGTTCTTCCTGAAAGTCCCCAAGGATACTTTGATTTATTGAGTTTCATGAATCGCGAATCGGGCCAACCCGCATCATTGGCGAGATTCAAGAGTGCGCCTCCCAGTGAGTCCGGTTCGACAAATTGTGGACTGGTGGGAAGAAATCCTGTTCCTTCCATTGAGATGCGTTCTGCCACATCTTTGGGGACTGAGGCGATAGTTTTCCCGCCGAGGTCCTTCATGGGAACCATGGTTGACCAGAGATTGATCTCTTCTTCATCGGCGTTAAATACCCAATAGCTGGTTACTTTGCAGGATATTGGGGCATCATCTACAGCGAATGCCGCGGTTCCAAGGATACAAATTGCGCTGAAAAGTCGTTTTGCCGACATAGGGTAACTCCTCTAAGTTGTTTCGATGCATGTAATGTACAAAAATGAGTCTTCCTCCGCAGGAATTCTTTTTTGTGACAGAGAGTTTCATTGAAAAATGAGTTTCGGTCGCGAGTTTATGAATGAGTTGTGTAAAACGAATCTGTGCGAAAAGCCCCGTTCACCGGTATTCACCGTGAATGAATTCATCATCGCGCGGAACCGGTTTTAAAAAGTGATAGTACCTCCAAAAAGGAGCGGGGCGTTGTTCACCGAACATATAAAATCGCAGGAGGTCATCGAGCCACAGCGTGAAAGGTATCAGTGCGGTCCACGGAAAGATGTAGAGCAGACAAATCTGACCGAGAATATCAAATCGCGTGTAGTGCCAAATTCCCATGTGCAACAGGGTGTTACAAAACAGGCCGCTGACGAGTTCAACGGTAAAAACAAGAACGACTCCCACGGCACTTACTTGCCAGATTTTCCAATTGCGGGTTTGCGGAATTTCGTTGAGCATTCCCACTAAGTAGGATGCAAATCCTCCGATAGGAATCATCCAGAGCGATGTCCAACCAGCCAGTGACCACGGTTTTAGTTGATCGTTTTTCACTAAATCATAGCCCACGAGATCTTGGCCAATGGCGCGGAAAAAGAGTTCAATATTGGTATAGACCAATCCCATGACAACGGTGAGAATTATCCATTTTAGCAAGCGCTGGCGAGTCATAGTTTCTCCTTTAAACTGTTATTTAGAAAATAGATTCTATCAAATCAGTCTATTAGAGAAAATGTTCATAGGTGATGAGAAATTGATCCGCCGAGTAAAGAAAAGTGTTTAAATGATTGGCGATGTCGAAGTAAATGGTGCAATACCCATTAATTCTCGGAAAGTGCGTTGAAAACAACACGGATATTTTCATGGCACGATGCCTCCGGTGGGTCACTTTGGCCGAAGCCCCAAAGTGACCAAAAGGCTTTTTGTCACCAGAACAGTGCTTTCGTTCTTGGTCTGGTGAAGAATCCCTAACTCGCTTCGGTCAAACAAGGGATTCTATTTCACCGACCAGAACAGCACTGTTCTAACGGCGACGAAATCAAATCAATTCCCGACACTGCTTTAGACCCTCCACCAATAGCTACAACATAGCCAAATGATTAATTGATAAAATGAAACAACGCATTTCTTTCGTGTAATTGCGTTGTCGTTTCGACCGATTGCACCACTCTTGGGTCGAGAAGGAACTATTTGTAGTCAAAACGATTTAGCGAATCGCAAATGAACCGGAACTGTTCGCCCGAGTCCAGAAATAGACTCCCGGCGGGAGTGGTTGATCAAATGTCACTGTGCTGAGGCTTTGGCGATGAGATATGAGTTTGCCAGAAATTGTGGAAATACGAGTCCTTTCTCCCAGTTCAAATGCCGCACTGAACCGCAGTTCTGATCCGGTTGCAATTGCTGAAACAGGGGATTGCGCTTTGGTGCGAACTGCTACCGGAGCGGTTGGATCTTCGGTGAAAATGCGGAACTCGTCGAAATAGATACTCTGTTCTACCGGAGTTGCCCAGGTGGAATCACTTCCTCCGAAAAAGGTGGAAAAATAGAACAGATCGATGCCGAATGTCGCTCCGGGGCGACGAAACTCTACCGAATCAGCCACAAGTACCAATTTGCCATTGAACCACGATTTAACCTGACCGTCGAGCAGACCTGGGGTGTTCATTTTTACAAACGTTTTTACGGTATGCCATTTTCCCGGTTCAAAATAGCAAACGCCTTCGGGTGCCCAATTTGCCGCGGGGATGATGCCGTTACTTCGAGGCGTTTCGAGCCACCAGCGGTCATCGCCGTAGGTCGAAGGTTGACCCACGTGGTAGAGATAGTTCACCACATAACCGTGATCGCTGTTTGCACCAGAACTGCCACTTCGCCACATGAGTCGCGCGGTGAACCCGTCAGTTCCCGTGGGAATGTTTCCGCCGGTATTGGCCGTTCCTCCGCCGAGTCCGGGAAGTTTTCCTCCTTTTGCAAATAGAAATCCTTTGGGAAACATGATTTTATACTCTGCGTAAGCAGAGTCGTATGTTGCGTTGAGCGGGCATTTCCACTGAGCGCCGCCGTCGGCTGTTCCCACGCTTTTCGCGTGATAGCGAACGGCGAGGGCCTTGCCGGAAAAGGCTGAATCGGTGATCACACAGCGCCCCTCATCGACGCCATCGTTCCACGTCGGTTTGTTCCACGCAGAAGATAGTTGTGCTTTGGTGTAGGTTCCCATTGGTTCGGAATCGAAGTTGGCGGTGAAAAGATCTTTGGCGAACAGAGCTGATCCGGCGAGACAGAGTGCTAAAAATTCTTTTTTCACTGTCAATTCCTTTGGAAATAGTTATTGTTTGATTCAAACATACTCGGATGATTGAGTATTATCTCATAAATGATCACATTGAGCACTAATGTCGTTGATCAACCGGTCAACAGAGCTTCTGTTTTTTACACTGCAAAGAGGATTATTTCCCGAAGAGTGGAGCTTGTTCCAATGTCGAGGAAATGCTGAGAACCCCCACGTTTTTTCATTGCAAATGCGTCAGTAATAGTGCCAATGAGGATGGAAAACACCCTTTGCGGCGGATGAGTGAAATACCATTGGCGGGCGTGTTCGCGTGTACTAAAGGATACCAATGACTGGGAAAACAAGTTTTCTATCTCACTTACGGTAGCAGAAGGGGCGCGAAGTGAGTGCTGTATTCCACACCAAATGAAGTGAGCCCGGGCAGACACCGAGGTGAGGTTCAACCGGAACCGTCACGCTCAAAAGCAACCGAGCCTCTATACTATGGATGTGGTGTGAATTAAATGTCCTGCCAATTCCGGTCGGTGAGCTTGTCGAACCGTTTCCCTTTGACAGGCTCAGGGATCAAAAATGTACATTTGTTTCACACCGGAGCAATAGGTTCAATGTTTAAACACTCTGCATTACCCCGCGAAGCAGTAGAAAATGATATTTGTCCCGCAGAAAAAGATATTCCCCCCGTAGGAATTAGTCCCGTCTCTAGCTGAAAAAGATATTCCTCCCGTAGGAATTAGTCCCGTCTCTAGCAGAAAAAGATTTTGCTCCAGTAGAAAAAGAAAAGACCCTAGGAGAAAAAGATATTTCTCCTGAAAAATAACCTTGTAAAGCATTATAAATAAAAGCGTATGGTGTGTTTTTAGACAATGAGTCTAACGAATAATGCCATTTCTGTAGGTCAGACCCAATGAGATTGTCCAGGATGTATGATTTTCAATAATTCTTGCCGTTGAGGCGAATAGCATTCGCCATTATAACCATTAAAAACATCGGATTAAACAGAAAGTACACTGAAACACTCCTCGTCAACAGTGGGATGTGGGACAATTGTAAAGGGAACCTCTAAAAATTGCATTTTCGAATTTGATCAACAGACAGTAAACGATAATCCCTATTCAAAATTGCTGTAACTGCAATTTT
>JAIFMU010000142.1 GCA_020048285.1 bacterium | reverse complement strand
TAGCACTTCCCCTTTCCGGCTCGATACAAAACCTTTCCTTCTGGCGTAACCGAAATCATACGTTCCAAAGAAAAAGGACACCGGGCAATATCGCCTCACCGCAGAAAACGGAGCAAAACACACGCTAAGCCTTCGGAAACAGTGCCTATCCTATTGAAATTATTGCAAATACATCTCAAAATTGGGTCATGCCTCGAATGTGTCAGAATAGGGTGGGTAATAGTACGAGCTAGTTTCTGTCAACATAAAAATCGAAGTAAATCAGCCTAACGCTATAATTATCAATATCATTTTAACCGACATTCAGAAAACGGAGCAAAACACACGCTAAGCCTCCAAAATCCGGGTAGAATTTTCCGTTTTTGAGGCAAGAAACGAGAAAAAACAGGCATAATTGCATCTTGTCAATAATCTATCTCATTTAATATCAATATCAAAAAATGCGACATTCAGAAAACGGAGCAAAACACACGCTAAGGGAATTTCACTCAAGCCCAATTGGTTTTTTCCAGATATAATCACCGGTCAGACCGATGTGATTCCAGCCTAAGGGCGAAACATGCTGAAGGAGATGTTCATTTTCCGCAGTGAGATCCTTTTCACTCCGCATCTCGTTCACAATTCGTTCCAGTTCAAGGGTGTTCCAATGGATTATCGCATCCGTGACTAGGGTCAATCCGCTGGCTCGAAAGAACTGCTGTTCAAATGACCGTTCCCGAAATTCCCCTTGTCGATAGATTCGAACCGCCCGCCCAAGAGCATTTCTCGCTTCGCCTTTGTTGAGTCCCGCATGGGTTCGCTTGCGAAGAGCTGGATCCCGAAGCCAGTCACACATGAACAGTGTTCGTTCGATTCTTCCCAACTCTCGAAGGGCTACAGCGAGCGTGTTCTGTCGTGGATAACCCGCGAGTTTTCGCATCATAAGTGATGCTGTAACAGTACCTTCACGAATCGAAGTAGCAAGTCGCAGAATCTCATCCCAGTTTTCTTCAATCAGTGCAAAGTCAATTGTGGAACCACTAATCAAGTCAAGATTCGGCAGATCCATTCCCTTTTCAGGAAGGAGCAGTTTTCGATCTTTTATATCCCGAATTCTTGGCGCAAACCGAAATCCCAACAAGCTCATGAGGGCAAACACATGGTCGGTAAATCCATTGGTATCAGTGTAATGCTCCTTGATTTCCATGTCCGTTTCGTGGTAGAGCAGTCCATCGAGCACATAGGTTGAATCGCGCACTCCCACATTGATCAGATTCACATAAAATGGCGTGTACTGGTCAGATATGTGGGTGTATATCATTCTTCCCGGCCCGGTTCCATATTTCAGATTAACCGTTCCCATTCCAACTCCGGCATGACCGGAACGAAACTGTTGACCATCCGACGATGAAGTGCTTCCATCGCCCCAGATTTGCGCAATTGGCGATGTCAGCTGATGGTTCACAATATGAGCAATGGCAGCTCGATAGGTTTCATCTGAAACATGCCAGGTTTGAATGCGGGAGAGTTTATCGTAGTTCATACCCGGACAGGCATCGGCCATTTTCTGAAGGCCAAGGTTGATTCCATCGGCGAGGATTACCGTGAGCAGTTCATCGCGATTCTCATAGGGGCGATCATTTTTCAGGTGGGTAAACATTTGTGTGAAATGGGTCGTATCATCCACTTCCTGAAGTAGTTCGGTGATCTTTATTCGTCGCATTCTTTGAGCGATGTCGCGAACAAAATCCTTTGCCTCTTCGGGAACACTGCTTTCCAAAGGCGAGATCGTCATATCTTCCGCGGTGAGTTTCACCAAATCAAGTTCCCCGTTTCCCGCTTTTCGGTCAAGATCGCTCAGTGCATCTTTCAAGAGGGAAATTCGTTCGGCCAGAAATTCACGGAAGTCCGTTTTTACTGCCACAGGAAGTGTCCCGCTGTCACGCATTTTGATAAAATGAGGCATTGAAACAAAAAAGGAATCGGGAGATTTAAACTGACGGGAACCTTCAACCCAGAGATCGCCGCGCTTTACCGCATCGCGAAATTCCGAAAAGAGCCAGAGTTCATAGTAGCGTCGATCTAATCCATCTTTCGTAATGACATACTTTTCCCACGAATCCTGCAATCCTTTGGTGGGCATATCGGCGGGAAGTATTCGTTTTCCAGATCGATTAATTTCACGAAGACGGTTCAGTGCATCCAAGAGAGAATCAGAGCAGGAAGGCCCCGTAAGAGTTAGTGTTTCAAGAAGTTTTGGCGCATATTTACGCAGGGTTTTGTACTTCTCATTCATCAGTTTTACCGCACTCTCGGTAAAATCCTCCACCGTGGAGTCTTTGGCGGTTTTCTCAATTTCATCCCACGAAACAGCCTCTGCGATGGCATCGGACAGGCTGAGATTATTGCTCTTTGCTTCCCACAATGTTTTAACCAGTTTCATCCCCAGTTGTGCCGCTTTTATGAGTTGCTTTGAATTGGTGAACAGATCGTTTTTGAATCGGTTTTCGGTGCGTGAAAAGAACCGTCCCATGATCTTGTCGTGTTGTTCAAGTAGTTCATCGGTAACGGATTCCTGAAGATCCAGAAGAAGTGCGGTGATCATTCCATACCGACGAATAGGATCGAGTTTTCCGAGGTGATTTGGATCAATTCGATTGGTTTCACGAGCGATCTTTCGCAGACGATTTCGGTGAATTTTCACGGCGATATTGGTTGGGATTTCAAAAGATCTGATCTTCTGAAGCCGTTCAATTTGCCGGTTAATGTCAGAAACTCGGCTCTTTGTGATCGGGGTGCGGATTTTTGTTAAGCCCGTATGAAACTGATTCATCGCTCGTTGTAACAGACGATCCATCAACTCTTTCTGACGATCGGTCAGCGACTCGGTGAGAAGTTCAAATATTCGCCGATCCGCTTCGGTGAGAGCGGTTGCACAAAGCTCTTCGATGGTTGCAACCGAAGGAACCACTATCTGATTCTGAAAGAGAAACTCCATGGCATATTCTGCCAAAAGAGCACCGGAATCGCACTGCATAGCTCGTTCTGTCAGAGCAGTTCGCAGCAGTTCTGATTCACTTGCACCATAACTTTTTAGACCCAGATACTCCCGAAGTTCGCGAAGATGTTCGCGTCTGGTTTCTTCGCGATCGGCGTAGCTGTTCCAGTTTCGCGGAAGTATGTTTAGCTCATGTGCCACCCATCGAACGATCGGTGTTTGAGCGGAAAACCCATCGCAAAATTCCGTTCCCGGATAGCGAAGCAGACAGAGATGTACGGCAAATCCGAGGCGATTGGGATCGGTTCGTTTTGGAAAGATCAGATTGCGATCTTCGCGGGAAAATTCGTAGAGCTGGTTACAAATCTCCACCGATTCCGGCAGAGGAATCAGACTTTCCCGTTCCGTGGCGGTCAGTATCGACTTGCGAGCCATTAGCCGAGCAACCGACGATAGAGGTTCGGCAGAAAGTCAGCGCACTCATCCAAGGTTTTGATCTTTAGAAGTTCGCGATCTACTCCAGCATCGAGAAGTCGGTTTTCAAACGAATCCACGATTGTACGAAACAACGCAAGAAAAGCCGTTTCACCGGGATTGATTTTGGTGGCTTTTTCAAACAGCGTTGAAATGTGAAGCGACAGGTCAAACAGGAGTATCCATGGGACTAAATGAGATATAACGCTTTCCGTAATCGCTTCGGCAAACGATGGATTGAGCTGATACATTTTCACTTTTCCCTGCATGCGGGCAAAAAGAAATCCCGACTGAGCCATCTGAACAATCGCCCCCTGAACAGTGCTTTGCGCATAGCCATTCTCTTTTGCGATCAGTGCAGGATGTTTTTCTTCACCGCCAATAAGCGAAGCAACAATTTCCGCTCGCGCAGTAACACCCAGTAATGCACGGAGTTTGAGAATCAATGCAGATCCTGTTTCTGGATTAAACTGCTGTGCATGATTTCGGCTATCCCATCTATTTCTCAGAAGACCGGCGCGTAAAAAGCGTAGATCCGGTTCTCCTGTAATCGGAAGTGCATCCCCTTTAATCGAGGTGAAAAGCGGTTCCGGAGCAGAATCTGATGCCGGTGCAATCAGGGGTTTCCATTTAGAAAATCGATCCTTTTCAACTTGCAGTTCTGCCAATGCACCAAGTTCTCTGTGCGCGGGAATAATCGTCAAAAGAGAGCGCAGTCGTGGAATCGAAAGCAGTTCACGGTGAAGGATTGTCCATTCAATAATTTCATCATAGAGTCTTGCATCGAAACGAGATACAATAAGTGAATAGAGAAGCAGTGCATCGGGATCAGCAATCGCGGAGGTTGGCGTTCCGTATCCTGAAATACCCAGTGGTGCCCATTGGTTCCAGAGGAATTCGAGCTGAAATGTTCGGTGGTTTTTAAGAAAGTCGATGTACGGCATTTTCAAACCCCAGATGAGTAAGAAGTTCTTTTAGAACCATTCGATATCCTTCGGAAACATCCTTTTCCATTGTCCAGAACGCAGCGGAAATCAGTTCATCTTCAGTTGGATTGAGTTTGAGAAGATCGTCGATATGGTAGCCTCCGCGATCGACGGCAGCCCAGAGCTTGAAATAGATTTGATCTACTCTTCCGATAAAGGAAACAGAGAGTACGGAGCCATACCGTTTTGTTGTTAAACGATCTTCGAGCCCTTCGGGGAGTCCCATCTGAAACAGTCCACCTTCATTAGAAGAAGGGCCATTGTTAAACCAGTCAATCGGGAGTGATAATGCCTTCCGCACTTCTTCTGCGGTTTTCACCAGTAAATCCGGGAGTGGAACGGGGGCTATGAGCTGAGAATTTGATCGAAGTGCAAGCACATCCACATCGCGGGTGGTTCGCGGTACGAGATTAAGTGCGATTAGCGCTGATCCACCGCAAACAACTAATTCGATCGGATCACTTCCATGGAACTCAAGAAGTTCACTTAAAAGGGTCAGCGCTGTGTCCAGTTGATCTGTTCCTATCGGCTTGTTTTCCATTATTACCGCTTCTATCAATCGTTAATAGTAGAAATATACAACAGAAATCCTGCGACTACCGAT
>JAIFMU010000105.1 GCA_020048285.1 bacterium | reverse complement strand
TGTAGCATACCCGAAAACGCGGATGCCGCGATGAATTATTTCAATCGTGGGAACTACTATTTTGAGAATAATGGTGTTTGGAAAGGGAAGCTTTCGGAAGCATTTGGACTGGAAAATGGCGCTGAAGTTGGCAAAGAATTTGAAAAATATCTGAACGGATTTCAACACGTCACCGGCGAAAAAATCGTTGCATCGGCAGGAGCAAAGGCGGTAGTTTCCACCGACGGAACATACACCGTTTTGAAATCTGGGCATCGCGTTGGATACGATTTGACATTTTCAGCGCCAAAATCTGTATCATTGTTGTACCTCGAAGATCCTCGAATCGAACAGGCATTTAATGAAGCTGTTGATGAATCGATGAAGCACATCGAAACGAATTTCGCGAAAACTCGGACGAAACATTTTGAAAATAGCATGCCAGTAATTGAGGAAATAGCGACCGGAAATCTTTTGTGGGCGCAGTTTAACCATAAAACATCTCGTGCAGTTGATCCACAATTGCACGCTCATTGTGTCATTATGAATATGACAAATGATGCAGAAAAAGGTGAGTGCAAAACGCTCAATGGCGAGTTTTATAAAAAAGGATTTGCGAAGAATGCGGGACAATTTTTCCGTAATTCTCTTTCTGAAAAACTGAATAATATTGGATACGAAATCGAAGTGACTGACAGAAAACAGGGTTTGTTTGAACTTGCCGGAGTTGAAAAAAAAGTGATCGATCAGTTCTCTAAACGGTCGGATGAGATCGACAAAAAAGTTGCCGAATTGAGGGTTTTGTCTTATAAAGATGTTGATGATGACAAATTAAAATCGTGGGCAATTGAGCGATTTAATTCGGCGAAAAAATTTGCAATCCCAACTGATTCTGACGTTGAATCTATTGTAATGAAACTCAAAAATTCTACAGAAAAAGTATATGCGGGATTCTCTGACACACAACTTGCAACCGAAGCAAACCTCCAGAGCCGAGCAAAAAAAACGAAGGATCTTACATGGGACGATGTTCGATATTATGTCGACGAACAGCTTGAGGATCTCGGTACTGATCTCAAAACAATTGCCAAAAATGCACTGAAAATGAGTGGAGAAATTAGGGCTCCACTTTTCAAATCTGCCAGTGAAGTGATCGATCTTGCGACGCGGGATCTTACCGATATGCAATCGGGATTTACAAAAGAAGATTTAATATCACACGCTTTGAAACTCGGTTTAGGAGATTTTAAAGTTAAGGATATTTACGCCTGTTTCGATTCAAAAATCAAAATGGGCAATATTGTTTTGATGCAAAAACGACCTGATATTTACACCACAAATACAATGATCAATATCGAAGAGACCGTCATTTCTCATTGCAAATCCGGTAAAAACAGCTCCACAATAAAAGTCGATAAACAAGCTGCTCTCGATTTCATAGAGTCAGCGGACTTGGGCTTAAAGTTGAAATCCGCATTCTATAATTCACCGGAAAAACTTCTGTCTTCATTTCAATCGATGGCGTTTTATAAATCTGGAGAATACAAACGAGTCTTTCGCGAAGATGAAATAGTGAAAATCGAATCGGCACTTAAGGAGTCCCGATCTGAAGAGTTCAAAGAAATTGTGTTTGCCGTGACACCGGAAAAACAGGTCATGCTCAAAGCGTTTTTATCTGAAACTGGCTATGGCTTTACGCCAGGACAGAAAGCTGCAATTGAATTGATTGCAGCTACAGGGGATCAGTTTTCTGTTATCCAGGGAGATGCGGGAACGGGAAAATCGTTCTCGATGAACTATGCTCGTGAAATGCTTGAAGCAGACGGATACATTGTTCGTGGGTATGCACCAACTGGCAAAGCCTCAGTGGAACTTTCCAACTCGGCGAAGATTAAAGGATGCCAAACTATCGATAAATTCTTAATCGATGGAGCCTTAAAATCTCCAGTTACTTTTGAAGAATATAGCACGGTTAGAACTGAGACTGATAGGTTGATTCCACTACTAAAAGGAGGGAATGAGAATCTATTGAAAAGGTTCCATTTAACTATTGAAGAAGTGGAAAAGATGCAGGATTATCAAATTGAAGCCAAAATGATGAAGCATGATCGAAATATGAAAAAGTGCCTGACTTCGCCGGTGAAGGGAAAAGAAGTATGGGTAATCGATGAATCTGGTATGGCTGGATCGGCAAAGTATTTAAAAGTCATGGAAGCAGCCCGTCGAGCTGAAGCCAAAGTAGTTTTCGTGGGAGACAGAAAGCAGTTTGCTTCTATTGAAGCGGGACGGATGTTCGTTGAATTACAAGACAAAGCAGGGATTGATACGGTTATAATGCCTGATGTGTTCCGGCAAAAAACCGATCAAACCAAAGAGATTGTGAAGGCGATTTCCATGAAAGATATGGATTTCGCTTTTGACATGATGCGAGGAAGAAAAGAGATCACAGAAGGTCTCGGGGATATTAACAGCTACCAGGCAGGGCAGTTAGTCTATTTCAGAAATGGGCTTGATAATCTTGCAGATGCCGGATCATCGGCAAAGGTTACTGCGGTAAATGAAGACGGCACAGTTTCTCTGGGGATCTACGATGAACCATCAAATAAATATGTGGACTACCATTTTACACCGGCTGAACTTTCTCGGGAGATCGTTCTCTATGAAACGGTCCACGGAAATGTTATTTCTGAAAAATCAGATCGAGACGAACGATTGCAATTAGTTGTAGATGATTATTTGACCAATACTGCGTTGCAAATCAAAAATAATCCAGATAAACTTTTTGACACCATGATTATTACTGCAACCAATAAAGATCGTTCTCGTTTAAATGAAGACATAAGAAATTCTCTTCTTACAAGTAAGATTCCCGAGATGAGAGTTCAAGGATCGCTGGAGTTTCCGGTCTTGGAAAGCAATAGCCTGGGAGGAACGGCAAAGAGTTTTGCCGAGTCTTATGCGGTAGGCCAAAAATTTGTCAGTGCTCAAATGCAAAAAGAGGTACAAGTTCCCGAAAAAGAGCTTGGGGTAATCGTCGAAATTGACAAAGCGACGAACAGATTCATTGTGGAGTATCCCTATGAAGATGAACTGGGAGTTCCGGTTCGAATATCTGTAGATCCGTCCCGCGACGAGTTTTCTACCTACAAAGAAAATATCAAGCCGTTTGGGGTAAATGACAAAATCGTATTCCTTAAAAACGACAAAGATGTTCGCAACGGGCAATTAGCAATTATCAAGGTAATAACAGATGATGGAGATGTAACGTGTGATCTCTCTGGAGAAACTGTTACATTTAATCTCAATGAATACAATTACATCGACCATGCGTATTGCTTATCTGAATATAAATCGCAGGGTGCTACCGTAGGGCGGTTGGTATGGCACGCTGATACAAAAGCCGGAGAAGTGAGTTCAAATTCTTTTTATGTTGCTATTACCCGTTGTACTCATGAGATTGCACTCTATACTGATGATGCAGAATCATTGCAAGAAAAAGTCAAAAATGAGCAATTCAAGTGGTCCACTTTGGATCGAATTGATAGAGATTCACGGAGACCACTGGCTGATCTAAGCGATATTTTAACTCCGAAATCATTAAAAATTGATAGTTTGGGCGTTGAACCCGGAAAAACGTCTAATGAGCTGTTGGCAGAGCTTGAGATACTAATGTCAACATATGATTCTACTAGTACAATTCCCAAATTGGAACCTATCACTATAACACCGACAGTAGAGGAGTTATGCTGGGGGTGTACACCTGACAGCGATATTGAATATTATGGTTCGAAAACCGACAAAATGAATCGTGTGTATTTGATGCCTAATTCGAAATTAGGTATGTTCGAGGCTGTTGTGGCTGATAGTAATAGACAGAAAATTGTCGTTGGCTCGACTAATACTATTCCCCACGAGTATTTCAAAATTCTCGTTGAAGAACAATTTGAAATGTTGCGAAATGGGACACCGGTGGCACTCCCGCATTCTGTCTCATGGAGCCAAATGGAGATTGAAAACAATAATCCATATATATGTCAAACACCTGTTAATACAGGATATGGATTTGAAATGTTATACCTTCAGACTGAAGGTGAGCATAGTCATGCACTATATAGATATCAAAATGGTGAACGTCATGATATTGCAATGCTCAATCTACCTCTCGGGAAGGCGATGGCAATTGTTTCTACCCAAGCGCCGGATCTCATTTCAGGTAAAGAGCTTGAGATGCCTGCAGTAGATTTGAAATGGGTACATAATTCAAAGACCGGTGTATATACATATCGTGATCGGAACGATTACACGAATGCCGTCCGATTGGTCCCGTACAAAGATGGATATAAGCTGTTAACCAATGCTCGCGGGGATTCGTCATATCATGTTGGTACAGAGGAATCAATCAGTTTTAGTGAAATAAGGTCTCACGTGGAGGAACAATTTCGTCATATCCGCGTGGGGAATTTCTTGAGTATACCAGAGAAAGAAAGTCATCAAATATCTACGTTAGGTGGTCGGTCTATTTAACTTTTCTAATGAGGATTAATTCAGAATAGAGGAGGGGATTCTTTCTGTTCGAATAGATTCACAAAAAGCAAATTCCCCATAGAACAAATCATTCGTTCTATGGGGAATTTGCTTACTAAGCTTCGGTATCTTTTAGATAAACGAATTTCCCATAATTTTGTAACTTGCTCTTCCAATGAATGTTACACGAAAAAGTGAGTAGGTTGGGGTACCCCGTCATGCTGCCATCCGTTCTGTATTCTTGCACTGATCTTGGAACTTTTCCTTGTGATCTTCCCAAAGTTCTGGCGACTTTGAAAATGTAACCAATGCATCTCTTGTGTCAGTAAGCTCTGTGTAGAGAGCTGAACACGCGGTGTTCAAACATTGCAATTCCTGAGTGTCAGAGATCATTTTCAATAGCACATCCATCAGTTCCGCCACTATGGATTCATCGTAACAGGACAAATGAAATCCTTCGTACACAAGGGGAATCTCCTTTAATTCAGTTATAGCCCGTGCCGCGAGCTGTGATAGGAGAGAGGTTTCCGAAAGAAGTTGTTTGAGAGCTTCATCTCGAATTTTTTCTT
>JAIFMU010000112.1 GCA_020048285.1 bacterium | reverse complement strand
AGATTGATTGGACATGCTTCGCGATCGACGCCGATGTTCAGAATAAACGATCCATATGCAGCGAGCGGGGAGTGGATATCGCCGGTCATGACGGCAATTTCAGCTCCGATCTGCTTGATCGATGGCATAATGGCAAGTATTTCATCGGATCTCCCTGAATTGGAAATCGCAATAACAACGTCATTTCCGGTGATCATGCCCAGATCCCCATGAAGACCTTCGGTGGAGTGCATGAATATCGCAGTGGTTCCTGTTGAAGCGAGTGTGGCGGCGATTTTCTGTCCGATGAGTCCACTTTTCCCCACGCCGGTGATTACTACTTTTCCAGCAGATTTGACTATTGTGGTACAGAGTGTTGAAAAATCATCGGTGAGTTTTGCTTTCACCTTGGTCAGTTCTTCAATTTCAATGGTGAAGATAGATTCCGCAATGGCTTTTGGATTGACCGTTTCGAGCATACCCGAAATTCTCCACGTTTAAGATTTGTAATGATTTGAATATACATCACTACCAATTTGATTGAAATGTTCAGAAACGGGCTAAAAAAAATCCCCCGCTGGCAAAAGCGAGGGATTGAAATAAATCATCTTTGGTGATGCTTATTTTTTCTTTGCCGCCGTTGCTGGTTTAGCTGGTTCTGCAACTTTCGTTGGTTCCACCACCGTTTCTGCGGTAACAGTTTTTGAAAGACCGAGAAGTTCTACTTCAAAAATGAGCGCTGAGTGTGGTGGAATATCGCGTCCTGCACCCTGTTCGCCGTAGGCAAGGTTAGAAGGGATATAGAATTTAAAGTGACCGCCGGTTTTCATAAGCTGAAGACCTTCGATCCAGCCTGGAATAACGCGGTTTACGCCAAATGTAGCCGGTTCGCCCCGTTTGTACGAACTGTCGAACTCTTTGCCGTCGATAGTTGTACCTTTATAGTGAACGGTGATTTCGTCTTCTGCTGCAGGAGAATCGCCCACGCCAACCAGTTCAAATCCGGTTGAATCCTTGAGTATTTCATACTGAAGACCACTGGCAGTGGTTTTTACTTCGGGACGTTTTTTGTTCTCTTCGAGGAATTTTTCGCCGGCAACTTTATTGGCGATATTGAGCGAATCTGCTTTGGCTTGTTCTTTTTTGCGGAAACCATCGATTGTTGATTCGATAGCCACACGCCCCTCTTCAGGAGTGATTTTTGGTGTGCGTTCTGCGATTACTGCTTCAAATCCTGCAAAAAATGCCTGAAGTGAAAGGGCGTCTTTAAATTGAAGGATTGAATTTCCCATGTCGAGACCTGCGGCGTAGCTGAATTTGTCTTTCTCTGTGGAGATAACAACTTTTGACAGATCAACTTTTAATGGTTTTGGCTCTGCTTTTGCCGCAACTTTAGGCTCTTCTTTTGCTTTTGCAGGAGTTGCCTTGGCCGCTTTTGTCTCTTTTTTTGTATCGCTCTTTGCTACTTTTGTTTCTGCTTTTGGCTGAGCAGCTTCTTCGAGAGTCACTTCTTTAGAATCATGAGAATGATTGTCCGTAGCTTCATGAGCGATAGCTGCGGTGGCGATCATACCTGCAGCGAGCAGAGTGATACGTTTTTTCATGGATCGATCCTTTGAAATAATGGTTCTAGTTGTATGGTATCTTATAGAATAAAGATAGGTTATGCGCAAGAAGAAAATACAAGTGAGAAGGAGCGTCAAAATGAAGAATAGTGTCACCCCATTTTTTAATTTCTTGAATTGCCGTTCCGTTGTCGATGATACTTTTTACGTTGCTGATCATACTTCTTGAATTCCACAGCGTTTGGCATATATTCCCTCGAATCCGCGTAAAACATGATTTTCCAAAGAATCGGCGGGAGTCGTTGAACGAAAGCGGGGAAAAAACTATTTTCCCACCAGTTAAGTAAACAAAAGGAGCGACACGTGGGAAATAGTTTTGGTAAACTCTACACCGTCACCGGTTTTGGTGAATCGCACAGTCCCGCTGTTGGAGCCGTTATTGATGGTTGTCCTGCGGGAATTCCTCTTTCAGAACTGGATATACAACCGCAACTGACTCGCCGTCGGCCCGGTCAGAACAAGTATACCACTCCTCGCAATGAAGCTGATGCTGTTCGGATTCTCTCTGGAATCGATCGCGGTGTGACTCTCGGTACGCCGATC
This sequence comes from bacterium, assembly GCA_020048285.1. Taxonomy (GTDB): domain Bacteria; phylum Fibrobacterota; class Chitinivibrionia; order Chitinivibrionales; family Chitinivibrionaceae; genus JAIFMU01. The sequence goes on along the minus strand of JAIFMU010000112.1, from coordinate 25,221 downwards.
TGCTTGATCGTGGAAAACACAAATCAGAAACCGGGTGACTATGCAGAGATGGTTCCTGCTCCACGTCCTTCCCACGCTGATTTCACCTACAAAGAGAAATTCGGTGTCGCAGCCAGTTCCGGTGGTGGAAGAGCCTCGGCCCGTGAAGCAATCGCTCGCGTCTGTGGCGGAGCCCTTGCAGAAAAAGTTCTCGGTTCTTGGTTCGGTATGGAGATCGTCGCGTGGGTCAGTTCTGTGGGAACAATCGATGCACCGGCAGTAGACATGAACACTATTTCCCGCGAAACAATTGATGAGTCAATGATTCGCTGTCCTCACCAGAAAACATCGGAAGCGATGCTGGAGCTGATCAACAATACCCGCAAAAGTGCTGACTCGATCGGTGGTCGGATCACCTGTGTGATTCGCCATGTTCCCGTGGGACTCGGTCAGCCAGTGTTTGAAAAGCTCGAAGCAGTGCTCGCTCAGGCGATGCTCTCACTTCCCGCGGTAAAAGGTTTCGAGTTTGGTTCAGGTTTTGAAGGTTCGCGAATGACCGGAAGTACTCATAATGATCTCTTTGTAAAAAAGGATGATACGCTCGGAACAAAAACGAATCGTTCCGGTGGTATTCAGGGGGGAATCTCCAACGGTGAAAATATCTATTTCACTGTGGCATTCAAACCGACCGCCACAATCGGCACCGCTCAGATGACCGCTGACTACGAAGGGAACGAAGTGGAACTGATCGGCAAAGGGCGACACGATCCTTGCGTTGTCGGTCGCGCTGTTCCCATGGTCGAATCCATGGCTGCCATGGTGATGATGGATATGGCTCTCCGTCAGCGAGCTGTCAATCCTGCGAGTCTTACATACAAAGCATAAACGATTAAAGACAAAATGAGATAGTTATGAAAACAGTATTTATTGATGGTCAAGCTGGAACTACCGGCCTTGAAATAAAAGAGCGTTTGCTCAAAAGAAATGATATTCAACTGGTAGAAATTGAAGAGGAACGGCGGAAAGATCCTGCGCGCAAAAAAGAGATTCTCAATTCGGTTGATTGTACGATTCTCTGCCTTCCCGATGAAGCGGCTAAAGATGCCGTCGCGATGATCGATAGCACCGTCACACGAGTGATCGACGCTTCGACTGCTCACCGTGTTGCGCCGGGATGGGACTATGGGTTCCCCGAACTTCATGCCACCTATCGGTCACAGATCGCTCAGTCAAAACGCGTTTCCAATCCCGGATGCCACGCCACAGGCTTCATTGCTGGAATCTATCCGCTCATTGCCAATGGAATTATCTCTACCGACTATCCACTTTCGGCGACTTCGATAACCGGCTATTCTGGAGGTGGGAAAGGGATGATTGAAAGCTATACGTCAGTTCCAGTAGAGTTAAAGCAAAAATATGCCGCTCGACCCTATGCGTTTGGTTTGAAACATAAGCATCTTCCTGAAATGATGAACGTCTGCGGAATTAATCACGCGCCGCAGTTCTATCCAATAGTAGGTGATTTCGAACGGGGAATGCTCGTGTCAATGCCGCTGTTTACTCGTTTGTTCGATAAAAAGATGAACGCAACCGATGTTCGCGAAGTTTTGGCGGCTCATTACGAAGGTCAGAAATTTGTCAAGGTTGAACCATTTGATCTCGATTCCGCAGTCGAAGAGGGGTTCTTGTCACCGGTGGCGTGCAATAATACAAATTATCTTGAACTGTTTGTGTTTGGTCACGATGAACAAGTTACAATCGTTGCGCGACTCGATAATCTCGGCAAAGGCGCTTCGGGAGCGGCGGTTCAGAATCTGAATATTATGCTCGGATTTGATGAAGCGACAGGATTGTAAGTCGATAGAATTTGTACTGAGATCTGCTTTAAAGGGCTGCGATGAAAATCGGCGGCCCTTTTTTTCGGTTCTTCACGGAATTTAGTGGAAAGGCGGCAGAGTCTTCGCAAAAAGCATTTTGAATATCCTACCAAACAAGATGCTTAACGAAAGAACTCTGCCATGTCGAAAATACCATTTGATTTCTGGGAAGGCTATGTCTGCACGAAGGATTATCATGCCAACACAAAACATATCTTCATTCTTGCTCATACTTCTGATCATGTTACAGTCTGTAGCTGCTGCAATCAGCCGGTAACATCTTTCCACGATACTCGCCCTCGAATAGTTAGAGATGCACCTGTATTCGGTCGTATTTCAGAAATTCATGTACCAATCCGGCGAGTTAAATGTCCGACCTGCGGAGTCCGAAATGAACGTGTTACGTGGCTCAAACCGGGACATTGAAACACGATTCGCATGGAACATCTTGTGGCCTCGCTACTTGCTCAACATGTTACGATAAAAGATGTTTCGGCACATTACCATCTTCATTGGGATACCGTGAAAGAGATCGACAAGAACAGAATGAATCTGATTCTGGAGTACAATCCTGTTAATAAATCTCAGCTTCGAGAATTGATGATTGATGAATTCGCAATCCAGAAGGGGCACAAATATGCTACTGTTGTCGCAGAGGCAAACACGCGACGAGTTTTGTGGGTTGGGATTGGCAATAGCCGTGAAGATGTCCGGCCATTCTTCACTGACTATCTTAAAGAATACTGCAAGAATATTCGAGCGGTGGCAATGGATATGAATGCTTCATTTGATCTTGAAGTTCATGCAAACTGTCCCAATGCAGAGGTGGTATATGATCTTTTTCATGTCGTTGCACGGTTTGGAAGAGATGTACTTGATAGAGTGAGAGTTGATACCGCCAACGAACTGAAACATGACAAAAAGGCTCGAAAGGTGGTAAAGACTTCCAAATGGATACTGCTAAAAAACAAAGAAAACCTGAATGAGGATCAGAAGGTTCATTTAAAGGAAGTACTTGATGCAAACGCACCATTGACGACCATATACATCGCAAAGGACTTGATCAAAAGTATTTGGAAAGCCCCAAGTATTCACAGTGCAAAAGAAGCATGGAATGAGCTTATGACATTTGCAGCAGAATCGAAAGTAGAACCTTTGAAAAAGTTCTGCAAAAACCTTGAAAGTGATCAAGCGAATTGCATATGGATTTCGCGACTTTGAGTTTTTCATACTCAAGATAAAAACGGCGTTCCACCTGAAAGCGTGAAGAACCATTTTTTAGGCAATGTGTTCACTCTGAACACTTTTTCACAAAAGAACAGATGGAACGATTGTTCCAATGGCATATTGCCGTGCCATACAACTATTTTTAGGATTAACAAAAAAGGATTACGCTATGAACGACCAAAAACTTTTCATTTTTGATCTCGATGGTACATTGATAGATTCTCTCGAAGATCTCAAACATTCTGTAAACTACGCATTTGAAACTATGAATATCCCTGCTCGAACTACTGACGATGTCCGTCGAGCAATTGGAAATGGTGCTCTTCGTTTAATCGAAGAACTTCTCCCGCCTCAAGAGAGTCATCGTAAAGACGAAGCGTTTAACTACTTTCTTCCTCACTATAATGACCACTGTTCTGAACAAACGATCATCTATGATGGAGTTATAGAGTATCTAACATATCTTCGCACAAAATCTCATATTCGAATAGCCCTTCTAACGAATAAGCCTGAATTGCCCACAAAAACAATACTTCAACGGTTAGAGTTGGCAAAATTCTTCGATCTCGTGATTGGTGGTGATACACTACCAAAACGAAAACCCGATCCCGATGGAATACTGTATGCCATTGAATATTTTTCCATTGATAGAAAAAATACTGTTATGATTGGTGATTCACTTCCTGACATAGCAGCAGCAAAAACAGCAGGTGTTCTATCTGTCGGAATCAAAAGCGGATATGGCGAAACAGATATTTCACCAGATTACAGCATCTCCATTTTTGCTGATATTGCACATCTCGCCACTTTACAAATGTGATATGAAACACCAATGTAGTTATTTTTTTCACATTTATTACAGCGTGAATAATTTCACAGTGTGTATATTATATGTAGTTCCAAGGCGAAGATTGTGAAGGTAGAGCTCTCCCCCTTAAACTCGAATTTACAATCTTCCCTAATCATAAGAGGGAGTCCAATAGTTGGACTCCCTCTTTCTGTATACGTACACACGACCATAAATTACATTTCGTAATCAACGACTCCACGCGATGTGGCTACTGAACCGATGTACTGAGCAACCGCAACATGCTCAGGGTTAACTTGGTATGCCGCAAGATCTTCGCGACTCAGGAAGGTTGAGTAGAGAGCGAGATCAAATGCAGCAGGAGAGCGATTAAAGTCGATCCCCACTTCAAAAGCGACTATCTGTGGAATCAGCGATGCGATTGATTCCAAACGAGATTTCGCCTCGTGCATATCCTGAGCATTACCAAATTTCCACATCACAATATGAGTTACCACAACTTCCTCCAATGGTCTTATCGTTTTTCAAATTTCCGTTTTCTTTTTTTCTCTATAAGTAACGTATCACTTTTGAATTCAGGGAATCGAGCGAATATATTGGTAAGTTCTTCATACACTGAAACGACTCCGACATCCGACTTTTCTGCAATTTTCAAATAATGATCACCTGCAGATACGGCATTTTCATACTGATTTAAATGCAGTGCATACAACCAGAAGAGATTTTCCCAATAGGGTGAAAAAGTAGGATGGGTCAGCGTGCCCTGTTTCAGTAGCTCTGCTGCTGATTCAAAATTGCGCTGACGACTCTGAAGAACTGCGTAGTTTAAAATTCCTTCTTGATTTGCGGAATCAGCTGATAGAAGCGACAGAAACTGTTCAGTTGACTGCTCATACCACCCTTTTTCCATATACACAACAGCGAGATAGAGTGTTGCTTCGTTGTATGAGCTACTATCATCTTGAGCGCGACGCAAATAGTACACAGCGCTGTCTGATTCTATTCCAGCAAACCAATCATTTTCGTTTTTTCCGTAGTCACGCCATTTGTTTTCGCGCTGCTTTTTGAGTGATAGAAGATACCAACTTTTGCCATACATAAGAAGTGAAGAACCACTTCCACGCTTGACCGGTTCGAGCGTATTAAGTGATTGTAAAACTGCTTCTGGTTTTCCATCACGATATGCTCTGGCGATGGATTTTTCCGTCGGTTTAAATAGAGAAAATGTAGGATTGAGTTTGGTAATAAAAAAAAGCGTTGAAGCTATGGCAGCAGAGATAAAAAGTGTTGCTAGAATAACAACGAGAAGTGCATTTGATTTTTTCCTAGTTTTCACCACTACTGTCCAGCAGGCTTTGACAGAGTATCGCTCTTAGCGGTATCAACTTTTTTCGTATCTGTTTTCTTTTTGCCCATAAAGAAATCAATTTCTTTTAGGTTTACCATGTCAAGTTCACACTTTCCCATAGTCGTCGAACCTTTCAATTGGCCCAACTGACGTACCCACCCTTTGTAAATAGAGGCTGATTTGTCTTTTTTCAAACTCATTTCTGCAGAAATCCACGTTTCACCGGCATAGATTTCACGAACAGAAGGGTCAACTTTAAAAGAACCCAATTTTTGAAATGTTGTTTCTATGCTGCCACCACTAAAACGAAAAAGCAAATGTCCATCGGAGAATCTAATTTTTTTAACGGGGATAACAGTTCCACTCTGATCGTGGATTAGGGCTTTAGGGCCGCTGCAGGAAATAAATACCCCTGCAGCGAGCAATAATGTCCAGCGATTAATCATCAACCGTAATACCATGTTCTTCGGTGAACTCTTCGCGGTTGCGGTAAACTTTCATAAGACGCGCAACGCCAGCATTTTCAAGTGTCTGATATACTTTATCATCTTCGACGATAATGTAGCATCCTCCACCGTGATCAGAAACATCAGCAAGACAGCTGATGAAAATATCAATCCCATCGAGATCAAGATCCTGAACCTGTTCAAGGTTGAAAACGAAATGGTGAAAGCCCTCTTCGATATGATCGGTAATTGCTTCATCCAAAATCGATAGGTGTTTCGCCGATGTCATATCACCGATTACATGAACAACAAGAAAGTCACGGATTTCTTCAATTTCATACTTCATGGGGATTAGTCCCGCCCTTCAGAATCAAGGTCTTTGTAACAAATTATATCAATATACTCTAGCGTTTCATCGATAATCGTATCTTCAACAATCCACCCATCGCGAAACAGACGGGAAATGTGTATGTCAATCTCATCAAAAATATTCTTTGGTTCGCGATCAAATCCGACAGTAACACGAAATTCACTGTATTGTCTCACAGCTACCAGTTCCGTTGAATCGAGTTAAAATAAAACTTCGGAAGCGTTCCGTAAAGAAGTTCCGCACTTTGAAGGATCATTTCTTCATCGGTGATCCTTTTTGAGGTCGACTCAACCGATGAGTTGGCTCTAAATACAACCGCCATCAGCCGTGTATCCCATATTTCCATTTCGAGATCGAGCAGTTTTAATCGCCGACCATCTACCGAAATTATTGTAGCTGCTTTTTCAATGCGAAGAATCTGCAAAAAACGTTGGTTTTTGGATTCAAATACAGAAATAGCATCTGCCATGTCAAGCAGTCGATTCTGAAACAGAAATGATTCAAATCGCTTTAAACGATTGCGTCCAAGCGAATCAGAAGCGGAAAAGATAGATTCATAGGAAGCAACAACCAAGCGATCATTGCGAATATTGAGCGACTTAACAAGAAGGCCAAATGTCGGTTTCGACAGAAAATCATGATTGTGAATAACAGGAAAAACCATGAGATGTCTTCCATCAGAAACGGCGCCATCAAAGTCAGGATCTCGGTGGTCTACCCGACAATAGTGTATCTTCAGTTCACCGGCAACAGTACCGGTGAACAAAACGAGAATTATCAGTAAAAAACGAATCACAAATCGTTCTCGTGGGGCATTTTGTTGCGAACAAGACGCGCCGCAAACATACCATCAAGATTATGATCGTGAGGAGTGATCGCAAGACACCCGTTGATATCCACAAATTTGCGATCCGCAAAATCGGCAGCGTTTTGAAGTTCAAATTCGGGGTGGTTTTTCAAAAACTTTTCAACCTGATCCCAGTTTTCTTCTTTTTCCAACGAACAGGTCGAGTAAACGAGAACGCCACCTTTTTTGACGAGCTGACACACCGATTCAAGCATTCTGCCCTGTATCTCCACAACGGTATCGATATCTTTTTTCTGACGAATCCAACGCGAATCAGGATGGCGTTGGATAACACCCGTTCCCGAACATGGAGCGTCGAGTAACACCGAGTCAAATCGTTTAGTAAGAGCAGCATGTGCGCCATCCATCAAGAGAGGGATGATGCGATCTGTTACTCGTAGGCGTTCAGCATTTTCCGAAACCATTTTTAGGCGGCGAGCATTGCTATCACAGGCAACAACAACACCATCTTGGCCGATCAGTTCAGCGATAAGGGTCGTTTTACCACCTGGGGCCGATGCGACATCGAGAACCGAATCACCCTTTTTACAACCGAGCATCGCCACGGGCCATCCAGAAGAAGGTGACTGAACAGTACACGCCCCTGCCTTAAATGCTTCGAGATCAGCAGGCATAACAACATCGGTAATTCGATAATAGCGCTTTTCGAATCCAGTTCCCTGGGGTACGGTTTCTGTGAGCGACGCAATGTCTGATTCAAATGCTTTTTGAGGAACCACAAGACTGTTCCAACGTATAAAGTTTGTCGGCTTTCCATTGTTCCATTTGAGCAGTTTTTTAGTTTTACCCGTGCCATACTGTTCATTCCAGCGCTCGATCATCCATTCAGGATGTGAAAATTCTATTGTTAGTTTTTCCATTTTATCGAGAGTATCAGGAATCTTAGTCACCGTTTTTTTATTTTCAATGAGTTTGCGCAGAATAACAGATTCATTAACAGCAGCATGAACAGGAATTTTATCGAGGAACAGAATCTGGTAGAGCGCGATTTGTATCGCTGTTCTCAGTTCGTGTTCTTGCGCTAAACGAACGTCAAGATATTGATCTATAACAAAATCAAGATATTTTTTATTTCTCAAAACGCCGTAAGAAATTTCAAATGCCAAACGTTTATCTTTGAAATTAATATTTGATTTTTCAAATACTGTATCGATAATGCGTTCAAGTTCACCCCGGCCAGTGAGAAAATCCATCAGAACGCGATACGCAGCTTCGCGAGCATTCATCGAAGCAACTTTGCTCCCACGATTAAATCCCCCGTTATCACGCCCTTGTTCGTTTCGATCACGCCCACCGTGTTCGCGATGTTTTCCGTTATCGCTTCCTCTTGAATTTCCAAACTCTCTAGGCTTGCCGAAATAATTTCCCTTTTCGCCGTCGTTCGTTCTTTCACGACCACCGCGAGAAAAATCAGTTTCCTTATCACGTCCATGGTCACGGCCATGTCCTTTAAATCCAGTTTTACCGGCATTCATCCTAGAATAGTTCCTTCCTGTACAGAGCATCCATTTATATATTCGCGAACCGACATACTTCGTTTTCCTGCCGGTTTAATCTGTGTAATGAGCAAAATATTTGATTCACAAGCAACTTCAATTCCAGCAGAACTAACAGCGATAATAGTTCCCGGCGCAACCGAGCATTCCTGGTCGATCACTTCAGCCCACTCAACGCCAAGTCGATTTCCCTGATATTCTGTGTACGTTCCGGGAAAAGCGAGAAAGGCGCGAATTCGATTGCGGATTTTTTCGGCAGATTGATTCCAATTGATTTTCCCTTCTTCCTTTTTGAGAAGAGGTGCTTTCGTTGCTAACGTGTGATCCTGTTCTGAATATACCGCACTTCCACTCTGAATTAGTTCCACGCCCTGACGAACCGCATTGGCACCGAGATAACTGAGGCGTTCATAGAGAGTTAGCGTAGTGTCTTCGTCTGATATTTCACAAGCAATTTGAACGAGAATATTCCCAGTGTCCACGCCGCGATCGATTCGAAAAAGCGTTACACCCGTTTGCTTCGCGCCTTGTTCAATAGCGCGATGAATCGGCGCTGGTCCACGAAAGCTTGGCAGCAATGCAGCGTGAATATTGTACGTTCCCTGAGGAGGAATAGAAAAAAGTGATTCAGGAAGGATTGAAAATGCAACGACAACAAACAAGTCAGCTTTTAGGGCAGTCAATTGAGAAAGAAAGGAGGAATCAGTAAGAAATTCCGGTGCAAAAATGGGTCCAATTCCATGATCTTCGCAGTAGGATTGTACTGGACTGAGCTTGAGTTTTAGCCCACGCCCTGATGGTTTTGGAGGATTAGTCACAACACCACAACAGGTGTGACCACTATCGATCAATCGTTGTAATGAAGGCAATCCAAATTCGGCTGTACCAAGAAAAACAAATTTCATATATCCTCAAAAACTAAAACCACCGGAAACAGCTAAGGTAGGTCCCATGCCATCGCCTTGTATCTTTGTTGCAAAATCTAAATAGATCGACTTTTCTTGAACAGGTACACTTACACCTGCTCCTAGTGTCAACAAATGAGAAGCTGATTTTGAATACAGAAATTTCTCATTAGAATCACCCTTGATAACATCAAAAAAATGGGACATATCATCAGTTGTGAACGATGTACCAACTCGAAAAGCTACAATTTCGCGATAGAGTTGAATTTCAATGGCCGGTTTGAACTCAAGGGCAAAGTTTTGCTCTTTCTCAAGTTCGATCAAAAGCGACGTCTTCGTTACTCCTGGAGTAAAATAACGAATCCCTGTATATACAGAGCTCGGTAGTTCCGAATGATCAGAATTGTAACGCTTTACAAAAAAACCAGCATTCCGAAAGCCCGCGGAAAGCGCAAGAGTTCGGGCCGGCGTAAAATAGATTCCGCCATCAAAAAAAACTGTCGCCGCATCAGATTCAGATTGAATACCAACTAACTCAGGTGCAAGGAACTCATAAGCCGATCGAACTGCTACACCTGTACTGAAAGAAGGAATCCAACGATAACTCACTGAAATACCGCCATCGAGCGAGTAGGGAGCGACTGAAACTTTCAGCGAGTCGCCATAGGCATCAGTGCCTTCAATCTGACCAACAAAGAGATAGCGAAATTGCGGAGATAAAACAATACCATTTTTCAACTTATACGAACCAACGGCTCCTGCCAGAACAACTTCGTTCGAAAGAGAAGAAAAGGCACCTCCAAAACTGTTCCGATCTCGAGCCGCTAACAACGCAGGATTGTCGAGGTGTGCCATCCCAGGTCCAGGAATAAGTGATCCTGCACCTCCAAGAGCACTCTGCCGAGCATCGAGAGGAATGGTGACAAAATCCATGGCATTCGACCGATCATTTCCTGCCGAAGCCAAACAAACAACTGCTAATGTACCAACCAGCAACATAATGATTTTCATAGAGATTCTCCTACTCCGTATCATAGGTTATGCGAAAATAGTTCCTGCGATCCACCCGCAGTTCAACCGAACGATATCGATCTCGCTCCGGCTTCTCCAATACGACAGTTGACAAAGAATCTGAAAAATGTAATGATTTAACTCGTGTTCCCCGCTTTTCAATACTCATTTTTAGCGTAGAGTGATCGTTTATTTCCCCATCGGAAACCCAATCTGCCGGTACTATTCCACACAGGAGTTTAAATAGATCCGAAGCACCAAATCGAACAGACTCAACATAAGGGAGTGACAGAGAATCTGCCAATGAAACCTGCGTCAATTGTTCACCCGAACGAATAAATAATGAATCATCTTTTTTTTGTATTTCAGCGACGATTGCCCCAAAAGGAGAATAGAGTATTAGCGAACCATTTCCTCCGTTTTCCTTCAAGTCAAAGGAACCACCTCCTGAAAATTGAGGTGATTGCAGAAAAAACACACCACTTCGAAAGGTGCGTTTATCCGGGGAAACGCCATTGTGGACAGTTGCAGCGCATCCAATGAGGATTAGTAAACACGCAAAGAGTACAAGATATCGTTTCAACGTGAAAAAGCTTCACTTGAAGATGATGCATCTTTTGATTTCAGCGATTCAATTTTCAGTTTAATTTCATCTTTTTGAGGATTGTCAAAGGAATTTGCCTCTTCAAAACGCTTTTGAGCTTCTGCAAAACGGCCCATTTTTTCAAGAACTGCACCAAGGTGATAATACACAACATAGTCATCTTTTATAAACAGCAATGCTTTTTCAAGAACACCTAAAGCAACTTCGTACTGTTTCAGACGATAGAGCACCCATCCATACGAGTCCAAGTATGCACCGTTATCAGGATCAACCTGAAGAGCTGACTCCACCAATTTCTGCGCTTTTTTCAGATTGCGGTTTTGTTCAGCCCAGAGATAACCGAGATAATTTGCTGACGGTGCATGAATATCTTTACCATCGACAAGCTTTGCAAAAATGCGCTCCGCCGGAGCAAGTTTCCCAGAACGTTCAAGCGCCATCGCATATTCAAACTGAACTGAAACAGGCGCAGATCCATCATACTTGACCATTGCATTTTCCAACGGAATGAGCGCATCGGAATAACGGCCGTTCATCGTCAAAACTGAGCCCCAAAGAGCCCAAGACTCAGCTTTGGCAGGAAATTTTTCCGCATATTTTTCAGCTGAAAAAATTGCATTTTCCGTATCGCGAGAACGGACATAAAGCAACACTTTTGCACGATATGGCTCTTCAAAAGATGGATTAATTACAATTGATGTATCATAGGAAGCAAGAGCACTTTCAACATGTCCAAGAGCTTCATGTGCAGCCCCTTGAAGAAAATGTAACTCATAATCATCGCGGTAATTCGACAAGAGTTTACTCATGAGATTGCGTGCGTACTCATAGCGACCATCAAGAAAGGAGTAAATCGCCAACGGCCGCCCATAGTAATAGTCGCGGCTTGAACCATCATTAAAGTACAATGGCTGGAAAAGCTGTATCGCGTCCTTATAACGTCCCTTTGAAGCATAATACCGACCAACGAGCTCCATCACCTGATTATCAGGGATTCCGCCACTAACAGGTAAAAACCACGTCAATACGTTCAGTGCTTCCTGTTCCGAACCAAACGCGAGAAGCGAAAGTCCATACCCTTTTTGAATTGATCGATCCAAAGGAAAACGAGAGGTGAGATCGCGAAAACGCTTTAAAGATTCGGCTCCATCACCGGCACGTCGATAGAGATCGGCAACCTTGAACAAGGCAAGAGAATCTTCTTCTTTTGCGCCGGCACTCACCAAATCTGCCGCTTCGCGAAACTGTTTGTTTTCAACATAGAGGTCTGCCAATACAAGCGTATCGGTGCGATCATATCGATCTAATTCACGATACACTTTTAAAGCTTCGGTAAAATATTGATTTGAGATAAAAACAGCAGCGAGAAAACGCAATTTTTCATCAGAAAGAGTTGCATAGGGCGCACCGCCAGTAATGACGTAAACAGCGTGACCCGGTTCACCTTTACTAATTGCGAAATCGGCAGCATAGGAAGTGAGATACTCCGATGCGGGGTCGAGTTTCCATGCTGAAAGAAAATATTTCATGGCCATTACAGAGTCGCCATCGCGCTCGGCTATTTTTCCGTCTAAAAAAATATTTTCAGCGGCATTTCGTTTCATTACACCTTCGTCGGGCGACCGAGAAGCACCGGAATTTGATACGCCTGCACAGAGAATAGCTGCAAGCGAAAACAGAAAACATACAATTTTATTCAATTGAGATAACAAGATTCACACTACTTTCTAGCGGCGCTGATGAACCGGGTTCCACAGATTGGCTAACAACAAATCCCGGAGCGATTTCTGTACCTGCTTCATATGATAAGGTTCCCAAATTGAGCCCCGCAGCTTCAAGCGATGTTTTGGCGTCTGAAAGTTTCACACCCACAAGCTCAGGAACATCGGCACTAACAGGACGTTCACCACGGGATAAAACTAATGTAATTCGCGCTTCACGCGATGTAATCGATCCCTCTTCTGGATTGGTGCCAATCCCACACTCTTTTTTTACGATTTCGTTATATTCAGACGTGACACCTATATTTGCAAACCCAGCGTTTCGTAATACTTTTTTGGCGGGACCTTCCCAAAGCCCTACTACAGCCGGAACGGTACCAATTTCTGTACCTTTACTTACCACGACCATAACATGTCTTCCCTGTTTTGCCAGAGAACCAGGTAATGGATCTTGAGATATCACTCCATTTGCAGATACAGTATCATTGTATTCGGCTCGTGTTTCTGTCAAGCGAACACCACTAGCAAAACACACTGCTTTCGCAGAGTCAGAAGATAGGCCAATCAAATCGGGAACAGTGACTTCTCCACGATTATTAACTCCGGTTATTTTCGGCATAACAACTTTATCAACCAACAGAAAAGCACATAGAAAGGCAACGAATCCCACGATGAAAACGAGCGGAATCAGCACAAACCAGAACTTTTTAGGAGTTATTTCAATCCTGTAGAGCATTTTCATTGTAGATTACCACATTTTTACGACTGTAACTAATAATTTTATCGTCACTTAATTTTTTCATTTCACGGGCGATCGTTTCGCGTCGGTGACCAATGGCGCTTCCGATTTCCATCTGTGTCGGAACGTTCGGAACGACTATCGTTCCATTTCCAACGCGCTTACCACGACGATGTGCTAAATCCAAGATATACAGCTTGAGCTTTTGCGCGGCACTCATGAATGCAAAGTTATTAACCAAGCGATTGGCAGAACGAATGCGCGCCGAAAGCAGTTTGAGTAACTCAACCGTAAAAATTGGATGTTTTTCAAGTACGCTGAAAAAACTCTCGCGGTCTAGAACATAGATGAGACAATCCGTTTTTGCGATAACGGCAGCACTAGTTGGTTTATCTTCAAGTAGTGACATCTCTCCAAAAAAGTCATGGCGTGTTAAAACGGAATAGATTTGTTCAACTCCTTCTTTACCAAAGGATACCACTTTCACCCAACCGTTAGCGATTACGTAAAAGCCACTCTCTTTGTACGCTTGTTCGCGAACAACAATGGTCCCTTTAGGGATATTACGAACAACCAGCCGTTTAAATAGCTGTTCAAGTTCAGGGCGCTTTAAACTCTGAAATAACTTATTCTCGCGGGAAAACTCAACAAAATGATCAAACTCTGAAATCACCATCAGATCTCCTCACCTAAATTTCATATTAAACATGCAACGACACGATTAGCTAAAAGGTAACCGCGATCACATAAAATATGCGATCCACTTCGATTAAACAAGGGAGTTATCATATAAATTGTGATTTTCATCAACTAGGGAATTCAAGAATAGCGATTTTACAGCACAGAACGGTATTTGTAATGATATACCACCGACCAAAGTCACGGCAACTAACTATAAAACTTTATGAAAAAAGGCTATATATAGTGCACAACTGAAGCTAAAAACAATTATAAAACCAAGAAGGCACATTCTTAAATCTCAATGAATACCCTTTACTCAGCCGAAGAACTTGTTTGCCCCAAAGATTGAATTACTTTAATGGTATTTTGAAGAACACCCGTCGAGAAAGAAAATTTCAAGACCCACAACAGTAGAAAAGTCGTCAATATCGCCTTAAGTGCTGACTTTACAATGCGAAACACCAACACAAAAACAACAACTAAAAAGAAAAGAGAGAGAGTTATCGCTAGAATATACATTAGTCAATCGGATGGGCATCTGCAAAAGTTCGATTAATTTCAAAAAAGCGCTCTTGGTTTTCCAAAAATGCATCGACGATCTGCGGATCAAAGTGACGACCACGCTCCTCCTGAAAAAGAGCAATTACACGTTCATGCTCCCACGCTGGCTTGTAACACCGAGCATTCGCAAGTGCATCATACACATCGGCAACTGCAGAAATTCGTCCAAAAATATGAATATCTTTACCGGCGATTTTATTAGGATAGCCTGTGCCATCCCATTTTTCATGGTGCTCATAAGCAATAGTTGCAGCCGCCTTGAATGCGCGACGATTCGAATGCTTGAGCATACTGTACCCTAACTCTGCGTGAGTATTCATCAAGATACGCTCTTCATCGGTGAGTCGCCCTGGCTTCAAAAGGATTGCATCAGGAATGGCAATTTTTCCCAAATCATGTAATGGCGAAGCAACCTTGATCAACTCTTGATCCTTTTCAGAAAGACCAATGAGTTCAGCAATTAATCGACAATATTCAGAAACGCGTTTCACGTGATTACCCATCTCTTGAGAGCGCATTTCTGCGGCTTCCGCAAGAGTGTAAATAATTTCACGCTGAGTCGCATCTAATTCATCGCGCAACAGTGCCGCATCGATTTCACGGCCAATATAGACAGTTACAAAAAGTAATAATTTCAGATCTTCTTCGAGAAAGTCAATATTTCCCAATTTGTTCACCGACTGGAAAACTCCGAGAATATCACCATCACTGTTTTTAAGAGGAATACTGATCATATTACGGGTCAAATACCCTGTACGACGGTCCACTTCAGGATTAAAACGAGAATCGGCGTATACATCATTCAGAATAACTGGCTCACCGCTTTTCAGAACATACCCAACCAAACCTTCTTCAGCCGAACTTTCAATACGACCAATACCATCAGCTACTCGGCTCCAAAGAATATTACGTTCTTTATCAAAGACCCACACTGTGCATCGATCTGCAGGAACAAGTTCATGGGCCATGCGTGAAAACTGCATAAGCAGTGTTTCAATGTCTCGGCTATCAGCGACTTGTGAAATCGAAGAAAGTATACTCTGTAATATTTTATCTGCTGTACCCGGCATGGACTCGCTCCTGATGGTTTTTTAGAAAATAATCACAGCACAATAGCGTATGCAAATCTATTTGCATATCTATCGATGAAACTCTTCCCAAGCGAGCGCAGCGGCTCCTAAAATTGCAGCACCAGCCTCAGGGAGTTGTGAAATTCGAATATCTGCGCTCCCACGGAACATTTCAAGCGATTTTCGTTCAAAAGCTTCGCGAAGTCGGGGCAATAATAGATCACCGGCATTTGCCAAACCTCCAAAGAGAAAAATTGTATCAGGATTTGAGAACATCACTGTATCTACAAGAACCTGACCGAGATACTCCGCAGTACGATTAAATGCCTCTAGAGCGATCCAATCCCCAACAACAGCGGCGTCGTATACTTTTTTTGAAGTAATTGACCGAAGAGACAAATCGCGCAAAGAGCTTTCGATCATATATTCCGAGAGCAACTCCACTGCAGTACGAACAAGACCAGTTGCAGAAACATAGGTTTCGGCACATCCACGGCGACCACAACCACACACCCGACCTTCAGGAAAAAGAACCATGTGGCCTATTTCACCGGCAAAGCTATTTTTTCCATAGAGAATTTTACCATCAATATAAAATCCACTGCCGAGACCAGTCCCCAAGGTCACAACGACAAAATGATCACTCGCTTTTGCACCCCCAAAGAGTTTTTCACCAAGAGCTGCGGCATTCGCGTCGTTTGTGGTGACAATGGGAAGCCCTAAACGTTTTTCAAGTGATCGACGAAGTGGCACTACACCTGACCATTTTAAATTTGCGGCGTGTTCGATCGTACCATTGTAATAATTTGCATCAGGTGCACCGATGCCAACGGTGACAATCTTTATTTCGGGAAAATCAATTCGGAATGATTCGACCACCTCAGAAGCAGCCTCAACGAAATCTTCAAACCTTTCGTAATCACCGGTTTTAATCGATTTACGGCCGAGAATTTCACCAGATTCTGAGACAAGTCCAAAAACAGAATTCGTACCACCAACGTCAATTCCAACAACAGCATTTCTCATTATGTCTCCACTTTGCAAAACCACTGCAAATATAAACAGCGCGTAAATAATCCAAAAGCTCTTTTCCTCAACGAATTACATAATCCACATCACCAGAATTGAGTGAACCATCTACAATCGAAATCCACGATTGTAAACCACTAACCTTCACGCCGATTGCAAGCGCTTTTTTTGATCCCATGACAACTTCAACAAGGTCTCCCTGTTTAAGAGCAATACCTTCCAGTTTTGCCACCGCACCAGTCACCGGTACACGACAAAGCCCAGATGTGGATTTTGTATCATTTTGAAAATGAAGCACAATGCCATTTCCAGAGTGAACATTACTACTACTCGCAATAACCTTCACCCCTCCTTTCAACAACAATGTAATTGGCTGATTGTCAGCAAAGACAGAACTAGGAAGAGGGAATTCACACACACCTTGAGGCGACTTTGATTCGTCAACAACAATGACAACAGCACCCTTTCCGGCATATTCAGATGATTTATAATTCACAGCAGAAACTACACCTGTTGCCTGAGCGACAATAGTGCGATTTTTTAACTCTTCGGTGAGATAATTGAGTTGCTCCTTGGCCATATTTAGCCGCATTTGAGCATCTTCCTTCTGAACAGCAGTTCTAGCCTGTTGATCGTAAAGTTGATTTACTCTCATCAATTCGCTTTCTGAAGATTTGAGTACCAATCTTTGAAGCGCAATTTTAGATTGGACCTCGGAGGACCGCAACGCCGCTAGTTTCTGACCAGCAACAACACGATCTCCCGATTTAACATAAAGCGACTCGACGGTACCTTCAAATTCGAAGGAATAGTTTCGCTGATCTGAAACATTCGCTTTCCACATCATTGGGACCCATATCGTATCAATCAGTTCTAGCCGAAGCTTACCTGCAGTGCTACTATTTTCGAATGATTTCGGTTTCACACAGGAACAAAAGAGCACCAGCGAAACAAACGCGAACACTTTTATTGGAATAGCCATACAACTCCCTTGTCAATTATAGAGATAATCGGCCGTCAACAATCGTATTTCAATAACAGCCATATTGTTGCGATATATCAGATCGAGGTAACTCATTTCGAGCTCTAATGATTTACGTTGAATCTCGTACAAAGAACTCCTCAAAAGAACACCATTTCGATACTGTTCTAGCGCTGTTTCTATGCCCTGTTTGCCAATCTCCATGGCGCTGTGGACGCGATCTAACCGAGCTTTTACCATTACCCAATCTTCCCAACATCGCTTCAATTCGAGTTGCCGTTCGCGAAGTGTATCATCGAGCCGATTCTGAACCACTTGTTCATTCTGTTTTGCTTGAGCCAGCGAGAACCAACGCGTTCCTGTGGCTAGTAAATCATAAGAAAAATCAACATAAACACGGCGCTCCGGTTCCATACTAAATGCTCCGGGAACCGTAAAATGAGATGTACGGAGAAAATCTGCCCCTACCTGAAGATTTGGACGAAACTGCTGTTTTGCCTTTTCAATCATCAATAGTGATCGATCATGCTCGCCACGAAGAGTCGTAATCTGCTTATTAGTTTGATTCAATCGATCCAATGCGGTTTCATACGACAATTCATAGGTAAGAATTGGGAATGAATCATCCACAGAGAACCCCGAGTCTTGTTTTACACCCGACTCTTTTTGCAAAGTATATAGAACCAATGCGTTGCGCTGTCGAGATTCAAACAGCGCCTCTTCAGCTTTAACACTCTCCATAAATGAGATCAGTGTATCATAAGGAAGTGATTCCCCTGCTCGAAAAGATGATTTAACCACTGAATGGCTCTCTTGGGCGATGTCATTCATTTTTTCTAGTATCTGCGACCGTTTCAACGAGAGTTGGCATTGATAGTATTGTTTTGCAATTGCCGTTTTTACCAACATGCGTACTTCCTGCCAGTGACACACAAGAAGACTGCTTTCGACTTTGCTAATTTTGTAATCAATCATGCCATTTGCGCCGTGGAAAATTGGCTGGATCACCGAAACTCCGATCTCGGCACTGTTGCGTTTTGCACCAAACGAAATCATATCAAATCGTTCATCTAGAAGTGAAGCGAGATAACGGTCACCCCAATCTGATCCTCCGCTAAAACCTCCGTTTAATTCAGAACTAAAAGAAAAGTCACTTTCATCAGAAAATCGATTATAAGATCGCATGTTCCGCGTAAAGTTTCCATGAACGACTATTTTAGGGAACAGGCGACTGCGAATCTCTTTATTTTTGTTGTAGCTCTGCTCCATAGTGATAGTGCTGTTTTTTACATCACCAGAAAATGCGTAAGATGAATCAACTAACTGTTCCAACGAATATGAAACGGCAAAGGATTGCCCTAAAATGCTTGCTACGGAAAAGATAGTAAATACAATAAATTTCACTGGAATCCTCAAAAGCCCTTTTAGGATGAAACCAATACATAATAAGAATATAGCAATTTAATCTTTGCAAATGCTTTCTTTGTAGATTTTGTTAGCTGACATCCGATATTCTTTCTCAAGAACCAACGAAAACAGTATGCTTCTGTAAATTATTCCCAAAGAAAGAATTACAGAACACACAAATCCAGACAAAAAATATTGGAGCAAATAAGAAAAAGAAGCATAAACCTTGATAATCATTTGCATTTTTTTGGCAAAATGGTACAATTCGTGTTACTATACAACTATAAAGGTATTGCTATCAGGTGACTATTATGTTTGAATACAAGAGCTTAGTTAAAAATGTCATCGGTATTACAATGTTATTGGCACTGTTTTCCCCTGTGCTTTCAGGACAACGCATTCAGGTTGAATCGTCGGGGATTTCACTTTCAAAAGCATTGGTACGAAGTAGACAAGGAGACACACTGGTCCTTGCACCGGGGCAATATCGAGGAAAATTTGTAATTCCTCCCCGCGTAACCGTTATGGCTGAAAAACTTCACGAAGCGGTCATAAATGGGAACGGGCAGAATCGAGCGGTAAATATGATGAATGGCGCAACGATTTACGGACTTTCAATTACCGGGGCAAAAGTGGGTGTGTATTCCGAAGGAATTGACAACAAAATTGCAGGCTGCAAGATTTACGGAAATCGCCATAGTGGTGTTTTAGCAGTCTCAAACCTCCCGGTGTTGATAGACAATATCATTTTTCGCAATCAAGGCTCCGGCATTTCTTTATGGGATGTTCAGGGAAGAAACAACGTTATTTCACACAACACGATCGTATATAACACCAATCACGGTATTACAATAGGTGGAACGTCAGATGTAACTATTACCGACAACATTATCGCCTTTAATAGTAAACTGAAAATTAAATTGAGTGAAGAATCAAAAATTACTCAGCAATTTAACAACTATTTCTATAATGTTGAAATTAATGAACTACTTCCGGAAGATAATCTTTCTTTCAATCCGGACTTTGAAAATGCGTTCTTAAATGACTTTAGAGTAACCGATTCGTCTCACTGTATTAATAATGGATCTAATGGTAGTACAATAGGTACAGAAATCTTTACAAACTTTAAAAATTAAAATGGAGAAAGCGATGACTCGAAACAAGGCACTCCTATCCGCTCTTCTGGTTCTGTTTATCCAGACAATTACGTCTGCAGGTGAAGTAATTATTGTTCCATCAAAAGGGTATGGCAACATATCTGAAGCAATCGTAAAAGCGCGACGCGGTGATACGATTCTCGTTTCTGATGGCAAATACAAAGAGACTCTTTACGTCAAAGATGGTCTCGTTATTAAAGCAAAAAACAAGCACAAAGCAGTAGTCGATGCAGGTGGACGCGGCATTGGTGTCACTCTCGGTGCAGGATCAGAGATCAACGGTCTCATTGTTACCAATGCGACAATTGGCGTGTTCAACAAGAGCCAAGGGACAAAAGTTGTCAATTGTCAAATCAGTCAGAACTGGATGACAGGGATCATGGCAGTGCGCCACCTTCCTCAAACAAATGACAATCTCATTGTGTTCAACCGCGCTTCAGGAGCTATTATTTGGGATGCACGTTCAATGAAAAGTTCGATGGAACACAACACCATTGCGTACAACGTCGGCTTTGGCGTCTACCTCGGAGGAACATCTGAAGTTTCAATTGAAAACAACACGATTGCATTCAATCAGAAATTTGGTTACAAAGCAACCAAAGAGTCAGAAAAATCCACGATCAAGGGGAACAATTTCTACGAAAACTTGAAAGCAATGTATGACTACCCTGCCGGTAATCACAACTTTGATCCTCAATTTAGTTCTCCCAAAGTTGACATGGATTTCAAACCAGCAGGAACCTGTTGTGCAATCCGTTCACCCAAAAACGAAAACCTCGGCGTACGTTTCACGAAATAAGTGACAGGAAGGAAAAGAGATGAAACAGAATAGAATCAAAAACAAAGTACTCCTCCCATTGGCTGCAGTTGCACTTTGCGCAACCCAGGTAGCTGCAGATGGACTTCCTGGTGAATACTTTGTCACTCAGCGGTGGCGCGACCTTCTTGCGCCACATTCTCCAGCTACAAACCCTGCACTTATGACCGAACAGAACCATGTTACCGTTCGCGGAGCCTTTTCTCCAAGTATGGGAAACTCCTTTGTTCTCTATGAAGGCGGCGCAATCATGCCGTTGGGACTGTACCAGTCTGTTGGTATTTCGATGCTTGGAGTAACGGCCAATGATCCAATCGAAGCCGCTGAATGGGATCCGATCAACAACGTGATAAAACCATCAGGCAAAACCTTTAACGATAGCCATTTCCGCGCCATGATGTCCTATGCAATCAACCCGTGGAATCGCCTTTCACTCGGTGCCAACTTGAACATCTACTACGACCCCAATTTCGGTGAAAAAATCCTCGGATTTGCCGTTGACCTCGGTGCCACTTACCGACTCATGAATCACCCGATTCTTGGTGAACATTTGGGAAGTATCTCCTTTATGAACGCCATTTCCCCAGACTTCCAGTTTAAAGAACTGCAACAGCAGTCGATCAACACTAAATTATCCTGGATGGGAAAAATGTGGGATCGCAAAATTGATGCCGGTATTGACCTCGATTTCAAAGACTTTACCGCAGCGGCAGAAAATTTTGCCACCACGTTGACCGATACTGCTACCGGAACATCGTATGCACAGAAGCTGAAGAAATCCTTCGAATTTGACTTCAACTTCCGCATTGGTTACTGGTTGCTTCGCATGGTCAATCTTAATGCGCATTTGGGGACCGGCTACTGGGGACTTTCTGGTGGTATGAACGTTCCTACGGTTTTTGGTGGCAAAGATTTCCAAGTTGCCTATCAGTACATGGATATGACGAGCGATGACCTCGCGTTTACCCATACGATCTATTTCCGTGGCGAATTTGGCCCACACCGCGAACAGATCTATGCGAAGAAAATGGCGAAGCAGGCAATTCTTGGACCAGGAAACCTTTACAATCAAGCTCGTCAAATGTTTGCGGACGGATTGTATTGGGATGCATTTTTCCTCTTTGGGAAAATCAAAACCGAATATCCTGACTTCTTCAAAAATGACTGGGTGAACTACTTTATGGGTGCCTGCCAAGAAGAGATGGACATGCGTGAACTCTCTTCAGAATCGTTTACCGGCATGATCGAAGAGTACAGTAAATCCCCGGCGATTTACCACTCTCACCTTGGTCTTATGCGTGTAAACTATCGTGACGGAACCTATGAATCGGTTGAAGAAAACTACAACAAAATTGCCGTATCAACAGCTGAAGACAGTGTTAAACATGCCGCTGCATACTACATGGGTGCAGCTCGTATGGCTAAAAACAACTACACCGATGCGATGCGGTATTTCAGTATGGTTCCACTAACCCACGCTGACTATCCATTCGCTCAGCACTCTATGGCTGTTGCGTATGCCATGAAAGACGATTACAACAAGATGCTCGAACATCTCGATAATTCTCTTCAGTTTGTACCAACAACGGCTGACCAGAAAGAGATTATCAACCGATCGTATCTGCTTCTTGGATTCTTGTACTACGAAGGTCTTTCGGCTAGCGGTCAGTCAATGGCTAAAGCTGTGGCTTCGCTTCAGAGTATCCCTTCTTCGAGTGCCTATTACGAAGACGCTCTTCTCGGACGTGCGTGGATCGCTCTTAAATCGAACAACTGGAAAGACGTTACTTCCGCGGCTAACGAGCTGAAAGGCAAAACGACAAACAACGAAATTAAAGCAGAAGCAGACCTGATGCTTGCTTATTCAAATATGGTGACAAATACACCTGATGGATGGAAAGCTGCAGCAGGAATCCTTACTGATGCACTTGCGTCGATGAAAGGGTATACAAAACCTACAGCGGCAGAACTTTCAGCAAAAGAGAAATCGTACTACACCGATCGTAGTGCGTATTTTGAAATTGCTCAAAAAGCAAACGAGCTTGCATCGGTTAACCAGTCGTCGTTTGTTCTCGCTCAAGCTGATTCGCTTAAGCTCATACAGGCTGATAGCGAAAAGAAAATTAGATCGTTCGGCAAGTTTAAAGACGAACATTCACGTGCAACATTCTTTAGTCGCAATGCTGAAAACGTAATTGCAGACCTTGAATATGCACTTCCGAAGGCTCAGGAACGGGTTGGTTCAACTTCGACAACCAAGTCGGTTGACAAAGTTCAGAAAGCTGAAACCGAACTCGAAAGACTGCAGAGAGAGTTGGAAGAGTTGAACAAATAATCAGTTGTTCGACCATTTACAAAAGGGTGTGTTTCAAAACACACCTTTTTTATTATATAAGGGGATAGTATGAAAAAATGTATAGCAATCATTGCCACCACATTAGTAATTGTTCAGGCAGAAACGGTACGCCTCACTCCAGAAAGATCAATTTCTGAGGCTATGGTTAAAATTAGAGCTGGTGACACACTTCTTCTCTCACCGGGAGTATTTAAAGAGTCAATTGTACTCAAAGATAAAGTGACATTGTTGGGTGCAGGCATTGAGCAAACCACTATTAAAGGCGACGGTCGCAATAGTGTTGTGATCATAAATGGAAGTGCGGTCTTAGGAAATCTCACCGTTTCCGGAGGGCAAAATGGTATTCAAGTCCAATCAGCCACAGCACGGATAGATTCAGTGGCGGTAGTTGAAAACCGCGGCAGTGGGATCCTGGCAGTGCGAGCTCTTCCTGAAATGAATGCACTTGTGGTTGCTCGCAACGGTGGAAATGGCATTCAGGCGGCGACAATCGGTGGCGGATCAATGATTCTTGAAAAGATAACAATTGCAGAAAATGGAGGTTACGGTATTGAATACGATGGAACAGTTCCACTTTCAATTACTTCTGTTCTTTTCTACAAAAACAATCTTAAAGCGATTCGCGACACAGAGAATCAAGTAGTTGCTTCAAAAAATGGCATCTATCCAGAACAAAAAGAGTACGTAGCCAACAACCGCACAGGAAAACCGATCTTTGTAGAAAATGGATCTAAAGGACTATATCAGCAAATAAAAGAGTCCCCCTGTTACGGCAGCGGATATCAGTTTAAATAATTTTGGGGATTTCGATCCCCATTTTTGTTGCTCAAGGGTAATCTCCATGGTAAAATGAAAAACAATTTTTCAGGGAGAAACTATGCTAGCCAAACTTCACTCCATGTCACTTCTCGGAATTGACGCCTTTGAAATCACCATCGAAGCTGATATTTCAGAACAACTTCCCTCGTTCACCATTGTTGGACTTCCCGACGGAGCGGTGCGAGAAAGCCGCGAACGCGTTATGTCGGCAATCAAAAACTGTGGATTTGAATTTCCCGCGCGAAAAGTAACGATCAATATGGCACCGGCGGATATTCGCAAAGAAGGATCAGCCTATGATCTTCCCATCGCTCTTGGCCTCTTGATTGCTTCGGGACAGATGACGGTTAAACGTCCTGAACACTACTGCATCATCGGAGAACTTTCGTTAGACGGTACAGTCAAGCCGGTAAAAGGAATTCTTCCCATGACCCTTGCCGCTCGTGAACGAGGTTTTTTCGGTGTGATTCTTCCCTTGCAAGGAGCAAAAGAAGCTTCTGTGGCTGAAGGTGTTGCAGTTCTTCCTGTGGGAAATCTTCTCGATGCCGTTCAGTTTTTGGAAGGAGAATTGGCCATCGAACCACATCAATGCAATCTT
This sequence comes from bacterium, assembly GCA_020048285.1. Classification (GTDB taxonomy): domain Bacteria; phylum Fibrobacterota; class Chitinivibrionia; order Chitinivibrionales; family Chitinivibrionaceae; genus JAIFMU01. Next base: position 345 of record JAIFMU010000112.1, on the reverse strand, counting down.
TCGACGCTATTCAATGAAGCTCGCGGAAAAGAACGAGATTTCATCGATGTGAAAGGCCAAGAACAAGTTAAGCGTGCACTTCTTGTTGCGGCTGCAGGGGGTCACAACATTCTGATGTTGTGTACTGTTTACTCCATGAGATTATGGTATTCCTTGGAGACGCGAATATTCAAATCAGTACTTAAATTTCTTAGTACTAAGAAAACGGTACAAACAATACACAATATCTTTATGTTATGTACTGTTTACCCCTTATTTAAGCACCGAGTTAGTACTATTTTTAGTAGAGTTAGTACTATTTTTAGTAGAGTTAGTACTATTTTTAGTAGAGTTAGTACTATCTAA
>JAIFMU010000157.1 GCA_020048285.1 bacterium | reverse complement strand
GGACAGTATCGAAAAACACTTTGCAGATTTTCGTATTGATCTTCTGGAGATTCCTGGAACTTCCTATTCCAACGCCAAAACTCGCTATACCTATCGCATTGAGGAGCAGGAGAATCTGTGGGAGTATTACTTTGAGTGCTTCCATCGTCTCAAGCAGAAGGTCGATGTGCGGTTCTCTCTGAACGCAGAAGGGTTCGGGCAGGAACTTTCTCCAGGACTCGAAGCAATTCGTGAAGCCTTGGTAAATCTGCTGATGCACACCGACTACTTTTCACCAGCTTCACCACGGATACGCATCTTTACCGACCGCATCGAATTCTATAATCCTGGTGGTCTTCCCAAGCCCTTCCATGAACTGAAGAGCAAAGATATCTCTCTTCCCCGTAACCCGATTCTGGCAAAACTGTTCCGCATGGTAAAACTGGCAGAGAATGCAGGGTTCGGTTTTGACAAGATGGATGACAACTGGACAGCGTACAACAGCACAAAACCAGAGTATCAGATCGAGTTCGATTCCACGGTAATGAAGTTCGAAGTCGAAGAAGCGTCGGAGGAAACTGAAGAAGCGTCGGAGAAAACTGAAGATCTGACAGAGAAAACGCCAGAGAAAACAGGAGAAGCGTCGGAGAAAACAGAAGAAGCGTCGGAGAAAACTACGGAGAAAACAGAAGGAACTACGGAGAAAACATCTGTTAAAATTCTTAAAACTATTCAAATGAACGCACATGTTACCATTCGTGAAATGGCTGAAGCTGTAGGTGTTTCAACTCGATCAGTCGAGAGGAACTTGGAAACCCTTCAGCAAAAGAGAGTTATTACTCGAATCTGTCCTGATAAGGGTGGTTATTGGGAGCTTGTAGATTCGGATCAGTCTGAACAAGTTCAAGAGGTTCAGGAATGAGTGATCAGGATAGAAAGAGACGAGATAACGGTAAGCACAGTGGAGTTATTATGCCCGTGACTGGTTCATCGGTCGATCTTCCATTGGACTATGCAGAGTTTTTTGCCCGTGTAAAAGCACGCGTAAAGCAGGATCGACTGAAGGCACAACTATCAGCCAATTCAATTCAAATATTGATGTATTGGGATCTGGGACAGGATATTCTTCAAAAGCAGAATGAGCAGGGCTGGGGAGCAAAGGTCATCGATCGTCTCTCAGCTGACCTGCGTGAAGAGTTCCCCGAGATGAATGGTTTTTCTGCCAGAAACCTTAAAGATATGCGTAAATTCAGCCAGTGCTGGCCTGATCGTGAAATAGTGCAGCGGATCGCTGCACAAATTCCATGGCGTAACAATCAGCTCCTGCTGTACAAGGTAAAAGATGCAGAACTGCGTCAGTGGTATGCTCAGCAGAATACGGTCTATGGCTGGAGCAGAGATGTTCTTGCATTTCAGATTGAAACAAAACTCCATACTCGTATCGGTCAAACAGCCAACAACTTTGATACCGCACTTCCCCCTGTTGATTCAGATCTGGCAAATCAAGCCTTTAAGGATCCGTACCTCTTTGATTTTCTGGGAACCACAGAACTTCATAAAGAGGCAGAACTGGAAAACAAGTTGGTCTCTCACATCGAAAAGTTCCTTCTTGAACTTGGTCAGGGGTTTGCGTTCGTCGGTCGTCAGGTTCCTATGGAGGTCGGCGGGGATGATTTCTACATCGATCTTCTTTTCTATCACCTGAAACTTCGTTGTTATGTCGTAATTGAGCTAAAGGCAGGCAAGTTCAATGCTGGCCATGTCAGTCAGCTCAACATGTACATGAATATTGTAGATGATACTCTTCGCCACCCCGATGACAAACCAACAATCGGTCTGCTTCTGGTAAAAGAGAAAAATCATACCGTTGCAAAGTATGCTCTATCAGGGTACAACAAACCAATCGGCATCGCCGAGTGGGAGCAGGTAATCACCGAATCACTTCCAGAAGATCTCAAGCCGAGTCTCCCTTCCATCGAAGAGATCGAGAGAGAGTTGGAAGAAACAGTAAAGGAAGAATTAGAATGAATGAGGAGTTAAAATTGAAAAGTAGTGTTGAAGATAAAATCAAAATGGTGCCGATCTGTGATCTTTTTAAGATGAAATTTTATATTCCATCATATCAGCGTGGGTATCGTTGGACTGATACTCAAGTAACAAAACTGTTGGAGGATATTGAAGAGTTTCGTTCGAAAAAGACACTCGACGCAAATTCATTCTATTGCTTACAACCAATTGTAGTCTCGAAGAAAGAGAATGAATGGGAAGTACTTGATGGTCAGCAACGGCTGACTACAATCCATATCATATTGAAGGTCTTAGAGAGTTATGTTGATGGAAACTTTACACTTCGATATGAAACACGAGAGAAGAGTAGAGAATTTCTCCAGGAAGTTGAAGGGAAGACAAATGCGGATGCTTTAGATAATATTGATTACTTTCATATGCATCGTGCCTATCAAACAATTATCAATTGGTTTGATGGGAGCAAACAGAAGATGAACAAGTTTGCGACAATACTTACGAATGATGCAAATGAGGAAAAGAGTGTTCAGTTTATCTGGTACGATGTTTCTGATGAAAAGGAATCAGAACAAAATGCTATCGATATTTTCACTCGTATAAACATTGGCAAGATTTCACTCACTAATGCAGAACTTATCAAAGCTCTTTTTCTCAAGCAAGAACGACAAGATGATTCACAAGAACATCATAAGATGTTCAAACTTGCAACTGAATGGGACAATATTGAGAAGAAACTACATGATGACTCTTTCTGGTACTTCATCTATAACTCTTCCAATAACATCAACTACGAAACTCGTATTGAGTACATTCTCGATCTAATTTCAAACAAGAATGAGAACTGTGAGTTTTACCATACATTCAATCATTTCTATAAACTTATTGAAGACTCAAAAGAAGAAGCTGGAAACCAATGGCTCAATATCAAGGACTATGTGCAGTTTCTGGAAGAGTGGTATGACCACCGAGAGTATTACCATCTCATAGGATTTCTTATTGATTGCGGGAAATCAATAAAAGAACTCAAAGATGTAGCCAAAGAGAAACGAAAAACAGAATTCCTCACGGCTGTGAAGACGATGATAAAAGAGGAGGTTTCCTGTGATATTGATGGGTTAACATACAAAGATAGAAAAATGGTGAAGAAAGTACTTCTCCTTTTCAATATTCAGACAATACTCGCAACCTCTGAAGCTGAAATAAAATTTCCTTTCCATCTCTATAAGAAAAATCAGTGGGATATAGAACATATTCGATCACAAACAGATAAAACGATTGATGCCCAGCACCGAGAAGCGTGGATAAAAGATATCCTGGGGTATTTTATGGGCTTCACAAGTGGAAAATTACATAGTCTTACTGAGGAAGATATAAAAGAAACGGTTGGAAACGATAGCCAAGAGTTGTGCATCGAACTCAACAAAATGTTGCACTCAGAGACAATAAATGATGGTGAATTCAGAACACTCTATGCGAAAGTTCAGGCAAAATTCTGTGAAGAGTCTGAATTTGAGGATAAACATGATATCTCGAATCTTGCACTCTTGGATGCTCATACAAACCGCAGTTACGGGAATGCATTTTTCCCAATAAAAAGAAGTGTCATTCTATTAAATGACGCATCTGGAATCTTTATCCCATTAAGCACCAAAAATGTTTTCCTAAAAGTCTATAGTCATAATTTAGATGACATTATGAACTGGAGTGAACATACAGGGGTAGCCAAATGAGTGATATAGAAAAAATGACAGGTGAGAGAATGAGCTTCTATTCTCTTATTAATGATAATGGTTGTTCAATAGTTGTACCTCGAATTCAACGGGACTATGCACAGGGGCGGAAAAGTACCGAACTCATACGAACTACATTTCTTGAAGCACTTCAGGGCTATCTCGAAGATGGCACTGCGTCAAGAGATCTTGATTTTGTATATGGTCGTATCAATAATAATCAACTTACTCCTCTGGATGGTCAGCAACGGCTGACAACACTCTTTTTACTCCATTGGTACCTGGCTGTTTTAGCGGGAAAACAGGATCATTTCCGTAACTTTATGCTATCAAGAGAAGGAAAATCAAAGTTCTCTTATGAGACACGCACAAGTTCAGAAGAGTTCTGTGATAAGCTCGTGAGCAACATAGGTCATTTTTCCATAAATCAGTTAGTGGATAACTCTGTCTCAAAATCAATTATTGATACAGGCTGGTATCACTACTCGTGGCATTATGATCCAACTGTGGATGGTATGCTTCGGATGCTTGATCGTATTCATCATATCTATAACCAATACCCACAGTATTACGATAGATTGGTTGATCCTAAGAATCCAGTAATTACCTTTCTTTTCCTCAATCTTGATAACTTCGGATTAAGTGATGATCTCTATATAAAAATGAACTCACGCGGGAAACCTCTAACAGATTTTGAAAATTTCAAAGCGAAATTTGAGCAGTTTATCTCTTCACTTGATTGGGATAAGAACCATTATAGCAAACTGTTAGGCAAGGAGATGCTTCCTCCTGATTATTTTAAAAATCAGATAGACACATCGTGGTCTGACTTTTTTTGGTGCTTTAGAAATATCAACGGAGATACAACATCGTTTGATAATGAGATCATGAACTTTTTCCGTACCGCCATAAGTTGTTTCTATGCACATAGCAGTACCTATTCTGAATCGAAAAATCTAAGTCTGGAACTTCTTTTAGATAGTAGTGTTGCCAAGAAAGATTATCAAGGAAGGAATGAGGAGTATCCCAAAGAGTTGCTTTTCTCACATTATGAATCAATGGGAGTATTTCCTAAAAAGAAAAATATTGAGGGAGAAATCGATTTTTCAAAAGAAGTTGTCCTCAATATTATTAACATTCTTAATGCTATTGTGAGTGATACTAATCAGCTCAATATCTATGTTAGCGAGCAATTTACCTATTATTACAACGAGAAAACAATCTTCACTTCACTTTTATTCAATAGCTCTTTTAAGAATCGTGTCAAAGATAATCCAGTTGAATCCCTCTCATTGATTCAACGACTACATTTCTATGCCTATACCCAATTCTTGATAGTAAATGGCAGTTCATCTTCAGAAGCTCTTAACCAATGGGTAAGAGTAGTACACAATCTGACCGAGAATACACAGATTGATAATGGCAACCTCTTTTCAAGAGCTATTAAAACAATTGATGAATTGCTTCCTAATTCAAATAGAATCCTTGATCATCTAATGAATAGTTCGATTGAAATTCCCTTTTTCTATAGTTCACAAGTACTTGAAGAGAGAATAAAAGCAACTTTGGTGAGGCGAGATGAATGGAAAGAGCTAATTCTAAAAGCTGAACAGTTTGATTACTTCAAGGGACAAATAGGCTTTTTATTAGAATTTACAGGTATTTGGGATTACTATGTTGAGAATAAAAACTGCAACTGGTCTATTGAGGATAACGATCTCTATCTAAAGAAGTTTACTGACTATTATTCTAAAGCTGAGATAATCTTCACAAATTTCAATGTCCTCAACCGTTCGTTTGCTCGAGCAGTTCTCACAAAGGGTGAATATCTTATAAAAGCATCTGCACATCGTAGGAACTTTCTTACTACCACTGGAAATATGCGTGACTACAGTTGGAAAAGATTGCTGAGAATTCCGCCACAGAATGCTCTCGGTGACAATCACGGTAATAACTGGAAGTGTCAACGAGATTTTGTAAAACAGCTTTTTGACGACAATTGCTTTGCTGTTACTGATATTGAAAAATGTAAGGAATCACTTGAATCTATTTGCCAGCACGATATCCAATCCGATTGGCGAGCTATGATAGTGGAAGAACCTGAAATTTTAGGTGATGCTAAACAAGGTTTTATTCAGCTAATTGATTCTGATAATATCGAGGTTTATAACGCTTCAGCTAAAAACCACAAACATATGAATTTGCACTCACTATACCTCTATAGTAAATATTTAGGTTTAAATGAAATAAATGGGAATGCTAAGAAGTTTGCTCCATTTACGCATACTTGGCATACTGAGGTAGTAGGTGAAAGTGTTTCGTTCGCAGTTGTTGATCGATGGCTGTACAAAGAGTCTGAATTTGCAATTGATATAAACTATGTGTCTAAAAATCAGCAATATCGTTTGGAGTTTTTTTGTAGAGCGAAGGAGCTTTCAGCCTTTCCTGAGATACTCAAACTGTTCTCTGACAATGGTGTTGATATGGATGATAATGTAAAAAATGGTTATGCTTCACTTGTGTGTTTCTCTGGAGATTGTATGAGGACAGTATCGCTTATTGAAACCATCTGTACACTGCTTCGGACATTGGAACAATAACCATGCTAAGTCTCAACCAAGCAATAGAGATAAAAGAGTCTATTCTTTCCTACTTGAAAGCAACTTTCACCTTTCAGGATAAAACCGTCCATAATGCATTTTATGACTTTATTACCGATCCTACAGACGGCATGTTTAAGGGACCATTTCTCTCTCTTAAACTGCCCTTTGTTAAGGCAAGTGAAGGTGAACTCAACAATATTCCCCTGACGATTAAACCAAACTGGTTGCCCTACGATCATCAAGTGAAATCATGGCATCGACTCAGTACGATTGACCAAAAAGCAAAACCAACAATTATAACCACAGGAACAGGTTCTGGTAAAACAGAATCATTTCTATATCCCATTTTGGATTACTGTTATCGCAATCTCAATCGTCAGGGAATCAAAGTAATAATTCTCTATCCTATGAATGCTCTCGCAACGGACCAAGCGAAAAGACTTGCTGAAGCGATTTTTGAAGATGATCGTATCAAAGGGAAAGTGACGGCGGGGCTTTTCATTGGGGAAGGGAAAAATGCAGTTAAGTACCCGAAAACTATGGGGCCTGACCACATCATTGAAAATAGAGAGTCAATTCTGGCTTCACCACCAGATATACTTTTGACGAACTTCAAAATGCTTGATTATGGGTTGATGAAGAGTAACTACAATGATCTGTGGATCGGTAACTATCAGGATAATTCCCTGCTTCAGTTTTTGGTGCTCGATGAATTGCACACCTACGATGGTGCTCAGGGAACTGATGTTGCCAATTTGATTCGTCGGTTGAAGCTGAAACTAAACATGCCAGAGAATCATCTCTGTCCAGTGGGAACATCTGCGACTATAGGTTCAGGTAAAGATGCTCCAAAATTTCTATCTGAGTACGCATCGAAGATCTTTGGTGAAACTATTGAACCTGACTGCATTATCACCGAAAATCGAGTCAAAACGGAAGAGTTCTTTGCCGATGATGATAAGTTGGAACCGTACACACCTCGAACTACTGTTTTAAAAGAGGTAAAACCACAAACAGGTGAAGGGTACGACAAATACATACTGCGTCAGATTGGTTACTGGCAAATGAATTCTGACACCCTTGCAGAGGATTTACTATCACTGAAGATAGTAAAAGATCTGGTTACTGTGGTGAATCAGGATAAGGGAATCCATACTCTTGAGAGCATAGTACGCAATCTGTCAAATCTAAATCCAATCTACAGAGAAGTTCCACAGTGGGATGAACAGTTTCAGTTTAATCCCAAAGAGAATATTGTACTGTCACTATTTGCACTTATTTCAGAAGCAAAAGTAGTTGATCCACAGAATGGCAGGAAGTCCCCATTCCTGTATACACAAACACAGATCTGGATTCGTGAGCTGAGTGGTTTAGTGAGAACTGTCAGTGAAGAGCCTAAGTTCTCATGGAAAGCAGATACTGATGAAAAGGAGCGATTGTCCCTTCCACCGTGGTTCTGCCGTGATTGCGGTGCCTCTGGTTGGCTTGGAATAAAGCATGATAACAAAGAACGGTTTGAGAAAGATGTTCAAGATGTGTACACGAAGTTTTTCTCTAATCACAAGCATATCTATTTCATAAACCGTACATCATGGTTTACTGCAAAAGATGCAGTTGAAGGTGGGTATGAGCCAGATGATATGCTTCATAAGTATGTGGCAAATAAAACGCTGATGATTTTTACAGATGGTGGTGAAGAACGCACTGATATTACTGCGTTCAGGAAACTCAATAGCCAACAATACAATGAACATATCTGTCCAGAGTGTAATACTAAAAATAGTGTATCAATTATTGGTACCAGAATAGCTACACTTAGTAGTATCTCTATCAGTCAGATACTTGCAACAGATCTGGATAAAGAGAGTGAGCAGGCTCGTAAAGTGCTTGCATTTACCAACTCAGTTCAAGATGCTGCCCATCAAGCAGGCTTTATTGAAGCTCGTAATTATCGTTTCACCTTCCGTTCATCTCTCCAGAAGGTAATAAATGAGTTGAACAAGGATGTTACACTAAAAGAACTTTCTGAAGAGTTTACTCGTTTCTGGAAGAAGTTCTCTGATGAGACAGGGAAAGATCCGCTTGATGCTTATTTTTACCGTTTCTATCCTACTGATTATCTTGGAAAATCATCACCTCGAGATTATCAAAATAACAGTGGAAAGTACGATGCTCATTTTGAAAAAGAGTTTGATGCACGAATGAGCTGGGAACTCTTTTCTGAGTTTGGATACAATGCTCAAATTGGTCGAACACTTGAAAAAACATCATCATCTGCAACACATTTTTCACTCGATGACTTTGAGGTCGTTTGGGGGAAATTTGAACCATGGTTACAAGCAAATGATACAACAGGAACTATTGACAAAGTAAGTTTCCTTAGGTTTGTTGAACTGGTGTTACATCGTATACGAATTCGTGGAGCTATCAGCCATGAATATCTTAAAAAGTTCAGAGAGACTGAATCTACTATATGGAATTTAA
>JAIFMU010000253.1 GCA_020048285.1 bacterium | reverse complement strand
TGAACAAACAGTTGACCGCAACGGTGACAAAAGCAGTCAAAACCCAAGAAAATCATGGTGATATGAAACGAATCGTCGATGAGATGAAGGATATTCATTTCGACCGCAAAACCACGGACAGCGAAAAGGTTCTCTACGCAGTTCTCTGCCTTGGTCGTTCGGGAAAGAGTATCGAAACCGCGGAAGAGATCATATCCACATCGAGCATTATATCCGCACAGGAAATCAAACGGCAGGCTCAATATGACCTCCTTGAACAGAAATCACAATCTCTGCAACTGAAAGTATCACAACTTCTTAAGATTGTAGATTTTGAATATGAACACTCAGTTGAACAGATCGGTTCTGCGGTGCGCTATTTTCAAGAAACCGATGGCGAAGGTACGAATCCGCCAACGCTGTTTCTCAATAAAAATCAGAGAAAAGCAATCTTCACGGAATTGAATACGTTCAAAATTTCCCTCTACAAAATGTTTTTGTTTCAAGCAACAGCCAAGGCGATCAAAGGAGGTTCGCTCAATCTAAGATACTCCTACGCGTATCGGTATCTGGCGGCGTATCTCATTTCTGAAGAGCGATGGAAACGAGAAAAACACCAACTTCTCGAAAAGTATAACATGCTGCATCTTCTTTCATTTGATTCGGTTGAAGCGTTCTTTGAGAAAACGATCCACAATGGATATAATTCGCTCAACCTGGGTATATTAGATGGAAGTAATCCGTATCTAATTGTTAAAAATGGTGAAGTTATCAATGTTATAACCCCTCCCCTTGAAGGTGAAGAGGAGAAAAAAACCACCGCTGACTTGTTCCCTTCAGAACCGATAGTTTCTGTGCTTCAAGTCCTAAAAACGGTAAACGAGATAACCGAGTTTAGTGATTCGTTTAATCATTGGAACAATCGATATGTTCATGATAAACCTGACTTTGGATCATTTTACGGAACGCTTATCGCCTTGGCCACAAACATTGGGGTTGGCAGATTCGCTCAGATGTGTCCATCGGTGGATCAAACTGAAATGGAACTGGTTTCGAACTGGTACCTGACTGCGCAAAATCTGAAAGAAGCAAACGATCGAGTGGTCGCGGCTATCGGAGAACTGAAACTCTCCTTTGCTTTTCGAGAGAATCCCGAAGAACTTCACACCAGTAGTGATGGACAGAAGCTTGGTGTCGCGGTTGATAGCTTTTACGCCGGATATTCACCGAAATATTTCAATCGCGGTAAAGGTGTAAGCGTACTCAGTTTTGTCGATGAATCATACCGCATTCACTATTCGACCGTGATCAACACTTCGGAACGTGAAGCGACTTATGTCATTGATGGGCTTATGCATAACGAAGTTGAGCAGAGCACGCGACATTCGACAGATACGCACGGATACACGCTTCCGGTCTTTGCACTCACCCACCTGCTGAATGTCTATTTCACTCCGCGTCTCAAGGATGTTCTCAAGGAAAAGATGTTCTCTATCCGAGCTATAAAAGAATATAATGATGAGAAATATCCTTATTTTAGACCCGCTGAAAAGGTGAATACCAAGGTGATTCGGGAAAATTGGGATGAACTTCTACGAATCGCAGTGACTATTCAAATGAAAGAGACGCAGGCTTCAAATATTTTGAACCGCCTGAACTCATACTCTGTGAACCAGCCGACTCGTGAAGCACTTAGAGAACTCGGTAAACTGGTCAAAACGCGATTCCTGCATCACTATCTTTCTGATGTAAAACTCCGACAATCCACAGCGAAACAGTTGAACAAAGGTGAGAACACAAATAAATTCCGCAAAGTAATCTTTTTCGCTCGAAATCAAGAGTTTCGCAGTGGATCTCGATCGGAAATGCGTAAGGCAATCGATTGTAACACACTGATTCAAAATTGTACTATCTTATGGAACTATCTCTATCTTACGAAGCTTGTTGCCGAGGCGAAAACAGATGAAGAGCGCGAGGAGTTACTCGAAATTATCCAAAGTGGTTCTGTAGTCATTTGGGAGCACATCAATTACCATGGCGAGTACGATGTGTCTGAAAAGGGGATGAAAAGTCCGATAGTTTTTGACTTTGAGATGCTGAAGAATTTGGACCTTGTTTTACGCAAAAAACGAGTAGATATATAGCCTATCTACAGATAGTTACAGAGGAAATGTGGCGGGATTCGGCTAAATATGCGATTTGGCCCCTCTTTGAAATCCTACACAGCATTGATGATCTTTGTGATTTTAGAGGGAATTTGGAGCATCAACAACACAAATTCCGGAAGAAAAATGATATTGGGCAGTCTTCCTTTCTTGCTTCTATTATGGGACATGGGTGTAATTTAGGTGAAAACCAAATGGGAAGAATGATTCGAAATGTCGGCCGTGAAGAAGTCGACTATGTTTCGCGTTGGCACCTTTCACAAGAGAATCTAACTGCAGCAAACAGCTCCATTCTGAATCTCACAGAAAAACTTCGACTCTCATCGGTGTATGGAACGGGAAAATACGGTCGCCACACCAGTTCTGATGGCCAGAAGTTTACCGTTGGAATCAACTCAATGGATTCCAGTTTCTCACATAAATATTTTGGATCTCAAAAGGGCGTAAGCGTGTATAGTTTTATCGATGATAGACATATGCTATATCACTCCACGGTAATAACGCCATCCGAACGAGAAGCAGCCTATGTGATTGATGGGCTTATGGCAAATGAAGTCGTTCAAAGTGATATCCATTCGACAGATACACACGGATACACGGAGATCATTTTTGCCCTAACTCATCTGTTGGGAATCACCTTCGCACCTCGAATCGCTAAAATGCACAAGCAGCGAGTGTATAGTTTTGAACTTCCTTCCGCACAAACCAAACGATCCAATATTTTGATCAGCAGCAAACGAATTAATACGCAATCGATTAAGGAGCAATGGGATGCTATTTTGCGAATGGTCGCAACGATCAAGCAAAAAGAGCAAACTGCATCACAATTGCTCAAACGACTCAGTGAATATAGCTCGCAACACCCTTTGTACAAGGCCCTGAAACAATTCGGAAGAATTATCAAATCCATTTACATACACCAATATATTGATGAAAAACCGCTTCGGCAGGCAGTTCAAAAGCAACTGAATAAGGTTGAAAGCTATCACAAGTTTGCCAAGGCAATTTTTTTCGGCAGAAATCAGGAGTTTAACCATGCAACTCGCGATGAACAAAATCGAGCAGAATCGTGTAAGCGGTTAATTGCAAATGCAATTATCTGTTGGAATTATCTCTACCTATCGAAGAAATTATGGATGGCAAAGAGCGATGATCAACGAACGGAAATCTTAAATGCAGTAAAAAGTGGCTCGATGGTCACATGGCAGCACGTTAATTTTCACGGTGAATACGATTTTTCAGATAAAGCTCTGGAAAATGCGGAGATCTTTAATCTGGAAGAATTACTAGCTATGGAGTGGTGATTTACTGTTCATTTTGGGAAAGTTTTTTCGCCGTATTTTACTTGTTATCAATATAGTATTAAGATTGACGTGGAGCTTTACTGTTGTTTGTTGACTTGAACCCTGATCGGACGATCATCGTCTTCATCGAGATCAAGCGCTTTCGCCACGAGTCCCATATCCAAAGATGTGTAATCTTCGCCGTCTTTAATGAACTGATCCACCTGATCGGCTGCGAGTGCGCCGGACTGTACCAGTTTGATGATGTGCTGCGGGTACTCCATCCATTCGAGAGCAAAACCGGACTCTTTCAACTTTTCGTAGGCTTTGGCAAAAGGGCCATCGGTGACGATGTAGTGACTCATTTGGTCGCCCACTTCTGCGCCGCCTGGTTCCCCGATGTTGGACGGGTGGAGGCCGACGGTTTTCATTTTTTCTGACCACTGTTTATTGTGATAGCGCGTTCTTCCCGGTTTGCCGAAGTGGTGTTGCCAGAGGTGAACCATTTCGTGAACCAGTGTGGAGGTCACTTCGCGGTCTTTGCGGCCTTCTTCGCGGAAGTACTGCGGATTGAGGGCGATTTCGTCGGTGCTGATTTTTAGATCTGTGTCACTGGCGAACCTCGCGGGGTAGTAGTAGCCGTACGCGCCATATTCCCGCTGAAGGGTAATCAGACAGCTCGGCAGTTTGTTTTCGAAGAGTTCGCGATTCATGTGTTCGTACGCTCTGAGCAGTTGATCATAGGTTTGTTTTGTGGGATTGATTTTCATGGGTGATCCTTTTTGTATCGTACGATACAAAATATAGGTTATGGGTGAAGATTGAGAAAACTGTATCGTACGATACAGTTTTTAAAGTGTAGGCAAAATGTAGTCGCTGTTGTTGGTATTGGTTTTCTATATTCCGGTGACGGTGGGAACTGACAGGTCTGGGGTGAATTCAGGTGGGGACTCGAAATGAGCCACAGACCTCTATTTTAGCGAGGAGTACGAATGGAATTCAAACAGTATGTGATTGATTTGATACCAAAAGAAAAGCGCACGCCGGAACATATCGAGTGGTTTCATTCGTGGCCACTGGTGCAGGATTATATTCGAAAAGTAGAGAGCGGAGAATGCGAGAAGATTAAGCCATCAAAAAAGGCGGAATCGCATATTTAACCGTATTTCCCCACATACGCGCAGTAATTGTTTTGAAATCAACAATGTAACTATGCTGTTTTTAGGGTTGACCCGGAGGCACACGGGAGGACGTAACCAGCGCCAGCTGGTTACGAGGAATAAATGTAGTGCGGCAATGTACCGTAAGGCAATTATATTCCCCTAAAACCGTAAAAATGCTGTTGTGCGCTGTTTTAAATTGTTTTGGCTGGGTGTATATTTATCGTAATGTCGTGATGCTATTTCATTTGTCGCTAGGGGAGTAGCATAACCCCAGCTACCAGCTTTTTTAGAGCACGTTTTTGCTTGGTGTCTAGAACCGTTCCATTCTATTAACAAAAGAGGTGTTATGTACGTGTATTCAACTGTTTTGCTCGCCGTGTTCGCACTGGCGGCAAATTTGTTCGGTGGTGGTGTCGTGATGAAACCGGAGTCACTGTTGACAGAAATCGTTCTTCTGCAGACTGCCCCTCATCTTACACGCGGTTTCATCTATAATAATACGGAAAAGACAATAACCATTGACTCGT
>JAIFMU010000199.1 GCA_020048285.1 bacterium | reverse complement strand
TCGCCGGAATGTTGATAGCGAAAACACTCTTTTTAGGGTGAGTAGTGCGCGAAACGGACGGTTTGATAGCGAAAAGATGTAATTTAGGGTGGATAGTGCGATCACACTACGCACTTGTTAGGGGAGAAATAACATGACTAAAGAAGTTGTGGTAGTGAATGAATGTGGGCGCATTTTTAGGATTGAAGCTCATCCATATGATGAATATTTTGTTATGTCGTTCTTTATAGAAAGTCCCGGATTAAAAGCATGTTTGAATAATGTTACACTTACCGTTGATTTTATTAATTTTTTCAGGAAAATGGCTGACAGTTGGAAAGGCTGGACTGGGGAGGTTATTTATGATGGAGAGGTAAAACTTGTTGCGGTATCAGATTCCTTCGGCCATATCACTCTCTCCATTACTCTCGAAGCCGATGGGTGGACAGCCAAGTCGTCGTTCAGAATAGAGGCAGGTAGGTTAGATTCATTAGCAACGGAAATTGATAACATCTCCAATTACTCATAATGTATTCCAACTGGAAATCTTCTTCTCGAATTGAACGAACTTTTGAGATATTTTAGCTTTTGTGAAATGAATTTTCGTGGAAGTTTGGACGAGAACGAAGATTTCTAACGACCTTGCGTTGGCGTGACCTCGTTCCTCGGACACACCACGCAAATGTTAGCCGGATGAGATTTGCTACGATTGATGTTTGACATTTCCGCTGAAGTTTTTCTGACTGAATGTTTTATGGCTTTGGAATTTCCGGAAAAACAGAATGTTTTAGCTCATGCTGTTTTTAAAAGTGGAATGTACATTCCAACCGCTAACAAATTGTAAATAAAGGAGCAAGTATGAGTGTCATGTCTGCGGAGCACCTTAAGGGAATGGCAAGCCAATTAAATTGTGAATATGAAGCCGGTATATATTGTGAAATTGAAAGTTTTCTCGAGTGGAATAAGAAGAGGATTGCTCATTCTGAACTACATTTCTGTCAGATTGACAATAGATATCACCTTAAGATTATGCTTAGAAATCTTAGTTTTCAAGATGGGAAAGAGTGTTTTCGTGATTTGCTCCATTTTATTGAATATTCGAATGGAACATATTATGTTCGAGAAAGATATGATGATCATTTAAAATATTGGTTACTATCTTCAATTGACGGTTCGAAAGCGTTTTTATGTGAAGTATATATTTATTATTCGAATGAGCAGTTTTAACGAAAGTTTCGGGAATTTTGGAAATCTTTTCAATTTACCGCTGGTTCAACAGGAAATCATCTTCTCGAATTGAATGAACTTTTGAGATATTTTAGCTTTCGTGAAATGACTTTTCACTGAAGTTTGGACGAGAACGAAGATTTCTAACCGTCCGCGTTGGTCTGTTTTCGCTGAACTCAAACACACCACGCAGTCGGTATATGGATTGAAAAATATTGAGGACTTATGAGTAAGATTTTGTTGAAATTTGCCGTTTTCTGTTTTGTGTATTCTGCGAATTTGATGGCTCAAACTCAAACGGACAGTACCTATTATAAACAGCAGAAGAAAAAAGTAATTGTAGGAACACTGCTTAATGTAAGTGGATTGGCTTTAGAATATGGAGTGGCATTACCTCTCGCAAATAAAAAAATCGAAGCCAATGAAAGTCTTGCAGGGCCTATGACACTTGACCTACTTGGAGGCAGTATTTCAATGTCTGGAAATATTCTTGCGGGGATATCAGCAAAAAGAGCAACTGATTTTTTTTATAAAAGACACCCTTCAATTTCAGATGTTGATAATTTTAGTTGGTCTCTTTTTACAGGAGGGGTTATTGTTGGTGTTACCGGTGGAATACTAAGGGCTAGTGCAAAATCACCCTATGTTAGAAATGTTGGCACCGGAGCAGTTGTTGCCGGCGACATTTTACTTTTAGGACACTGTTCGAAAGCATTTTCAAAAATCAAAGAATTGGAATCAATCGAGAAATCAAATGAAAATGGAAAGGTATCGTTTGCTCTTTCGCCTGTTTTTTCAACTGATTTAGTAGGGATTTACTGTTCTGTGCAGTTTTAATGAACCTTCTCAACGTTGATCTCTTGACCAGTTTCTAGCTGGTCAATCTCTCCCGTGAGTCTCCGGCTCACCGGATGCCAGAGAATTGACCTGGTTCCTCGGACACACCACGGCGGCGTTAGGTTGAGATGATTTTCCACCAATTGATGTTACTATTTTGTAGAAAAGAGTTTGCGTGGACTTGAGTTTGCACAAATTGTACTCCCGAAGAGAGGTGAATCTATCAAAACCACAGTAGCTTCGGCAATCATAACAAGGAGTCCGCTTGGGGTAATTGCTGGATCACGAGAGCAGTTCCTCAATATTTGTTCCTACATTGCATTACACCGAAATCTGTAGAGTCAAAAAATGGCAAACCGAAACGTTATTTGAAAAAAGTGTCAAACTATTTCAGCTCGAATTAATCAAAAGAAGAGGGTTCCCATCTGAGAACCCTTTGCAATCGACTACGATTTCTTTGCGGTAAATAATTGTGTCAATTGGATCATCATCCGAAACGAAAGATCTGGGCTGGCGACCTGATTGACCGTTCCCGCAATATAGAAATTTTCTTTGGGACAGTAAAATGCCAACGCCCCCGACAATCCCGAATGACCGATAAAATAGGGCAATGCTCCGGCGGGATTAAACAACCAAGGAAGTTTAAACAGGTGAATTCCCATCCCCGATTGCAGAGGGAAAAAAATCCGATTCCACGACTGCATCTGATTGATATAGTACAAAGGAAATAGCTTTCCTGTAAAGAATGCTTCGGTAAAGATGAGCATCTCTGCGGATGTGGAAACAACTCCGCCATCGCATCCAAATGAGGTCATCGCCTTGGAAATTGGCAGTTGGTTCGATTTGTAGTAGAGCGATTTCGGGGTCGAATCGGTGGGATCACTGTAGAGATAGGTTTTTGAAAGACCAAGGGGAGTGATGATCCGTTCGACACAGTTGTCACCGTACGATTTCTGGGTGATCGTTTCGATAATTTTTCCAAGCAGTTGAAAATTGCAGTCCGAGTAGAGTGCTTTCTTGGGAGTTCCCGGTGCAAAGAGCGGCTTCATCGTTTTGGTTATTTCAATTGCCTGTTCAAATGTCCAGAACCGATCATTTCCCGTAAGAATCTCCTGCTCCAAACTTTTTCCTCGATCATTTTTCCCTTGAAAATAGTCCGGAAGTCCCGTGGTGTGAGAAAGCAGTTGCGCAATGGTCAGTTCCTGCGAGTACTCTTTTCCTTTGTAAACATGAAGTCCATGTAAAAGAGAACTATCCACGTAGGCACGAACCGTTTCAGTCAGTTGTAGTTTTCCCTCGGAGACCAGCTGAAGAATAATAGCGGTGGTGAACAGTTTGGTAGTGCTGGCGATAAAGTACTGTTCATCAATGGCAATATTCCCCGAAACACCACTCCATGACCGATCGCCCTGCTTTACCGCGAAAGATGTTCCAAATATGGTTTTCCCATTGACGATTGTATCCAAGGCATGTTGCATTTTTGTATCATTTGTTATCATATTTACATTCCTTTGGTTGATTTAATGGGAGATTCGAATCCTCGAAGTTTCCTAGAATAAAGATAGTTTATTGTCGAAACGAACTTGGCGAACATGTTGATCTCTCGACCAGTTTCCAACAGATCGCATCCACCCGTGAGTCTCAGGCTCACCGGATGCCGGAGAGATGACCTCATTCCTCGGGCAACTCGCGGCGTTGTTAGTACTGATGAGATTTTTTCTGAAAGCAAGGCATTCAACCACGAAAAACAGGGAAAGAAATTCTTTGAAATTCAAATTCGGTTTAGTGTTTTTCAATCGGAATGTTCTTCGGATACTGAATGTACCTCTACACAGAGGGCGTTCTCCTGTGGCCAATCTGTTCTTCTAACTCATTCCAAAACGTATCTTTGAAGATGATATTCCTTGTAGTCTTACGGAAAGAAAAACAGATGAAACCGATCCTATTGGTGATATTCATTCTTACAACACTTCTCTTTGCAGAAAAAACACGGGTTGATAAAATTGTCTGGGATGGTGCTCATTTCACCTATTCCCTGAATATTAGCAGTTCTCTTTCGCCCAAAGAGCTGTTCACCTTGATGGCTTCGGACTCGGCAACGCTCTCATTGAAAGGATCCGCCGATTCAGTCACCGTAAGCGTGGATGGCTCCAACAATCGAATTGTTACTACAATTATGAAAACATTTGGTCATCGTTTGGTCACCGTGACTGACAAAAAGGTCTCGTTACGAGATCGAAAAATCACGCTAACGGTACTTCGATTTGATCACGACTGGAAAGCAATCCCCACGGTACAACGGGGAAGTGCGGTTTATTCGATTAAGTCTCTCGGAACCGGTTCAGAATTGGTCTATCTTCAGGATGTATATATCGACCGCACAGTGAATGGACTTTCCAAAATGTTGATTTCTTGGCAGTTGAAACCGTTTCATCAGGATATCCTCCATTTGATTCATACCCGCGAAAAGAAGTGATTCACAAAGGATATTTTTTTTCTCTTGACCAGTTTCCAGCTGGTCGCGCACCCCCGTGAGTCTCCGGCTCACCGGATTCCAGAGACCGGTGATCAGAAAAACGAAACTATCAAAAAAGGGAACCGACTCGCGCCGATTCCCTATTTTTGTACGGGCGATCTGCAATCGCCCTCATTGATTTCTCTAATTATTTGATTGCTTTCATCGCAGTCATGTACGAACGAAGTTCTTCACCGATGTATTCAACCGGATGGTTGCGGATTTCATCGTTCACGTCAACAAGTTCTTTGTTGTCTACGCCAAGATCTTTCAGTGAAAGACCTTTTCCGATAATGTCCGTGTCAACTTTGGTCATGAAATCAGCAAGAAGTGGTACTGCTGCGTAAGAGAACAGGTAGTTACCATATTCAGCTGTATCAGAAATTACTACGTTCATTTCGTGAAGTTTTTTACGAGCGATTGTGCATCGATAATTCCCGCTTCAGTCATAGATTCGAACGCAAGTTCTACGCCCGCTTTAACCATGGCAACCATAAGAATACCGTTGTCGAAATACTCCTGTTCAGAAATAGAATCTTTTGCGTTCGCAGAAGATTTTTCGAACGCAGTTTCGCCAGTTTCCGCACGCCATTTAAGAAGATTTGCATCGCCGTTCGCCCAGTCAGCCATCATGGTTGAAGAGAATTCACCGGTGATAATATCATCCATGTGTTTACGGAACAGGTCACGCATAATGTCTTTAAGTTCTTCAGCGATGTCAAAACATTTGATTTTCGCAGGATTAGAAAGACGATCCATCATGTTGGTGATTCCACCATGTTTGAGCGCTTCGGTAACAGTTTCCCAACCGTACTGGATAAGAGTCGATGCATATTTTGAATCGATTCCTTTTTCAATCATTTTGTTATAACAAAGGATCGAACCAGCCTGAAGCATTCCGCAAAGGATAGTCTGTTCACCCATAAGGTCAGATTTAACTTCCGCAACAAATGAAGACTGAAGTACGCCGGCACGATCGCCGCCAGTACCACAACAGTACGCTTTTGCAAGGTCAAGTCCGTTACCTTCAGGATCGTTCATCGGGTGTGAAGCGATAAGAGTCGGAACACCGAATCCACGTTTGTACTCTTCACGAACTTCAGAACCAGGTGATTTTGGAGCAACCATGATAACAGTAATATCAGAACGAACCTGCATTCCTTCTTCAACGATATTGAAACCGTGAGAATAGAGAAGTGCAGAACCTTTTTTCATAAGTGGCATAACAGCGTTCACTACTGAAGTGTGCTGTTTGTCTGGAGTAAGGTTTGCAACGAGATCTGCAGTTGGGATAAGTTCTTCGTATGTTCCAACAACGAAACCATTTTCAGAAGCGTTTTTCCACGACTGACGTTTTGTGTCGATCGCTTCTTTACGAAGTGCATACGAAACATCGAGACCAGAATCGCGAAGGTTAAGACCCTGGTTAAGTCCCTGAGCTCCACAACCGATGATTACGATTTTTTTGCCTTTGAGAAGTTCAACGCCTGCAAACTCTTCGCGTTCCATGAAACGGCACTGACCGAGTGCTTCGATTTTTTCCGCGAACGAAAGTGTGTTAAAGTAGTTCTGTCCCATTACGATTCTCCTTAGAAATTGGGTAAAAGTTACAAGCTGAAAGCTTCAAGCCGCAAGTACAAGAGAATTTCTTGTGGCTTGAAGCTTGTGGCTTGAGATTGAAAGATACAACGAGCGTCCTGTTGTTTCAAATGATTTGTTTGGTTTATTGTGTTGCGAATTGTGCAACAGTACTGAGTGAGATTTACAATATTGGGCATGAACTTGGAAGTATATATTTGATATGACAATATATAGTTTATCCGAAAGAACCATAATGGATCTCCTGAATCAAATATCCCCAACTCGCATTGTCAAACTCAAAAGAATAGAACGGCTACAATTTACAATTACACTCATTGTTGCAATTCTAACTTGTCTTTCATTTTTGACACCAATCGTTGAACTGTATGTCAAACTTAATTTACTCCTCTTTCAATCGACGGAACCCGTTGAATTATTATTTTTAGCGATTTTATTTGGCCCTACAATCTTAATAGGTAGTCTATTCGAAATAGCAAAAAGAAAAATTGGAATACGATGCGATGACTGTAAGTTTTTCTACACTACAAAAGAGTTGGATGATTTTGTAAAAACCGGCATTGGCTCATGCGGGAGATGCAAAAGAAAAGAAAAGAAACCTGTTCCACCAAAACGTGGGGAGAAAATTGGTTCCGCTCTCTTTTTCATATTCTTTGTGATTCAATTCATTGCGACCAAAATCGACAATACGAATCTATTGAAACTGAGCTTAACGGGAGGATTCTGTGGAATTATAATCTACTTCGCATCATCATGGTCTCGCCCAAAAAGTAAATGAAAATGCCTTAATTAAAAAAAAATCGACACATCAATTCAACGTTACAACACATTGGCTTCGTTGTTTTTGGACGTTCCGGCTCGGCTTCGCCTCTAAGTGTTATGGGAACCTCTAAAAATTGCATTTTCGAATTTGATCAACAGACAGTAAACGATAATCCCTATTCAAAATTGCTGTA
>JAIFMU010000095.1 GCA_020048285.1 bacterium | reverse complement strand
CCCACAACGTATTGCACAATATTTTAAGCACCCGAAAATTCTGTATGCGGCTTAAGAATAGAACCATATTTGCCGGTCGGAGTAATAATAACTGGGTTCAAGTTTTAATTCCGCAGAATAATAATGATGTTGTTTTAGGTTTTATTGCAAGTTCTCGTTTAATATTCTTTAACCAAATGAAGAGTCCGTCGAATAACTCTATTCAGCCAACATCAAACAAATTCACCGCAGAATTCCTTAGATATTCAATTCATTTAGAATCTAAAGAATTTAATCAAAAATCACATAGTATTCGCATGGATGAAAGCAGTGGGGAAGTTTGGATTGATCAAATAAAAGCATGGGGTGTTGAAGCTTTTCTGCCTCGAAACAATTTTCATTCGATGAGGGTTCAATTTAACGGGCAAGAAATTTCAATTCCAAATACAATCATATCAGATCTTTACGAAATCTGCTTTAGAACTTGCAATATTCGAGGGGTAGATAACACTTTGTATTTACATTTATTAAACAGCGATGGGGCATTGGCATATGATGTTGTTTTCGTATTTAGAGATGGGAAATTTATAACTCGTTGGATTAATAGGAACCCCGATGTTTGATAATAGTTTATAACCACTTACCGTTGGGCTGACCTCGTTCCTCGGACAACCCACGGCAATGTTAGCCGGATGAAATTTGCTACGATTGATGTTTGAAATTCCCGTTGATATTTTTCCGTTGGTAAAGAACAAAAGGAATGTTGTGAGCAACTCCAGAGTTCACTTTCGCGTTTTTAAAACCAAGCTGGATAACATCCAGACTCTCCACATATGCATCAATCAAACGAACCGGATTTTCTAAACTGACATAGTCTTCAACGCGAGGTGGAAGAAACGATTCTTGAAATCGTCCTCCCCCTTGTTTGTAGCTTCTGGTCATATCAAACCCTTTGAATTATTCGTGCTCATTATACCATTGATTAACATGCAATTTATCTAATTTCATGGCGTTGGAATACTTTCATAACCTCGGACGCTGGGAACGAGAAAAAAAACCTATCAGTCAGTGTCAGTACCAGTTAGTATCTAGGATTGATCTCGCCCCAATATGGCGTGAAGACTCCTTGCCCGTTATTGTGCCATGCTTTTTCACTACTATTCCACCTTTTGTCGTCAAGGAAGATATCAAGGTAGCCATCTCCATCAATATCTTGAACCCTTAAGTAATCGAACCATTGCAAGCTAAAGTCCATAGTGATGCGGGTTGAGCTCTCATCTACAAAATGGCGAGCAGAAATCTGCTTCAAGATCTGAATATAGCGGCCAGTATAGTGGTTGGTTCGATTTATTATAATTTCCTTCAAACCGTCACCTGTGAGATCCTCTGCTGCGTAGTCCAAAACTACTGCCCAATTAGGAAGTGCCGGGAGCACTGTCTTTAAAGAGTCCGAATAATTACCCATAGAATTGCCCCAGAAAATGGTTGTGGGCATGTCCACAGTGTTCTCGTGTCCGCCAGCGATAATGTCAACAAATCCGTCTTTATCAATGTCATTCAGTTCGCACGAGTAAAGCTGCTTTTCTTTGAGTGTCCCAGGGAGGAGTCTGGTATTTTTTGTAAAGTTTCCGTGACCGTCATTGATCAGAAAAAATGGCATGGCGAACGGATTGTCCAGTACTAATATGTCCACATCTCCGTCTGCATCAATGTCGGCAGATGCACCACCATGATGAAAGCCAATATATGATTCTAAGGAATTAGAGTATGCCATGTGACCATTGGCATCAGAGAGAAATAACAATGGGCACTCACCCGGATAGGGTTGCTGGTCCCAACCGTGTCCTATTACGAGCACGTCTGACCAGGTGTCTCCATTGTAGTCACCAATAAGCACCTTTCGGGGGTGAACAGAGCCAGGGTTAATACCTGTTAGGATGGTTTGGGTACTATCAAAGAATAAATTAGTCCCATCATTGATTAAAAAGTATACAGGTGTGCGGTTTGAGGAACCATCACCCGCAGCTATGATTACGTCGGTGAATCCATCACGGTTGAAATCGGCATAGCCGGCATTTTTGAAGCCCGGTACTGGATTGATTAAGTCACGATCTACATATAGATTGCTTTTTCGTAATGTGTAAGAGGATGATTCATCGACAGTAAAATTTTGTTTAATAACTGGAAGCATCGGTGACGGGGCTGGAACATTCTTATCATCAGAAGTAGAACATCCGAACAGTCCTAAAGAAATGATGATTAATATCGAAACGGATTGTTTATTTTTCTTCATTGTATTTCCTTACACATAAACTTAAATTTCTCAAATGTTCATTACGTTCGCAAAGATGATTTCCCGCTGAACCAAAAGGTATTTCATTTTCCCTATAACTTGAAATTGAATTTCACATATTAGATAAACATACACTTATGGACGAACACAACTTGCAACCTGGATATGGTTATAATAATCTGGGGCAGCGGTTCGCCAATTCATTTCAGCTAAACCATTATTATTAATTTTTATTGTGCCTGAAAAGGTCGTATTTACAGTTGTCACATTGTTTATGACGGCATCGCCTGAAATCTCGCCTGTTTGCAAATTTACAACGCCACTAATTGTTGTGCCGAAAACACCTGATTCAGGGGTATCAGCCTTGTAGAAATTCGAAAATCCTGTAATTTTGGTACCAGCAACAGTGCAAGATACCTCATGCAGAAAACCATCAGAAGTAAGTATAGAGGAGGAATATATTCCATCAAAAATAAGATTGAATTGTGCGTTAATTTTCATGTTGTTGTTAACTGAAATTACTTCTGGATTTGCTGAACCTGTTAGGTCACCACTCCAGCCACTGAAGTTGTATCCCGAAAGTGGAATAGCTGTGAGTGTTACTTCCTCACCTGATTTGTATTTTTCTTTATCCGGTGACTTCGTAATTGTTCCGTTTACGCTGGTTGTAGCAAGAGTAAAACCACTATCATCAAAATTTGCTACAACATTCATTTTTTTATCAACCACAACCGTTTTGGGGTTTTCTGTCCCTGATATATCACCACTCCAACCAGTAAACTCATAACCCGTTTTAGATATGCCCGTAACCTGAACGGTAGTACCAGAATCATACATCCCATCAGTACTTATAGGTGAAATCTCCACTGTACCACCAAGCGTATTCGAGGACGAACAATTCACATTGAATCTGGTCTTAGTGTCAGGAAAAAACTTGTTGTAAATCTCAACATCATGTAGCACCCAGGAAATTGATGCGGGCTCCCACTCTGCTTTAAAACCACATAGTTTTTTGAATATATCATGCGATTCTGCTTTAATTTTCAAACCAACGTTAACGCTTTTATTCCCTACAACACTGATACCTTTATTACCATTCTGCTCGGTAGATTTACCAGTATAGTCGAGATCGCTACTAATTTCACCAGCTGGGCCGAACAGATTATACAACTTATATGATAGTGTGACCGATAAAAATGTCCAACCTAAATCGAATTCTCCTGGAGAAGAAGATATGGACGAGGTTAGTGAAGGTTCAACGGATTTACTATCTGTCCATCCATTATTACGGTCGTATGCAATTTCTGCTTTACTTTTTAAGGCTGCCGTTGTCGAAAATGTTGTAGACTTCTGCACACGACCGTAGAAACTCGATTCAATTGTAAGGTATGGTTGAAAGACAAGATAACCTACCGGAATAGGATGACCTATCTTTTCGTCAAACCATGTAACATTGCCATCAATTTGACCTTCTCCTGTCGTGGTCAATAACATTGTTCCACTTATACCCATTGCGACACCTGTGCTAAAATGTGCAAGAGACGGAAACAATGTACCAGGTGCACGGTTAACTTCACACTCTATCAAAGGAACAACGGAGTAAGTCGATGTCCCTGATATCACCGCATTGGCGTTGCCAGATATTCCAACATTACCAAAACTGATTTTAAGATCATTTAATTTAGTCTCGCCTCCCGCAAATCTCGCCGACGGGCTTTCTACCCATTCAATTGTCACTCCGGGAGAATCACAAACAATATCACCAATTGACTCTTTGTTGAAAGGTAAGACCGTAGAAAGTCTCAAAGAATCAAATGCCTCAGCTAGTGAAGCCTGCTCCGTTGAAACCACCGTATTACCCCCAACAGCAGTGACTTTTACAACTTTGCGAAGGGCTCCTTCACCAATCGAACTGACAAGTACTGTTCCAACTTTAACATCAGTGCGAATACCCAACAAGACCATAGTTGAGTCTGTTATAGAAACCAGATCGCTCGGTGACGAAATGCTTACAGCAGCTGAAGACAATACTTGAGCAGGGTCTTGAGAAACGGGTGGTTCTTCTGGAACGATATCATTTCCACAAGCGAATAAAAGCAGTGTCATACCGACACAAGCCACAAGTTTTATTGTTGAGATAATTTCCATCAGGGTTTTTGTAACCGCTTCGTGTCGAATCATGGTGCCTCCAAGAAGACTTTATTGTTTTAACGATCATTAAGATACTAAACTGGAGTAAAATTGTCAACTATAGCAAAATTGCGTAAAAATAGCTTAATGGGGCACAAAGATTTTTTTGGTAAATTCTCAGATTTTTTGAGATGCGAAATGATATGTAAAGAGGTAAGTGTGAAGTTAGTCCCGTTTCATCAAACTGATATGATTTTGATTTCCAAAATCCCCGAGAATTTCACTTCCCGAAATTCTCGGACAGCTCATACATTCATGATAAAAGATAACTTTTGGGGAAGAAATCGGGCGGGTAAACAGAAGCAATAAGTTGATGAACACGGATATTCGCACACAAAAAATCAAACAGCAGACAATTCAAACAGCAAGTGTAAAGCTCTGCCACGGCGTGAAAAAGAGTTATGCAATCATATCAAAGAAATGATCATCGCGGGTGACCGATTCCACGAACTCCGGCTCGGGAATCGGCGTGGGTTTTGGTGGCGGGATCGTTCCAGAGATGGCAGTGGTGAAGAATCTTTTCAACTTTCAACATGAAATCTTCTTCTCGAACTGAATGAACTTTGTGATATATTTAGTTTTATGAAATGAACCGACGCTGAAGTTTGGACGAGAGCGAAGATTTCTAACAAAAAAGCGTTGGTGATGCGGGAATACCGCACACCAC
>JAIFMU010000108.1 GCA_020048285.1 bacterium | reverse complement strand
CCCACAACGTATTGCACAATATTTTAAGCACCCGAAAATTCTGTATGCGGCTTAAGAATAGAACCATATTTGCCGGTCGGAGTAATAATAGGGAAATCAGGCATCTCGTTTGGGGTAATCATTGGATTACTTACTGGTGCGGGTTTGGCTTTGCCGGTATTTTCGATCGTGGCACTTTTTGAAAAACGGCCTCTCTCCTATGTTCTGATCAACGGAGGCTATATTGTGGTCACATCGATTCTCATGGGAACCATTCTCGGGCTGTGGAAATAATATTCTTTAAAATGCATCTAAGGAACAACGATGAAAACAGAACTTACTCGAACAAAAGAGAATCCATGGATTCTGAAAACAGCTCCCGGAACTTCCGAATTTACCATGCATGTGGATGAAAAAGAGGGAACGGCGATCCTTGTATGCAAAGTGGGAAGTACCACGCTTCACTACGACGCTCGCTGTATCGATGACCTTCACGCCATGCTCATAGAAGCTGGCGATTGGGTTGAACTGGGTGGCGCTGACGAACAGAAGCCGACCAAAGAGGGTACGGTGGAACATTGGGGGCGATCAGAATCAAATCCAATCGGCGGATGGTACGGTTTGAAAAAAGGATTTCGCGGACGATTTGGCGTTTACATTCCACCGCTCATGGAAGAACTGGGGCTCTGCGATCTGGAACACAACGCCAAGAATAATCGAATGAGAGCGAAATAATTTGTAGAGTACCTCTGTTGCCCACATTTCAAATCAGCTTTGGATTCAAACCGAAAGAAAACAGATGGCAAAATCCACTATCCAGTACTGGAATCCACTGAATAGCGATCACTCAAAAAGCTGGACACCGATCAAAGGGTTAGAAGGAATGGCGGAAGAGTTAACGCTCAGCATCGATCCAGAATCAGGTGAATATACCCGTCTGACTCGCTTTTTCCCCGGCGCTGACACCACGCCCTTTGGAGGAAAAAGTCATGAATATCCCGAAGTGATTTTTATTGTGAGCGGAACACTTTTTGACTGTGCCTTTGATCAGTGGCTCGAAACAGGCCATTACGCCAGCAGACCTCCGCGAGAAATTCACGGCCCGTTTAAAACCGTTGAAGGATGTGTGGTTCTTGAAATATCATTTCCGAATAAGTGTGTGCCGAAGGAGTAATCGATGTACTCAGAACTGAAATCTATCCTGCGAGAATCACTAAATGTTCAGGCCAACGCCGATACAAAATCGTGGTGGGAAAACTATGTAAAAGAGAGTGCGCCGTTTATGGGTGTTACCATGCCGATTATCCGAACGGTAGTTCATGGCTGGTACAAAGAGCACGTTAAAAATGCCGTACCGATGTCGGAACAACTCAATCTGGCGCTGTCGCTCTTTGAAGGATCGTTTACCGAAGAGAAACTGGCAGGAACCTTATGTATTCAGGAGATTCTCATGCCCGTGGGAATGGTTGATATCGATCGCGACATTGATCGATTTGCTGCACTTTTTTCTACGGGAAAAATCTACGACTGGAACTGTTGCGACTGGTTCTGTGTAAAAGTTCTTGGCCCGCTGATTCTCACCCACGGGAAAGCCTGTGCAGATCACATTTCTTCATGGCGAACGGCACGCAATCTCTGGCAGGCGCGCGCATCGCTCGTTCCGTTTACAAAAGTGGCAGGCAATCCAGATTACTACGCCGATATAGAACTCACCTGTCGCGTTCTGATCCGCCGTGAAGAGCGATTTGGCAAGACCGCCGTGGGGTGGATTCTTCGGGATATTTCTAAACACGATAACCAGTTCGTGCGAAAATTTCTCGATGAAAATCTCCTCTTTTTCACCGTGGAGTGTGTCAAAAATGCAACAAAATACTTTCCCAAAGAAGACCAGAAAGCGTATCTGTCCAAACTCAAATCGTGAAGAAGAGTTATGTAGTTTTTTATATGATAGTAATATGGCAAATCAAAAGAGAGAGTATCAGATTTCCGATCAACTGAAAATGTAACATCCTAAACCGACACGTATATTTCCATCCGATAGAAACGAGAGGAAAGGATATTTCATGCCAATTCCAGATTATCTTGCATCGCTTCGCAAAAAAGTTGGCCACGATCTGATTCTGGTTCCCACGGTGGTGGTGATCGTTCGCAATAGCGAGGGAGAGTTGCTCATGGTTCACGACTGCGATTGTGATCAATGGACGATTCCCGGTGGAATCATGGAACCAGGAGAATCTCCTGCTAATGCGGCGGTTCGCGAAGTGTGGGAAGAGACCAATGTGATTGTGAAACCGACCCGAATCATCGGCGTGGTCGGCGGGGAAGGGTGCGAAACTCACTACTCAAATGGTGACAAGATTGGTTGGGTGGCCACTATTTTCGGCGCCGAAGTGGTCAGCGGAACACCGGTTCACGATGGATTAGAAACTGGCGAAGCTCGATTTGTTCCCGACGATGAAAGAGCCACTCTGAATGTTCGCGCCGACACGATCCGGTTTCTTGAGGCTGAACGGTATGACGTTCCCTTTTTCGAAAGATCAGCAGAATAACAAAATGGCGAATCCCGATTGTTCAGGATTCGCCATATCTAACGTGAAACGAACTATTACAATCTTACTTTGCGCGAAAAATTCTGTTCAGCACCACGAACATTTAACAATACCACACTTCGCCCTATCGCAGGAATCGTAAACTCTTGATTCGCCAAGCCGGACATCACCGATCCGCTCCAGAGTTTCTGGCCTCGAAGGGAATAGAGTTCGATTTCATGCACTGAATTCATCGTTCCCGTTAGTACAATCCGGTTGTTCGACACAGAAAACTGAGGTTTCACTATAGAACTGGTGCTATTCTGAATCGCAGTATTTGATCCAATCACTTCGAACCGTTTTAGTTCAAAGGAAAAGTTTGCACTCGACGCCGATGATCCAAATTCAAAGATTGTGCTGGTAATTGCCGTGAGATCGATATTCACAGGCTGTTTCCAACCAGTTACGAGTTTATCCACGGTAATCGTATCGCGAACCCACAAGGAGCCACGCGCCTTAAGCGGAAATACCTTATACTCATTTTTACTGTTGGTGAAAATCAGACTCATCCCTATGGAAGGGTTGTCGTTCCAAGCGCGGTATTCAAGTACTATGTTCTGCTTTGTCAAATCGAACGGGGTGCTTTGAGAATTGCGTAGATTAACAGAATTCCACTGAGGAATTGCGCGAATGCCTCCGAAGAAACTGATCACCGTGTCGCCAGAACTGTTCACGGTGAAGAGTTGGTTTTTTGCAGAAGGACACATAAGCGATCCGTTGTACTGATTCGTACTCCACTCTTTCGTCAAAACCTGATTCGATCCTGTATCGGCCACGGTTCGAACCAACGGAATACGACTATCGACGATCACTGTTACCGATCCTGTTTGATAATCGAGCGGAGAAAGAGTGCTCGAAGCGGTAATCATAGCTGTCGTGATTCCCACTGCATCAAGCGAATCGCCGGTGATTGTCAAGGTATCGTGAGAAATCGAGTAGTGATGGCGTGCTGGCGTGGAATTCAGCACAAAGATCAATTCACCAGATTCGTTGGCAAAATGGTCTGACAGAACAATCTGTTTTGTAAAAATCGAACCAGTTGAAATGGTGTCCAAATCGCGAATCTTTTTGACGGGATTAATCGGCGGAGGATTGATCGCACGAAGTAGAGAAAGCGGATTTTCCACCGGAAGATCGTAGCTCAACTCCCAAAACATGATTCCTCCAAGTCCCGCACTGTCGATCTGTTTCACTCGCTGTTTCATCGAATGTACGCCGGTGAATCCGTAGAGAAGTTTACCTGCTCCGAAATCGTGGCGAACCGTATCGATTGTCGTGTCAAGCGCGGGAAATGAATCAAGGATATCCTTATATCCTGTAATCGTACTCCAATCGGCGGAAGCGTAAAAGGGCACGCCGGGAATAATTTTATCCTTTGAAACTCCGAGATCACTCCAGAATTTCACTCCCCCATTTGGACCAAAGATCACCGAATAATCACCGTGTTGCACTCCACCCGCGCCAGAACCGTAGGTCATGAGATTGATAAAATCCATTTTCTCCCAGAATCCATCGGGCCAACATTTGTTGTCAGCTCTGAATTTTCCGTTGTTGTACCACACCGTGTTGGTTGTTCCCACCGCAGCGGTGAGCAGTTTTGTACCTTTGCCAAACCGAGAATCAAGCGAATCGCGAATTTCAGAGACTAACGTATTGTAATAGGTTCTCATCATAACATTATTGTTATACCGAATCTGTTCCTGTGCTTCCGATGAACCATAGTCAGTGAAATCCGGTTCCCAGTCGTTATCAATCCCATCGAGTTTGTTATCTTCAACGAACTGTACCAAATTGGAAACGAATTTTTGGCGATGAACTGTGTTTGCCATTAGCTCCCCGGTGATCGCCACGCCTCCCCCACCAAAGGAGATCAGCGTTTTCACTTTGGCTAGTTTTGCCTTTTCCACCACGCGAGCCATTTTTTCGAGACTATAGGAACAGGCAATATCGCCGGCGGTTCCTTCGGGAGTGACAAAGCAAAAATTGAGATGCGTCATCGATCGAATCTGACTTCCCGAAGGATCATCGCTCAAACCGGTAACATAGCCCACAACTTTTAGTTCAGCCAAGGCCGCACACGCCACGAGTGCAATAACTCCCGCGATCATTTTTGTTTTCATCGTCAACTCCTTTGAAATGTTCCTATCAAAAGTATGGGAAAGTGTGTATTACTTCTCTATTTTTTTCTGAGTTCAAGAAAGTAACAGCAATTGTTCCAATTTACGGAACACAAATGATACTATCTTCTGTTTGTAACAACATTTTTTGAGAAGAAATAAGAGAAGTTGTCGTTAATCGATCACTGCGACAGGAAAAGGATCAACTCTGGATTGAAAACGAAAATAATCTTCACCATTTTTACCGTACCAAAACCATATTTCAGCGATAAAATCAGTGAGGAAAAAATGAACAAACGACCAATTACCGTTTCAATCGTAGCATGGTATCTTACAATCACCGGATCGATATTGCTTTTCAGCACGCTCGTACCAATGTTCCATCCGGCTTGTGATTACTTCTGGAATAGCTATGCTCAAAGGGAAAAACTGGGCGCGATTTCTCTATTTGGGTTGGGGCGTTATCGGGATTGTCATCGACACAGTTTCAACCCCTTCAATCTCCTATGTAATTCCGCAAATTCTGATTTATATCATGATTTGTATCAATCTTCTCACCCCAAAAGCGACAGGCTATTTTCTCGCTAGATCAAACAAACTTTCCGAGGAGATTCTCTAATTTACAAAAGCTGATTCAGAGCGATAAAACTCTGTGTCATCTTTTCAAGATCCGATTGAGGCAGATCTTTGTATTGTTCTCCAATAATCTTCATCAGCGTTTGGTATGATCCGTGAACCAACGCTTCGCCTTTAGAAGATAGCGAAATCAACTGAATGCGCTTGTCCTTAGAATCATTTTTCTTTTCAACCAGTTCCATGGCACTGAGTTTTTTCATTTCCCGCGAACCATTAGGCATAATAATTTCGGCACAGTTGCATAGATCAGAAAGGGTGACTTCTTTATCCGCATCGATAATCCGGAGCATCTCATATTGAAGTGGCGTGAGCGAATCCGGTTTACACTGGCGCAAAAGCTTTCCACTGACCGTGCTGAACCGCATACCAAACTGTAAAAATGATCCAAAAAATTCAGGTGTCATTATTTTCATCCTTCGGAAATTAGTTATCATAATATAACTTTTTTACATCCGTTCCTTGACAATGAAATTGTGAACGATATAGATTAAGTTATCAATAAACAACTATCAATTGATACTTGTTTGGACTCTGTAAAATCTATATCGACGGGAATAGCTATGAAAAATCTACTAATCTATGTTCATCCAAACCACAAAAGTCTCTGTGCGGGACTATATGAAAGTGCCTTGGAAGGTCTGAAAAAAAGTTCACAGGAGGTGCAAGTTATTGATCTCTATGCAGAACAGTTTGATCCCGTTTTGGTGTACAACGAAGATAATCGTCGCCGAGATATGCACAAGGATCCGACACTCGCTGAGTATCGCGAAAAAATTCTCTGGGCTGATCGACTTATTTTTATCTATCCGATCTTTTGGGGAAGACCACCGGCTATGCTTTTGGGATTTATCGACCGCATTTTTGCCTCAAACTTTGCCTATCGAGATATGGGTGGAATGTTTCCCGAACAGCTACTCAAGGGGAAAGCCGCAGTGTGTATCAGTACAATGAAAGGCCCAGCAGGGTATCTTCAACTTTGGTTGGGGAACGCTCACCAAAACCTGATGAAAAAGGCGGTGTTCAGTTTTGTGGGAATACAAAAAGCGAAGTTCTTCGAATTTGGAAATGTGGAGTCCAATAAAGGCAAGCAGAAAAGCTATATGGAAAAAATCACACACTATTTCAGTGCGAATTGATCTAAGCACAGAGGGTTCTCATTTGAGAACCCTTTTCTCTCCCCGTTACTTTTTCTTTGCGGTGAACAACTGTGTCAACTGAATCATCATCCGAAACGAAAGATCGGGGCTGGCGACCTGATTGACTGTTCCGGCAATATAGAAATTTTCTTTGGGACAGTAAAATGCCAACGCCCCCGACAATCCCGAAGGCTATGTACCCTTTAGCTGTGGGGTAACCCTAACGAAATCCCGAAGAGTTCAAGTGGATTCATGTTTTTCCCATTTTCCAACTGGTGTC
>JAIFMU010000146.1 GCA_020048285.1 bacterium | reverse complement strand
TATGGCGGGAATCGCGATTTCCACAGGATCAGCCTGTTCGTCGCGCACGTTTAAGGCATCGCGGGTGCTCAATGCTATCGGTCGATCAGATCTCGAAGCATTCTCGTCGGTGCGAATCAGTTTTGGGCGAGAATCAACGGTGGAACATGTGGATATTCTCTTGACTAAACTGAAAGAAATTATCGATCGAATCCGCAAATAAGTTAGAGCGAAGGAACGGTGCAGAGCCACTGAACGGGAGAAATCTGTTCGAATTTGATTTCTGCGCCGGTGAACCGCCGGATAATTTCTGCATTTGTTGTGGCGTGAAGCGTTGGTTTTGCACAGATAAATCGTCCACCATTGCCTAGTACGAGTGGAATCATCAGCTGATCGGTGAGATGCGAATCGACGAGGATTCCCGATTCGCAATATTCGCGCGCCTTTTGAGCGACCACGCGAGCCGTAATTGTCGGCGGAACATCACGCTTTCCAAATCCGGTAAATACCTGTTCTATAGCGTTTCGAATCACCGTAATTGCCACGGCATTTCCCGGACCCACGGCGCTCGGTTGCACCAGTTCGATGGCGGCTTCAGGAAGAATTTTTCGCACCTCCGCAATCTGCTCTTGAGGAATGTTTAGTGGCTTTTTAATCGAAATGACTTCGGCGAGAATAGATGTAATTGGTTCGGGCGAGGTGAGATCGAGATAGGCGGCTTTCCCCGGAGTCACATTGATTTCAATTGCTCCACCTCCCTGAGGATAAAATCCGTAACGATTGATCTTGAACGAACTGTTGATTCCCATGCGACGAAGTGTTCCCAAAAATGATCGATCGATAAATTCTGCCGGAGGAGCCATAAGATTGTGCGTACCCCCGGTAATCGTTATCGACGACTCCATTTTTGCACCGAGAAGTGCGGGGAAAATGGTTTGGAAGACAAGAAAACAACTCCCAGCAGTTCCCGTGTCAAATGAGTAGGATCCTCCGCTGATTGTTCCTGGAGTAAACGTTATTTTCGAAGATTCCAGATAGTCGCCGGTGAGTGTTCCGTTAGAGATCGCAGCGGCGGCGCGCACGGATGTCAGATGTTGATTTTTGAGTCCGGGAGATTTTCGCTTGCCGCGAATAGAGTGAATCGCAATCGGTGTGTTGGTGATCATTGCCAGTGCCATTGAGGTGCGAAGAATTTGTCCGCCCCCTTCGCCATAGGATCCATCGATTTCGGTGTACTGCATTGACAACTCCTTTTGAACATCGTGAAGTATCGTAAAATCACTTATTCTTCGAGCATTGCGGACAGAAATGATCACAAATGCCTTAAAAGATTAGGGATCTTTCTTTTCGACTTTGAGAAGTCCTTTTTCGATAAGGATTTTTTTGCGCTGATCAAGTTCTGAATCGTAGGCTGATTCTCGCTGTGGGAGAAGTTTGTATGATTCGCGAAGAATTCGGCGCGATTTACCGATATCCTGATGAGCATGGACAGCCAAATCTTTGCCATGAGAATGAATTCCTATAAATCCTCCTGTTTCGCCCATGCGGTCATTCCACTGTGAATCGGCAGCGAAAATCAACTGCTCAATAGAGTCACCTGGAAGAGACGACGGGGATTTTTCTCTGTTCTCAGAGTTGATTGTCTTGCAGCCCATATTTATAAGTATGAATAGTGGCAAAGTTAAATATAAGCGCATGGTATAGTTCCCGATTTGTTGAATAATTCAGGTTGAAATATATACGAATGATCACAAATATCCCGATAAAATTCATTTTCTCGTGAGGAAAGTTTTGCACCGGTAATCCTACAATGTTCTCACTAATAATCACATTTTTGTCGGTCTGTTTTGCGAATAAAAAAAGTTGTGAAAAAATGGGGGATAGGTGTTATTGTCAACGTGAATAAATGTATTAAATGTATGTGGAGGAACAATGAAGTATCGTTCAATTACAGCGATGATAGCAGTGGCTGTTATGGCCGGAACTGCCAAGGATTACAGTTTCCCTTCGGCCATGCCACCCGGTGGTAAACTGCCTGCAGATGTGAAACAGTTCGCTACGATTATTTGGGATGACAACGCCTATTCGGGGCTTTCCGCTACTCAATACGAAGATAAGCCGGGATCAAATTTTGCGTCAAGTTCATTTATAGATGGAATTGCCCCGTGGGGAAATGCGGGAAAGCCAAATACACTGAATCTCACCGAAGGTATGATGGGTATGAGCTGGGCTATCAATACTCTTTCAGGTCGAGCAGTGCTTCCTTCTGAATTTGTCGCCGGAGCATATTCGCCGGGCTCAAAAGTGCTCCATAATGGAAAAATCTACTCTACCGGAGCTTGGACCGGGCTTACAGATGTTCCTGGTGGTTTTGAAAATGGTGAAAGCTGGAACCCATGGCGGTTTGTCGCAAATGCTGATACTGAATTGAAACGGAAAAATCCTGATGGCACGCCAATTTCACATACATTCAATGTGATTTCCGGGCTTTTTGTTCCTATTTGGGGAATGGGTTGGGAAGATTACGAATCGAAATTTGGTTATTTTAAGCCAAACGAAGCGTTTTATGCTGACGGAAAAGTGCTTCACACCAAAATTTCAGTGTCGTGGGGAAGAGAAATGACCGCGTACACCAGTTGTAAAACTGCCGCAGATACAGCAAAGGCAGCTACATTGGGATCGCGTCAAGGTGGACAGATCAACACCGTGTTCAAAGCAGCCATGAAACTCGGCCATGAAGTGGGTAATCACACCATCGACCACATGGAGTCAAACTCACCGCTTCCGGTTGAATGGTATGAAAAATGGAACAGCGATCGCGTGACCAATGGATTTGACTATTCACTCATGGATACAATGCCCTGGGGCGACGTGTTCGACGAGGGGAAAATGTTCGGGCAGAAACCGGGCAATCCCTGGCAGACTATGGGTTGGAAAATGAATGCCGGTAAATATATCGCGAAAGAAACGTGGAAAGGGGCGATTCAGCTTTCTGAAGATCAACTCAAGGAATATATCAATCTCGATCGTTCAAATGGTCTTGGCGCATTTCGCGCACCTCGTTTGGAAGTGAATTCAAATCTCTACTTTGCGCTTTCTGAATTGGGGTATCAGTATGACTGTGGACTAGAAGATGGCTATGAATCGAATGTGGATGGAACAAATTTCCTCTGGCCCTATACCTTAGACAACGGAAATCCCAATGCGACATATCAGCGTTCTATTGGTGGCTAATCGTCGCGCCGTCTACGATAATCATGCCCTGATCAATGCTGCCGCTGCCGATGGTGAGGAGATTGAATCGTTTGAAGAGTGGAGTGCGTCCGGTGGAAAAATCACCGGGTACGATTTCAACCTCTACATTTTGTGGGGAATGACAAAGTCCGATTGGCTCGCCACAATGAAACATACGACCGATCTGCGTTTAAAAGGTAATAAAGCGCCGATTCATTATGGTGCTCATACAGACTACTATACGCCAATTTACGACAATGCGACTCTTCAGAATGATCAGAACAAGAGTTCCTACGGGCTGAACGTGACCAAAGGGTGGAACACGTGGAAAGATCGAATTACTTCCATGGAAGAGTGGGTTGATTGGGGCGTGAAAAATGGTGTTCACTTTGTCACGGGAAAACGCCTCATTGAAGAGATCAAGGCGATGCAGGCTGGTGAAAAGGTTGGTAAACCTGGCATGATTGAAGGCGCTTCATGGAAATTCTGTGAAAATGAAAAAGTGGGATCTACCACAAATAAAGCAGAAGTGACAGGTGATATCACTGATGCAATAATTAGTGTTAAGGCTGCGAACGGTTCAGAATTTCCCGATCCTCGCTACTCTCTTTACAAAGAAGCTGGATATTTCGATGGACTCACCCATATCAGTTTGAACTATAAAACGACAACACCTTTGCAACTTCGCCTTATGCTTTCAAATGGTGAATGGCGGGAAGTAACCCTTGGAAGTTTGAAAAATAGCGTAAATAGTGGAACTATTCCTATGAGCGCATTCCAGTTCAACCAGTACAGTGGAAAAAAGGCGACAGATCAAATCAAAACCGCTGATATTGTCGGGATTGAAATTAAACTCGTGACCAGTGGTAAGGCAAGCACAGAAGAGATGCTCACGGTGAAAGATCTGGTTCTTTACGGTGCCAAAGGGGCAGGTCCTGTGGGAATTGCCAATGGTGCGAACACGCGAATGGGGGCATTGGGAATTCGTTCGATAAGCACTAGTGAAATTTCTCTTAACATTCCACAGGCAGGGAACTACTCCGTGTCCATGGTTGGTGTCAATGGGCGAGTTGTTTCATCGCTGCAGAACGTTTCTATGCAGAGTGGCGTGAATAAATTCGCCTTGGATAATCTTTCGAGCG
Source organism: bacterium (assembly GCA_020048285.1). GTDB lineage: Bacteria > Fibrobacterota > Chitinivibrionia > Chitinivibrionales > Chitinivibrionaceae > JAIFMU01. Next base: position 15,124 of record JAIFMU010000146.1, on the reverse strand, counting down.
GTATGTACATTGTTCATGTAAAAGGGATTGGCGGATCTTCTACGTTGAAAGCTATCGTTCGATAAGAACGAGATTCTCGGTTTCTGCAAAAGGCTGTCTCGAAAAAAGGGGCGGCCTTTTTTCGATTGAGGTGGAGAGATTTTCGACGTAGTGTTTTGGTGGGGGAAGTATAATCAGATATGGCAAAAAACAGAAATGGCAGAGAAGGTGATGCCTTGCTCTGCCACTGAATTACCGTTGCCGGTGAAAGATTATCTTCCCATAGTGCTGAGAAACTCTTCGTTGGTCTGAGTTGTGGCAAGTTTGTCGCGGATGAAATTAACCATTTCAGCGTTGTCACGCCATTTCTCTTCGGCGAGGAATTTGCGCAAAATCCACATTCTGCTGAGAGACTCTTTGCTGAGAAGAAGATCTTCTTTGCGGGTTCCCGATTTGAGAATGTCAACTGCTGGGAAGATTCGACGATCCGCAAGAGAGCGATCGAGAACCATTTCCATGTTACCCGTACCTTTAAACTCTTCGAAAATCACTTCGTCCATTTTTGAACCAGTTTCGACCAGTGCCGTCGCAAGAATTGTCAGAGATCCGCCGTTTTCGATATTGCGCGCCGCACCGAAGAATCGTTTTGGTTTGTAGAGTGCCTGAGAGTCTACACCCCCAGAAAGAATACGTCCCGAGTGAGGAGCCACGGTGTTGTGAGCTCGCGCCAAACGAGTAATCGAGTCGAGGAGAATCACCACGTCGGTGCCGTGTTCGACGAGACGTTTTGCCCGTTCGATTGCCATATCTGAAACGATTACATGGCGATCTGCCGGTTCGTCAAAGGTGGAGCTGATCACTTCAGCATCGGTGGAGTAGCGCATGTCTGTTACTTCTTCAGGGCGCTCATCGATAAGAAGAATCATGAGGAATACATCGGGGTGATTTTTGCGAATTGCGTTGGCAATTGTTTTCATGAGTACGGTTTTACCGGTGCGAGGCGGAGCGACGATTAGTCCTCGTTGACCTTTACCTATTGGCGAGAAGAGATCCATGATGCGTCCAGAAGGATCTTTTGAATCAACTTCCAAAGTAAAACGATCTTCAGGGAAAATTGGTACGAGGTCGTCAAAACGAATGATGTTTTTGTGGTTTTCAGGGTTTTGGTAATTGATTTCAGAAATGCGCAGAAGGGCAAAATAACGTTCTTGATCTTTTGGTGGTCGAATTGTTCCACTAACGTGATCGCCAGTGCGAAGTCTAAACCGTTTAATCTGTGATGGAGAAACGTAGACGTCATCTGCTCCGGGGAGGAAGCTATTGTCTGGCGAGCGCATGAAACCAAATCCATCGGCCATAACTTCAACGACACCTTCAGCGTGAACTTCACCGCCGGCAAGGGCGTGAGTGCTGATCATTCTGAAAATAAGTTCCTGTTTTTTGAGACTTGCCGCGGCAATTTCAAGTTTTTCCGCTTCGATGATGAGTTCGGGCATTTTTAAACGCTTGAGTTCGGTTACGTTCATTCACATACCTATTGTTGGAAAGAAAGCAAAAAAGGATCATCGCAATAATTTAGAACACGAGTGGCTTTTTTGCACTATTGATTTGTTTCGGGGGGAAGTGTTGGTACTGTCGAAAGAGAGATATTCTCACAGTGGGATAAAAATGGTCAAAAACAAGGGGCTATGTCAAGAGTATAATGAATTATTTTACGCTTAATTAAATGGGAGAATAAAATGAAGCCTATTGTGCTGGCGATGTTGGTTGCTGATCACTATTACCGAGACAGCAGTTCTGGAAAAAGTATTATCACCGGAACCTTTAACTCAATAAACAGTTCCTCTTTTCCTACAAAGCACGGAAGTTGCGCTGTCTATTTGTCGATTACCGACATTGCCATAACCGGAGAGGTACAATTGCTTTTTCGTCGCGCTGATGGATCATTTTCAATGGATCTTCCTACGTGGACTGTGGAGTGTCCAGAAAATCGTCACTCCGTTGTGGAGATCGGAGGAAACATTTCCGGTTTGCCACTTCCAGAGGAAGGTGAGTACGAATTTGTCGTTCGATGGAACGGCATGGATATTTGTTCACGAAGACTATACGCGCGTCATATTGAAATAAATAGAGGAGAATAATAATGGATTTTTTGACAATCGCCGCCAAAATCACTGGAGTTGTGTTGCTGCTTATGACAATCAGATCGGTGATTAAGCATGTAAAAAAAGAGAGTAAAGAAGCAAAAGAAGCACCGAATCAGTCGCGTACTGAACGTATGCTCAATGGCGCAATTCTCTATTTGTGGATCTTTTTTATTACCGCCTTTTCAATCGGAATGATCGTAAACAACAATTAAACTAAGTTGCTGAATTTTAGCGGTCTTGAAAACCGTCGCCGCAAGGCTTGGGAGTTCGACTCTCTCGTCCTCCGCCAGAAAGGGAATCGTTTTTACGGTTCCCTTTTTTCGTTTCTACATATTCCTCGCGTCTTCTATCCTGTTCCTAATCCCAATATTTTTGGTCTGTTGTACCCTTGTCTCATCCTTTCTGAAAAAGGGTATGCCCTGCTTTTGCGGTTTTGCTATCGATTGAAAAGAAAAAACGAATCCCATAGGTTTGATTTTTCTGATCGTTGACGTATATTACCCGCGCAAAAATCATACATTCTGCAAATGAATCAATCTTGAAAGAGAGTGCCTGTGAATTTCCATCAAGAGACAGCGCGAAGACGTACTTTCGCTATCGTGTCCCACCCCGATGCGGGTAAAACGACATTGACAGAAAAATTACTGCTCTACGGGGGAGCTGTTCAGATGGCCGGTTCCGTGACCGATCGCAAAAAAGAGCGTTCCACCGTTTCTGACTGGCTTGAAATTGAACGCAAGCGCGGAATTTCCGTCAGTTCAACGGTTCTTTTCTTTGATTACAACGGATATAGAATCAATCTCTTGGATACACCGGGACACAATGATTTCTCCGAAGATACCTATCGCGTACTCATGGCCGTTGACTCGGTGATCATGGTGGTCGACGCCGGTAAGGGTATTGAAAAACAGACAAAAAAACTGTTCGAAGTGTGTCGCAAGCGTCATATTCCGGTTTTCACGTTTATAAATAAGCTCGACCGACCCACTCTGGATACGCTGGCGCTTCTCGATGAGATTGAATCTGTGTTGAGTATCGCTGCCTACCCGATGAACTGGCCACTCGGAAACGGGCCGGAGTTCAAGGGTGTCTGGGATCGTCGCACCAATTTGGCACACATGTTCGAACGAACTGTGGGCGGAAGCTATATCGCTCCCGTTTCGACCTGTGGAATTGAAGATCCGGTGATCAAAAATGCACTGTCAGCTCAAACCTATGATATGCTCAAGGAAGAGATCGAAATGATCGAAGGAGCTGGGGCTGAGTTCGATGTGGATGATATCGCTTTGGGGAAAACTACACCGGTCTTTTTCGGTTCTGCTATCAATAACTTTGGTTTGGAACTCCTTCTGGACTCGTTCGTCGAATTTGCTCCAGGGCCGCAACCGCGCAAAGCAAAAGAGCTGACCGTCAATCCTGAAGATCAGTTCTTTTCAGCATTTGTCTTTAAGATTCAAGCGAATATGGATCCGCGCCACCGGGACCGCATGGTGTTTATTCGCATCGTTTCGGGGAAATTTACCAAAGATATGAGTGTGACTCACGTGCGAACCGGCAAGAAAGTGCGCCTTTCCAGCGCTAGTTCTGTTTTTGGGCGCGATCGCGAAACCATCGACGAAGCGTATCCTGGCGATGTGATCGGTATTGTGGGCGGTGACTTTTTTGGTATTGGCGACACGCTGACCGAAAATCCATCGGTGAACTACGCGGAAATCCCGCGCTTTGCTCCCGAGTGTTTTGTTTATCTTCACAATCCCGTTCCGGCGAACTACAAAAAGTTTTCCCGCGGTGTGGAACAGTTGATTCAAGAAGGTCTTGTGCATCAGTTTACTCTTGCCGGATCAGCCCAGCTGACCTACATTCTCGGTGCAATCGGAAATCTTCAGTTTGACATGGTGTCGTATCGTCTTGATTCTGAATACAGTGCACCTTCGCGTATGGAACCGGCTCCGTGGACAATCGCTCAGTGGATTGCCGATGGCTGGAAACCGGGCGATACGATTCACTTGTCTTTGAACAACACACTGGCTCAGGATCGCGATGGAAATTACGTTGTTCTTTTTGCAACGGACTGGCACCAGAAAATGTTTCAGGATAAGAATAAGGATATTGTTCTTTCTGATTCCGCGCCGATCTGATCTTTGGCACTCGGAAACATCAAAAATGCGAATCGGAAACGGTTCGCATTTTTTGCACAAAAAAGGGATGAACCGCGAAGTTCATCCCGAAAAGAATCGGTATCAACCCAAATCACTACACTGAAAAGATCACTTCGTTGATTTCCCGACGGTTGTCCACGGGTTTTTTCTTTTTGATTGGGCTTCGCATGAGATAGACGACAAATCCGTCATCGCGAGTCAATTCCATGGTGGAATCGAACCGTTCGATTCCCCAGCGCATATAGGGAAGGAACTGATTTGCCACGAGAAGTACATCGCCTTTTCCCCACACCAACTTTTTGCACTGTTCGAGCCACTCTTCGCCGAGATCATTGGTGGTTCCGGTTCCTTCGTGGAATGGGGGATTGGTGAGAATCAGGTCGATTCGACCTTCCAACGTGTCGCCGATGTAAGTGGGAACAATTTCAACTCGCGGATCATCGCCGAGATTGCGCCGCGCTGCATCGAGAGCCATGGCGGAAATGTCGGTGCAAATAACTTTCGCTGCGCCCAGTTCGAGAGCCGCTTTTGCGAAAATCCCCGAACCACATCCCAAATCGAGTACCGTTTTTCCATGAACGGTGCGCAGTTTTTTCAGCAGTTGTTGTGTTCCTCGGTCGGTTTTTCCGTGAGCGAACAACCCTTCCTGCGTGATTACCGTAAGAGTTTTTTCTCCAAGTTGATATTCGGTGTTGATCAACTCTTCGGTAAATGCAAATTTCTGGCCTGATTCGACTTCAAGGATTCTTCCGCCGCCGCCGTTGGCTGCCACTGAGGTGATTACTCCCGCGTCTTCTAGTTTTGAAGCGATTCCCTTGATTCCCTCTTTGTTGCCGCCCGCGACGAGAACTTTTCCTGTTGGCGTGATCATGGTCAGTGCTTTGGAGATCATTTTCATGTTGTGAGCGGCAGATTTTGTTATGCGCAGGATAATCCAATCAAATGTTTCTTCGCAGGAAGTGACAGCAAAATCTTCAAATCGGTGATCCGCTTTTGGCGCATTTTCCTTGGCGTATTCGCAGTCGATCCAGTTTGAATGAAAGGCAACCGATTCGGTGGAGAGATAAAATGCGATTGCGCCGGTTCCACACTCTATCAGTGCCACACGTCCCGATTCGGGAAGATTGTCGATCACCAGTTCAGTGATTCGGTCATCGTTGGGGTTTCCCGATCCGGCGGGGTGATGGCGAAACTCTTTTGATCCGAATTTGATTAGTTGTTCACGCACTCTGCTCATATTTGATTCCTTGTTTTGATTTTCATTATTAACATTTTGGTCGTGGGTGGCTGTCTTAATTATCACCCACCATGAGTGAATTGATAGAATCGTCTAAGTTTAGATTCTCATCAGGTTTTCTTGCATCGATATTGCTCATAAGACTCCGTCACTTTCTCGAACCGTTCTTTAAGTTCATTAGATAATGGTGCCCGCTTCAATTTTTTTATTAAGTCACAAAACATATAGCCAGAACGGAAAAAGAATGGTCTGCATTCAACAAAAACTATTGCAGCTTCCATTGCATAAGGATCACCATCAAGTATTCTTTTGTATGCCCCTTCTAATCCACCGGGAAAAGCTAATCTATAATATTGCACATGAAAATTTTGGCAGGCTTCCTCCCAAGCTCGATATGAATCAGAATTTTTATTTCGATGCTTTACAGTTTCGTCAATTACAGCTTTTAAACGATTTATTTCAGAAGCATTGTTTAATATGAGCTTTTTTGAAATCATATATACTATTCATCCTTGTAATCAAGTCGTCAACACTACAAGTGGTTTGTAGTGCCTCTGAATTTATTCATGAATAAACGTCACTACACACAAAGTGCATAATAGAATTGTCGATCAAAATTGAGCGCCGGTAAACCGCCACGATGTCATTATTAGCTCAATAGTCCGATCTGATCTTCCGTAAGATAGATGAATGTTCCCTCTGCAATCGAGAGAGAATCCAAATTCAATGCCCCGATCTGAATTCGGTGAAGGCCTTCGACCCGATTGCTCGCGGCGGCGATCATCCGTTTCACCTGATGGTATTTCCCTTCAGTGATTCCCAGATCAATCACATTTTCAGTTACCTTTTCGCAAAGAACCGCTTTCACCGCAACCGGATCATCGTGAAGCACAACCCCATTGCGCAGAAGATTGATCAACTCATCGGAAACGGAATATTTCAGCGTAACGCGGTAGATTTTCATCACCTCTTTTTTGGGGGACATGAGTTGATGAATCAGTTTACCGTCGTCGGACATGATCAGAAGTCCTGTGGTGTCTTCGTCCAGTCGCCCTGCCGGTTCAGGTGATTCTGCGGTTTGTGAGAACATTCATAGCCCGCCGGTTTGTTCAGAGCGATCACGACCCGTTCGCGGTAGGTCAGAAGCGCACCATTTACCAGAATTTCGGCTGATTTTTCATCGATTTCAGCCTTGTCGCTCTTTTCAATCGAGCCGTTGATTGTGACTTTTCCCTTTTTGATCAGCAGTTCGATCTCTTTACGGGAACCGATGCCTTGAGATTGAAGGTGTTTGAGAAGTTTCATGCGGCACAGCCAACGGTTAAAGGAGAACGGTAAAAGAGATTGTCTGGGTTGCGGTGGATATCGGTTGGGTTGCCGTGAATCTTGCAAGATGAAACGGCATAGAATGAATCGGGTTCAACTAAGGGAATCCCTACAAATGAGAAATGGTGAAAAAGGCGATTGGTATTCGCTGCTACGGAGCAAATCCATTGTCTATGGGCGAATACCATTCTCCCTTTTGAGCCGGGACATTTCACCCGATCACCCGACGGATCATGTCGCCTACTTTGAGTTTTGTTTCGTGCGCATTTTTTACACAAACCACCCGATTGGTAATCGCTGAAACCATGGGATTTCCCGAAAGATCATTGATTTCGGTGAATTCCAAATCGTAGGGAGCAATTTTCGCGTTCGCCGGAAGGATTGAAAGAGTTTCGTCGGCAGTGAAAGGATTTTTCACATCCACTACGGCAACGCTATTCGCCATCACCTCTTTCACCACGCCAACCACGCGGATTTTGCTTTTCTCTTTTGCAAACGAAACGGCCTGCATCGCCAGATCTCCGCCGGCAAATCCGGTCGTATAGGGGCGATGATCGAGTTGTTCCAGTTCATCGATGTAGATTTTGGGAAGAACGAACGATTCGCCCTGTTCAAAGAACCCATCGATCGCCGCGCGGTAGGCTTTAATCACCGAAGAGACGTAGTGAACAGATTTGTTGCGCCCTTCGATCTTTAACGAGTGAACGCCAGCCTTTATTAATTGAGGAAGAATCTCGATTGTGTTGAGATCTTTTGAATTAAAAATGTAGGCCATCCCGTTCTCCTCTTCGACGGAGAATCCTTTGTCGGCCATGAGATTTCCGGCGCCGTCGCGGGCCACAATATCGTAGCTGAATCGGCACGGTTGCGAACATTCGCCGTGATTTGGGTGACGACCGTTGATATAGGCACCCATAAGGCAGCGGCCGCTCACGGAAACGCACATTGCTCCGTGAACAAACACTTCGATTTCACAAATCTCCCGGGAAACGCTTTGAGCGATCTGATCCAGTGTAAACTCGCGCGGAAGAACAATGCGCGAAATTCCCTGTTCAGCCCAAAATTTGAGTGATTCGGCGTTGAATGTTCCCGTTTGCGTTGAAAGATGGAGTTCCATTTCGGGAATAATCTGGTGGCAGAGACGAATCACGCCGGGATCAGAAACAATGAACGCATGTGGTTTGACCGGCGACTCTTTAAGTTGCTGTAAGAACAGTTCAACTTCGGCGATTTGATCATCATTGGGCATGGTGTTGAGCACGAGATACACTTTGCCTACGTGATGATTGGCGATTCGCATGATCTCCGGAAGATCATCCACCGAAAAGTTTTCCGAATAGGCGCGAAGGTTCAGTGTCCCCATGCCGAGAAAGACTGCATCGGCTCCGTGAAGGAACGCCGCGTGAAGTGTTTCAAAATTGCCGGCTGGCGCGAGAAGTTCTGGTTTGATCACTGCTGACTCCGAATCGTAATATTTTTTCTCGCGTAAATTACGTTCTGCCTCGTTGCGTTTCAATGAATGATTGCGGACAGTTGCGGTGTTTCGAAACACTTCTGTGTGAAATCTATGGAAACTATTTACTTGTTTACACCCGTGTGAAGTGGTATGATTATTGCAGTTTGTGTACTTTGTCCTTTCAATCGATACAAAAAGAATAATCACGGAAAAAATGAATCATTAAAAAAGGATCGACCTATGACAACAACAGGATTAGCACAATCGGTGGGACATATTCCCTCGGGACTTTTCATTGTTACTGCAAAACACAAAGACGATGACGGCGTGGACGGGTTTTTGGCAAGTTGGGTACAGCAGGTTTCATTTGCACCGCTTTTGGTGTCACTTTGTATGAAACCGGGTCGCCCCGCCTACGATGCGATCATGAACGATGAAGTCTTTGCAATCAATGTGGTTGGCGATCACAATACCTCTTTTCTTAAATATTTCTGGCAGGGATTTGATCCTGAAAAAAAAGTATTTGAAAAAATCGACCACAAGATCACCAATGAAGGAGCGGTGGTTATGACCGGCGCAAAATCATCAATTATTTGCCGCAAAGTGAGTTATGCTCAGCCCGGTGATCACGTGGTAGTTATCGCGGAAGTTCTCGGGAGTATCGTCCACGATGATCACGCGAAACCGCAGGTTCATATTCGCAAGCACGGTTTAGACTACTAACTCTGTGTGTTGTGAAAAACAAAAAGGGTCGGAGTGTTCCGGCCCTTTTCGCGTGGTATGAATGGTTAGGCGATTAGGGAATCATAAATTTGGCAGTTTGGGTGTTCATGTTTGCGCCGTTGATCTTGACGATATACGCTCCGGAAGCGACACTGTTCAGAGGAATTGAGGCAAGCCCGTTGGCCAAACGGATATTTTGACTGTTCTGGATAAGCTGTCCTTTGAGATTGTAGATCGCCACAGAAATGGTTTCCGCGTTCAAGTTGTCGATTGCAAGTTGCAGTTCGTTGCCATTGATCACCGTAAGATTGATTTTCAATGCTTTCAATGCCAGTTCATTTTTGATTGGCGTTGCTTCGATTACCGCGTAATTCGACGGGAGCTTCGCAAGATTTTTTGCATCGACAAAAATTTCAGAACTGTTCAGAAGAGGCACGCCGGTTGTTTCATACAATTTCGCATCAGACTCTTTCAGTGAATCTTTTTCCAGAGCCAAGAGTGCCATGCGCTGATCCACAAATCCGTAGAGTCCGCCGAGATTCTGCGTTTTTGTACTCTGCGCGTATTTGGTCGCCCAAAGAAGGGGAATCGAAGAGATTTTCGCAGTGTCTAGAGTGGTCGCTACTGTTTGATTGTGAATATAGAGTGATTTGCCCGATTTAGGATTGTAGATGTTCCACTGAACTTTGCCAAGCCATGGCGATTCTGTTTTGATATACAGACCGATTGGCGATTCGAGTGATACATTATCCGTTACCATTTTATCTGTTCCCAAATCGATAATCGTTTGTACTGCATAGGTCTGGACGATATCGCGTTCGACAATCTCTTTAAGTTCCTTTGGTGCTGAAAGCATTATTCCCGTGTAGAATCCAGCGGCTTTTCCTGAAGCAATAACGGCTGAAGTTGCCGAATTTGTAGACTGGTGAGGTACGGTTATATCGATGGATTCAGTTCTAGAAATCCAATTCCAATTTGCATCATAGTACATTCCTTCTTGAAATTCAGTTTGAGGAACATTGTAAGTCGCCCCGTAGATGAGCGGTTTGTTGGTTGAACCATAGGTAATTATACAGTTTTCACCAAGTGAACTGTCGGCGGTTACCTTTACCGGAATTGTAGTGGGATTCGTACGAGCTCCTGTGGAAAACGCCGGGTTCAAGGTGAAACGAACTCCTTCCGCACTAGGGGTTACGGGAATCGAATAGAGTATGCGAATGCGACGCTCTTTGTTGATTGCGACAGGGTAAATCTTGAATTCATACTGGCCATCATCGAGGCGATAGATCAGTGCAGGGTCGCGGGGAACATACGTCACCTTGTCTCGATCCACCACATCTTCGTAGAGACTATCAGCCACTTTTTTGTCGTACAGTTTTGCCTTGAGCAGTTTGTCGCCGTTCCAGAGAAGCATTGACCGGATAACTGCGTCATCGGTGATTTTGAATGCTCCAAAAATCTCGAGAGTCGCACTGTCCCCTGTGAATACGGTTCCGGCGGTTTTAATGATTGCTTCTTCTTCGACTTCGGCGAAGAATGGGTGGATCGTTACGCTGATTTTGTTTGATTGCAATTGGCAATTTCCCGTAAAATTGTAGTTCATTTTGTGAGTTGGTTGCCATTGAATCGAAGATGCTTGCACCGCCACCGGTGAAATGACGGGGAGTGAGATCATCGCTGCTGTGGCGATAGTTTTAAAAAACGCTGGTTTTGAAATACACATTTTCATGGGATCCTCCAATTGGAATTGTTCGAGTTACGTTGATAAGATATACCAAAAAATTCCATACTATTGTGCATTCCGGTGAGAACAATTTTGCCTCGGTGAGAACAATTCACAGAAACGTTGTAATTGAGATTCTTTTTCCGTGCAAGCGAATCGCATCACACTGATGATTATGGCGTTGTCTTTCATGCGGCGAATCTTGTTAAATTCTGAACAGGCCAAGTGTTAGATCTATGCGGGAAAGTGGTAACGATTGATTTGGGCTGGAACTATATTCCCCACGTGAATTTTCGCTTTTGTGCCCAATCGGTTTTATTTCTCCGACGCGTCGATTCTTAAGAGGGCACCCCCATTCTATTAATTGGAACTCGTATGAAATTTGACCAGTTGGGACTCCGTCCTGAACTACTGACTGCACTCGCTCAAAAAGGGTATGAAACACCCACGCCGATTCAAGCAGAATCAATTCCCGCAATACTTAAAGGATCTGACGTCATGGGTGGCGCTCAGACAGGCACGGGCAAAACTGCCGCTTTTACCCTTCCGCTTTTGCATCGATTGATGGAATCCAAACACGCTGAAAAACGACCGCGTGCCCTGATATTGACCCCGACTCGTGAATTGGCGAGTCAGGTTGAAGAGTCCGTCAAAACCTACGGGGGAACATTGCCATTGAAAACGGCGGTTATTTTCGGCGGGGTGGGAATCGAACCACAGAAAGCGGTCCTGCGTCGCGGTGTCGATATCGTTGTTGCCACTCCTGGAAGACTACTCGACCATTGTGGCCAAAACACGGTTGATCTCACTCGCATAGAAATTCTCGTTCTCGATGAAGCTGACCGTATGCTCGACATGGGATTTATTCACGATATCAAGCGGATAATTGCATTGTTGCCAAAGCGTCGGCAAAATCCACCAATCTTAATCGAGACAGTGCGTCCGAACGCGACTGCTGACACGGTGGAACAGAAAATCTATCCTGTGCACAAATCGCGAAAAAAAGAGTTGCTTCGCCATTTGATCAACGGCGGCGATTGGAAACAGGTTCTCGTGTTTACGCGTACCAAAGGCGGTGCGAATCAGTTGGCCACCTATTTGAACAAAGCAAATATTGAAACGCTTGCGATTCATGGAAATAAAAGCCAAAATGCGCGAACTCGTGCTTTGGCTGATTTTAAGAGTGGCGATATTCGCGTTCTAGCTGCAACAGATATTGCCGCTCGAGGATTGGACATTGACAAGCTTCCTCACGTGATCAACTATGATCTGCCAAATGTCCCCGAAGATTACGTTCATCGCATTGGTAGAACTGGCCGAGCGGGATCAGAAGGGATTGCGGTATCATTTCTCTCCAGCGAAGATCTTCCACTTCTTCGCCAGATCGAACGATTGGTCAAACGGAAAATTGATCAAGAGTTCATTGCTGAATTCCAAATCGCTAAAGAGGTGGAGCCTCAGGGTGAACCGCGTCCAGCGAGAGTTGGCACGGGAAGCTACTTTGGTGGAAGAGGTACAAAGCGAGGGGAAACAAAAAAGCCCGGTTCTGGTCGAGTTGACTCAGCGGGAAGCCGTGGTGCCACAAAAGGGAAAAAACCGTTTGGAAGCCGTTTTGGCAAATCAAAGCCACCGACGGCATAGTGAAATTGATCTATTTCTTATACAACCTTGATCAGGGAAATAGAAATCATACACTCGATGAGCGTTGATTTACACCAAATGAGGTGTGATTTCTTACCTGTTCTGCCGTAGCTCTCATCAGCCAGTTACTCATTCTTAGCTTTGATGGGGGAGGAGGTGAAAGGCTCTACAGCTGCTCCTGTGGCATAAGGGGTTCATTGATGAGGTTGAGATTCCATCGTTTTTTGGCGAACGTATACTGTCCTATTTCCCGTAACAAAATCAGCATCAAATTCATACGAAATATAACTTAGCCTGCAGTGGTTTCACTTCTGCGGGCAGTTGTTTCACATATGATTGTCAAAAGAATGGCAAAAAAAACTCAAACTCTATGATTCTAAAACACACTATTAACACTAGTTCTTAGATAAAACTATGCACATTTCAATATTCCATTATGACTATCTTGACTAAAGAATCGCTTTTAAAACATTCTATTCGTAATTTATATCGTAGCAATTAGGTCTCGTTGTTCGCGGCTAGCATGTTGACACAATCGGTCTGTATGATGGACTAAAAATCTAATCAAATCATGATATTGATAAAAAAACAATTCGCCAAGACGATGCTGCTTTAACCATTCTTACAGAGCCGAAGAAAGGAGGGTGAGGTGTCTGATAGAGTATTCTCTTTCACAATTACAATGACTTCTGTCTGATATAATTGATTTATATAGAAAGAATTATGGAGTATCAGTGATGCAATCACGAGTTGTATGCCACTGGTTAGTTAAGGGAATGAAAATATCTTGCTTTAGACAGAAAACAGTTGCCGAAGGATACATTTTAAGTTCGACCACACTTTTTGACCACAATTAAATTCTTTTGAACTATCTTTACCGCAAAGCATTAAACTTTGAGGATTTTATGAAATCGATCTTCGACTATCTCGACTATCGACTCTTTCTGCGGGAGTATATCGATTTTCAGAAAGAGCGGAAACCGTTTTTTTCCTACCGTTATCTTGCTGAAAAGATCGGTGTCGATGCGAGCAATATTGCTAAAGTTGTGGCAGAAAAACGTCATCTTTCCAAACCAGCCACTGATTCGCTTATTGCGCTGCTGCAGTTCAATCGCCGTGAATCGAACTATTTCCGCACGCTTATTGAACTGGCCAAAACCGATTGCGATCATGACCGGGATGCGATAATTGAAAATCTCGCGAAAATAAAAACAGTGCAACCGCACACTGTGGAAGAGCCGCAATATGAGTATTACTCCACGTGGTACCACTCGGCAATTCTCGCCTTTCTCTGGTTTTTTGATTTTAAAGATGATTTTACTCTGTTGGCTTCAAAACTGGAACCGGCGATTACTCCGTCCGAAGCAGAAAAGAGTATCGATCTTCTCTTGCAACTGGAACTGATCAAGCGCGATGAAAGTGGCTATTTTCGCCACACGCAAAGCTCAACTTGGCACTGCGATCACTGGATCATCACACGCCGGTGGAACGGGACATTTCCACGCTTACTATCACGGCATCGCGCGATGATATTTCAAAAATCAAAGAGATTACCGCGCTCTATCGCAAAGATGTCCTTCGGATTATCGAAGAGAGCGAACACTCGGAAGCGGTGTATCAACTCAATATTCAACTGTTTCCACTCACAAGGATGGTACGAAAATGAAAATTGTAATTCTACCAGCAGCACTTTCCACGCTTTGCCTCTTTTTTCTCTCTGCCTGCGGGCCGCAAGTGGCGGGATTTGGTTCAGAAACCACTAATGGGCTCACCGGCGGTGTTATTATTTCGCTCACCGGCTCGGAAAACCTTCGCAATGCAGAGATCAAAATCGTTCCGGCGGGATTCAATGCAGCCACGGGTAACCACGCGGAAATCATCACCGCAAAAACTGATTCCACCGGAAAAGCAATGCTGAAAATCCCCAAGGGAAAGCGCTATTCTATCTATGCATCTCACGCCGAATCAGGCAGGAAATCACTTTTGCAAAATGTTGTTGTTCTTGGTGATACGACGCTGGATGCCGAATTATTGCCCACGGGTGAGTTGAAAGTGAACTTTGTCAATTCTGAATCAATGCTTGATACTGTCAAGGGGTATTTAGCTATTGACGGCTATCCGGAATATCTCAAACTTTCCGGTGAAACAGTTCGAACCGATTCGACCATTTCAGTTACCTTTACTGATCTTCCTCAGGCTGTTCTCGAAGCAGTTCGCTACGGCGCGCTCGAAAGCAGTGTTGATCTTCAACTTCTAAAAGACTCTGTGGCGATCCGTTCCAACAATACCACGGTGATTTCTACCACCTTATTCTACCGATATATGACTCGTTCCAACAGCCCACTTCTGAGCGATACGGTGACGGCGGTGACTCTCGGCGCGGAACCGGGGCTCGTTTGGATCGGTACGAATCAAGGGATTACTCGCTTTAAGAACAACACTTTCCAGAGTCGAACCACCGGCGACTCGCCACTTCGCGACAATCTGATCACAGCGGTCTGCGAATCGAGTGATTCGATCACGTGGTTCGGAACGCCCAACGGCCTCGCTCGAATCAGCCCCACCGTATGGTTCAATCACACTTTGGACAATTCAACGCTGATCCCATCTAACCACATAACCGCTCTGGCGAGCACCCGCCGAGCAGATCTTTGGATCGGAACCGATGCCGGATTGGTCTTTGTAACCCGTGATTCAACCTATCATTTTGGTGTAGAGCAGGGACTTCCTTCA
>JAIFMU010000018.1 GCA_020048285.1 bacterium | reverse complement strand
GCATGTCCATCTCCTTTTCTTCTACAACCATTTCGGGATTGGGAACAGTCACACTTTGACCAAAGGTAAACGGCACAGGCTGAATCACTTCTGGGCGATTGACAATCTGAACCTTAATCCCTCCATGAGTCACGGCCACTTCAGAAATGCGTACATTTCCACCTGAAACGATAGTTCCGGTCCGTTCGTTCACCACTATTCTCGCGGCCATAGCCACATTGAACGTCACGTTTTCCACATAAGAGATAAATTCGGCAAGGCCAACTCCACCCTGCATCTGCTGCTGAGCTGACTGAAAATCAATTGTAATGGTCGACGCGTCTGCTGCAGAAGCGATTTTCTTTGTAAAGCCAAATTCACCAACAAGATAGCCATCAATCGCTTTTGCCATTGTTACCGCAGAAGTAAAATCCGGTTGATTTAAAGAGAGTGCGAGATTGATTCCGTTAAAGTTATTGAACTTATATTCACTCTGAACAATCGCACCATCAGGAATGCGCCCCACCAAGGTGTGATTTTTTTTCATCTGAGCCATACCGCGATCCCGAAGGTCATATCCGCCAGTGGCGATCGGTCCTTGAGCTGAAGCGTAGGAAACACCATCGGGCCCTTGGAGCGGAGTGAGAATCAGTGTTCCACCTTCAAGAGAACGGGCATCGCCAATCGAGGAAACCACCACATCGAGACGACTCCCCTGCTTTTTGAAAGGATTGAGCGTTCCGGTCACCATAACTGCGGCGACGTTTCGAAGCATCATCTGTTTTTCAGGAAGTTCAATCCCCATGTTTTTCAGCATGTTTCTCATAGTATGTGTTGTG
This sequence comes from bacterium, assembly GCA_020048285.1. Taxonomy (GTDB): domain Bacteria; phylum Fibrobacterota; class Chitinivibrionia; order Chitinivibrionales; family Chitinivibrionaceae; genus JAIFMU01. Next base: position 6,002 of record JAIFMU010000018.1, on the reverse strand, counting down.
AAAACGGTTGTGTTTCGGTCACCGGTTCCGGCGAGACCAACCACAAGTCCATACCCGAAAATCTGAACGTCTTCAAGACCGCTCACCGCCGCCACGTCTTTTACGCGAACGTTCTGAGCTGACAATGCCGGTGCCGCGAGCAGTGTCAAAGCAAGTATAACTGTAAGTATCTGTTTCATAGTATCCCCCAAATAGATTCGTTATATCTCTTTAGAACAGCCAGTTGAAAAAACGGGCGATCGGACCGGCGCGACTTGCATCGGCAGCTTCACCATGGCCAGAGTAGGTGATTTCGGCATTGGCAATATTATACGAATAAATAGTATTACCCGATTCGATATCTTGTGGACGAACCAATCCAGTGAGCCGAATAATCTCTTTCTCCTGATTGATTTCAACAATTTTGTCTCCACTGATCAAGAGATTGCCATTGTCGTACACTTTGTCGATTCGAACCGACAACTTCGCCACAAGATTTCCTTCGCGATGAGTATCGCCTTTTCCTTCAAATGCAGCTCCCATTTCACCACTTGCCCCAAACGAAGGAATCGCGGAAAAAGCGCCACTTCCCTTGAGCATTTTTGCGCCAACAGAGTTTTTCGTATCTGTTTTTGTGGTACTGTTACTTCCCGCTTTGGCATTTTCAACAATCAACACAGTCAAAAGATCCCCTTCAGACATGGCTCGGTTGTCAGTATAGAGATTTGCAATGCGCGCGGCTTGTGAAGCTACTGCAATGCCCATCAGGAAGATAAAAACTTTCAGATTCATACTCCACCCCTCTGTTCAACTAGAACAACACCCGGTTCAATAATGGTTGCTCGAATAATTTTTTTACTACTACTTTCCCACTGTTGCTCGAATTGACACCATCTGACCAGTTTCAATCATCGCTTTTTCTTCCACGCGATTTACCATCAGCACTGAACCAACAGGAATTATGCCGCTTTTCACCCGATAACGATCACTACCGGTCAAAGAAGTGATTGGTATTGAAGGAAGTGCGGTGATATCCATACTTTTCCGTGTGAAATCTACTAATGAAACTGTTTCGCCCAGTTCAATCCGGCGATTTGCCACAAATACGTCAGCCTGCACTTCGATCAAGGCCTGAACAGTAAATCGCGTCTTCAGATCACCTTGAACAACCGTGACCGGAACAAGCGTGTTTCCTTTCACGGTTTTTGACCGAAGTTCAATCGGTTCAATCGAATAGGAGTTGCGAGCGATCTTTGCAAGAACCTGTTCAGCAGGAGCCTTAAAAATGATTCTACACTGCTCACTAGTCCAATTCAAATGATTTTGAATCGAATCCCGCAGCGCCGCTTCAATCTGACCAAGAGTGAGATCCTGCGATGCCATTGCAACGCGACACCGCGGTTCACCAGCAAGTGTGACCGCAGTTCGAATGTCGGCAGGCAATTTTGAATAAAGGAATAGTTCATCTCGAAGAATAAACCGAGCTGTCCCGGGAGCCGGTACTCGTCCCACTTCAATCGTATCAATTCGCGATTTCAAGGGACCGTTCACCACTGCTATATCTCGAAGACGGATTACCGATTCCATAACGGTTGCTTCGGAGCGAACCGAAACGTTCGTCTGTCCCAAAAGAACAGCAACTGCAACCAAAAGAATGTGAAGTGATCTCATTATGTTACCTTACCGCTTGAGACTGGTTGCAGTCTGCATCATCTCTTCAGAAACCGTAATAGATTTAGAAACGATTTCATAGGCACGCTGCGCCGCAATCATTCCCACCATTTCATCAACCATGTCTACATTTGATTCTTCTGCAAATTGATGCATAACTTTACCATACCCATCCTGGCCGGGAGTTCCAACCATAGGTTCACCGGAACTCGATGAAGCCATATATAAGTTTGATCCAATACCTTTTAACCCAGGAGGATTGATGAACTGAGCCAGCTCAATCTGCCCCATTTCGACGCTCTCCTGATCACCGGAGTCGTGCCGAGTTGCCGAGACCAACCCCTGTTCAGTAACGGAAATGCGGTCGTATCCTGCCGGAAGAGACATTTCAGGATAGAGATAATACCCTTCAGACGTCACAACCGTACCATCGCTGGAGCGTTGAAACTGGCCATCGCGAGTATAGGCCATGGATCCGTCTGGCATAAGAATTTGGAACATTCCATTACCAGAAACGGCCATGTCGAAGTCATTTCCAGTATTTGCCATTGACCCCTGAGTAAATTCACGGGTAGTCCCGCCAACTTTTACCCCGAGACCTACTTCGACTCCAGCCGGCGCCATGGCACCTTCGGCATAGCGGGTTCCAGGCTCTCGAAGAGTTTGATACATAAGATCTTTAAATTGAACAGTTTCACGTTTGAATCCGCGGGAGTTTACGTTGGACAAGTTATTGGAAATTGTATCCATATAAAACTGTTGCGCTTTCATTCCCGTGGCAGCGGTATACATTGATCTAATCATCTGCTACTCCTTACCCAAGTCTTCCGACTTGATTGATCGCTTTTTCAAGAGTCTGATCTTCAGACTGAAGCGCTTTTGAGATTGATTCATAGGTTCGATTGGCGGTGATCATAGCGGTCATGCTGGAAACCACATCTACATTTGATGTTTCAACATAGCCCTGACGAATTGCATATCCCGCAGAAGGTACGACTTGTGATTCTGGTAATTTTGGGCGATAGGCATTATTTCCCACGCGAAGAAGTTCATACGGTTTTTTGAAATCAGCAATCTTGAGACGATCGATCAGATCGCCATTCTGCATAACTTCACCGCCATCACTGATCGTTACAGCTCCCAAATTTGGATCGATTTTGATAAACCCTTTTTCGCCAAATACGCGTTCCCCAGTTCCTGTAATGAGAAACCCATCGCGATCCTGAGCAAATGATCCATCGCGAGTATATCGAACCCCATCGCCACCGAAAGTGGTAAAGAAACCCGATCCTTGAATCGCCACATCAAGAGGATTTCTCGTCTGCTTGTATCCGCCTTCGCTATAATCGACAAAGACTTGATCTGCACGTATTTCACGATTTGCACGAAGTTCATTTCTACTATTTGTCAAGTATTCATCGAACGAGCTAGCGTAAAGTTGACTGCTTTTGAATCCCACAGTATTTGAATTGGCAAGGTTATTGGCAATCTGATCCTGCTTTTGGATCTGAACTGTCATTCCTTGAACTGCTGTTTTAAGAGAAGATATCATATAAGCCTCCTGCGACATTTCCACAAACACATTCTATGCCAAGGCAGACAAACATACTATTTAAGCCACATCAAAGCCTTGTCAATACGAATATGAGGAATAAACGACAGGGTAAATTGCGGCTATTCGGCATTTTTTTCCATCACTTGAACGATCTTTTCATATTTTTCATTTACATCGGACAGATCAGCTATTTTCCGCATAATTCTAAAGAACAGAGGTACAACATGAAACAATTTCTTCTTTTTGATAGCGATGGTGTCCTGGTTGACACAGAACAATACTACCTTCGTGCGTCACAAGAGATTCTCGCCGAACGAGGTTTTACTCTAACGAAAGAGCTGTTCCGGGAGATTTCCTTGATTCGCGGGAGTGGTGTATGGGACGCTTTCCCCGAACTAACAGATCCAGTGGAAATAGAAACGATGCGCAGGCAGAGAAACAAACTATTCAATCATTACCTGTCAACAGAACCAATTACAATGCCTTTTGTCGAAGAAGTACTCCGAGAACTGTCGCAAAGCTATCGTATGGCTATCGTTACATCGGCACTCCGCGAAGATTTTCTCACAGTACATAACCGATCGAAACTGCTTCATTATTTCGATTTTTACCTTACCAACGGCGATTATTCCCGTTCAAAACCACACCCCGATCCGTGGATCACAGCACTCGATCGATTTGGTGCATCCCCGGATTCGGCAGTAGTCATCGAAGATTCGCAACGAGGTGTAACTGCAGGTATTGCCGCCAAGATCACCACCGTGGCAATCCCCACCGACCTCACCAGTGGATCGGATTTCAGCGAAGCAACAGTGGTACTGAAAGACATAACCGAATTGCCACTATTTCTGCAACGAGTTTAGAAAGGTTCTCAGGGCAGTCGAAAAGTATGCGGCAAAGCAATTACAAAGCAAAAACTACACTATCTTGTATTTCAAAAAGATAGGATTCATAGATATTGTTTTCAACCTCATTTTCGGCTGGAATAAAAAGAGCGATAAAGTCATTGACTATCGATCATACAATACGCTATTTTAGGCAGGTTCTAAAATTGTAGTTTGCATTAATGAGGAGCAAATCTATGCCGCAGCATAAATCCTGCAAAAAAAGAGTTCTTACTTCGGAAAAAGCAAATGCACGCAATCGTGCTATGCGTTCACGGATCAAAACCGTGACTAAGAAACTGAAAGCTACTACCACTGTTGAAGAAGCAGCAGTAGTACTTCAGGAAGCGTATTCCGTTCTTGACAAGGCTTCAAAAAGCCGCGTGATCCACAAGAACAAAGCTGCAAACCAGAAATCAAAACTGGCTGCATTCGCAAAAACTGTTGCGTAAGTTTTTTTGCGATCCTTTTTTCACAAAGCCTGTCTGCGGACGGGCTTTTTTTATGTCTTCAGACGAGACTTTCCATCACATATTTTCCCGAAATACAGATAGTGAACTGAAAGAGGTTGTAGCATGAGTGATCGTCGGGTTCTGATAATAATCCCTACATACAACGAGAAGGAAAATATTCCTCTTATTATTCCAGAGATTAAAAAACAGCTTCCGCAGGCGCATATCCTTGTGGTTGACGACAATTCACCCGATGGAACTTCGGCGATCGTCAAAGGAATTGCTCAAGGGATCGATGGCATTCACGTGCTCGATCGCACAAAAAAAGAGGGTCTAGGAAAAGCATATATCGCGGGCTTCAAATGGGCCCTCGAACGCAACTACGATCTCATCTTTGAAATGGATGCAGACTTTTCTCACAACCCGGAATACCTTCCCACCTTCGTAAAAACTGCCGAAGATGCAGATCTCGTTATCGGTTCACGCTATATGAACGGAACGGTAAACGTGGTTAACTGGCCGCTAAAACGCCTTCTTCTCAGCTATTTTGGCAACGTCGCAGCTCGAATGATCGCCGGCATCAAAATCATGGACTGCACAGGCGGATTCAAATGTTTCCGCGCAGAAACTCTTCGGGCTCTTGACCTCGACAGCATTGCTTCTTCAGGCTACTCGTTTCAGGTTGAAATGAACTTTTATGTTCAGCGTGCAGGGCTTACGATAAAAGAGATCCCAATCATTTTCAAAGATCGCGAACTTGGCGTATCAAAAATGTCTTCAAAAATCGTCAAAGAAGCTCTTGGCCTTCTTTGGAAATTGCGATTCAAAACAGTTTTCGCAAAGTAAGTGAATCTTCTGTTCCAACTCCTGAGGATCTGCCCGCACCTGTGAGCAGATCCTCTTTTTATAATGAAACAGCCGTACTCCCGTTCATAGCAGTCCCCTATTTGCCTCAAAATCGAGTATATTAGATATGAATAATCGACTAAGGGAACCGTATGATTTCTGCCATAATCGTCAATTTCAAAACGTACGACATGACGTGCCGAACAATCGAAGCACTTCTCTTGTCTGAAGAGTGCCCGAAAATCGAAATCATTCTCGTCGACAACGGTTCAGATGATAACTCTGGCGAAAAAATTTTTGAACGTTTCTCTCATATCACCTACATTTCACTACCTCAAAACTGTGGTTTTGCCCGAGCAAACAACGCGGGATTATTACACGCAACAGGTGATACAATTCTTCTGCTCAATTCAGATGTAACTGTTAATCAAACTACCATTGGGACAACCTTTGCGAAGCTATACAGTGACTCATCAATTGGATGTGTTGGACCAAAACTTCTTCTCCCTTCAGGGGATTTAGACCACGCCTGCCATCGCGGGATTCCCACACCTTGGAACTCGCTCTGTTATTTCACCGGCCTAGCGAAGCTGTTCCCTTCAAATCCAACCTTTA
>JAIFMU010000170.1 GCA_020048285.1 bacterium | reverse complement strand
AATCTCCGAAGGAAAATCAGGTAACTATAGTAAGTCATTTGACTTGCAGAAAAAACTGATACCCTACGTCCGAGCATGTTTTTCGCGGAAAAATCCGATCCCGCTTGGTACATTTCTCAATAGCCCCATGTACCAGCCACTGTGTGATGTCCGCGAAACAGAAGATGGCGATCTTCTCTATTCAGAATTAATGGAATTTATGCGTGAAAGTGCCCCATCACTTCTCAAATATCAGAAGTAACAGTGCAGTACAATGTAAAGGCTTTCGGAATCTATTCGGAAGCTTTTTTCTTATGATCTCAAATAGGCATAAACGATTTGAAAGGATTCTATATGAACAAGATATTTGTAACATCTCTCGCTATAGCAACATACCTTACAGCGGGAACAACTCATGACTACGTTTCCACACCTCCCGGCGGACTAGATATCAAAAATGTCCCTCAATTTGTAATTATAGGAGCAGATGACTGTGGCGATCCTCAAACTGTTCGCTGGATGACCAATTTTCTAAAAGATAAAAAGAACCCAATAGGTAGAAACGTATCGGCAAACTTCGATGGAAAGCCTGTCAAAATGGCATTTTATGTCAACGGGGTTCACGCTCCAAAGGCTGCTGAATCTTGGAAAGAAGCGTATAAAGCTGGCCACGAAATCGGCAACCACACCTTCTCTCACTTTCTCGATTCTAATGGAGAAAACATTGATGCCCGCCTTCTCAGCAAAGATGTCTGGACTAAGGAAATCCAGAAAAACGATTCCGTTATTCTTGCCGTTACCGGGATGAAAAAAGATGAACTGGTTGGTTTTCGCGTTCCTCGTCTCGAATACAATCGCGATGCTTATCTCGCCATGATCGAACGCGGATTTCTGTATGACTGTTCAATCGAAGAGGGCGGACAACCAGAAATGGACGGCACGAATAATTTTTGGCCGTACACCTTAGACAAAGGTTCACTTGCCGATTCGATAATGACCGTGCAATCAGTGGGTGAAAATGACTGGGGCTACAAAAAAATTGGTGCTATCCCTGGACTATGGCAACTTCCTGTATACAATTTCGTGGTTCCTCACGATTCTCTTTCTGAAAAATATGGATTTGAAAAGGGATTGCGCACCCGTTGCCACACTAATTTTGATTGGTTTGATACTACTACTGGAAATCTTACCGGCTTTGATTACAACATCTTTGCACCTTCAGATTGGTCAGGAGCAGCAATGAATGCTCAAGAGTATCTCGCAACCCTTAAAAACAGCTTTGATCTTCACATTACAGGCAATCGCGCACCATTTGCCCTGGGCATGCACCCTGACTTTTATGCAGAATCGGCAAATGAACACTATAGTTCTGCCGGTGATCATAATTCGCGCCGTAAAGTGATCGAAGATTTTATCAATTACACCCTTACCCACAAAGATGTTAGATATATCACGGGTGCCCAAATGATCAATTGGATGAAATCACCTATTGGACTCGACGGCAAAAAAGGGAAATAGAAAAAAAAAAATTACCACAGGTTGAAATTGCAACCTGTGGCTATTATCAAATATCAATTAAAAGCAATAATCACACGCTTTTTTCGTAACGCACCAATCCAAACAAATAGCCAATATACCGAAATCCTTCAAGCCGATAAAACACATCGATTTCTCTATGAAATAATTCTTTAACTCGACGATCAGCAAAAAAGCCTTCACTATCTTCGAGTCGACGCGCCATGTGAGCGTAGTAATTATCCCAACCACTTGGCGGAACGAGGGTAATAATATGCGGCTCAAATCCCGCGTTCTTAAGAAGTTGACGATAGGATGCTTCAGTTTCGTAATGATAGTACTTATTATCATAAATATGAAGCACTTCCGCCGGAACTTTTCGTTCTTCGGTCAAAAGCACGAGATCAGAAAACGCTAGCCATCCGCGATGCTTAAGAAATCCCGACGATATATCCAACCCTGCTTGGCGCCCTAACAGCGAAAGTAAACCACCTTCTGCAAGTACTAGATCATAGGGATCCTCAGGAGGGGCTATATCATTTATATCAGCTTGAGAAAAATCGATAAGATGGGAAATCCTCAACTCTTCCGCTCGGCTTCTAGCAATAGTTAGATTTGGTTCACTCGTATCAACCGCTGTACAGCGGCAGCGAAATTCTGCTGCAAGATTGCAAATACCAGCACCATAACCACATCCAATGTCAAGAACGCGCGAAGCCGGAGAAATACCCGCGTATCGCCCTGCAAGAAGTGTAAACTCTTTCCCAGCCGGTGAGGTATAGCAACTTGTAAGGTCCGTGACCATTAGCGAACCTTCAGGAAAAGTACGAGCCCCAAAAGCATTAGAACTATGGATATGATATGAAATCTCCACGTAATTCGGGACTTTATATCACCTTCGCGGGTGTACTTACCTGATTCTCTCATATTGATCTGAAAATGGTGGTGAATCGGCGCCATGCGAAAAATTCTTCGCTTCGTCAATTTGTACCAGAAAATCTGCAGGAAACTCGACGCAAATTCAACAATAAAAATGAACGCCACAATCGGAAGATAAAACTCTGCTTTGATAAACACAAAAAGAATTCCCACCAATCCGCCAAGAGCGATCGATCCAGAGTCTCCCATAATAATCGTAGAAGGCGGTGCATTAAACCATAGGAATGCGAGTAGCATGCCAATCACAGCGCAAACGAGCGGGATAATTTCACTAATCCCTTGAATCTGAGGAATCAAGAACCACTGAGCCCAGTCTGGACGGCTTGAAATATATGCAACTAGCCCAACAAAGGCAAGGCTGCTGAGAAGTGGAACTGTGGCAAGGGTATCAAATCCATCAGTAAAGTTGACACCATTAGCCATAACAGCTATAACGACAGTCATTAACGGAATGAAAAGCCACACCGGAAGAGCCGGAAAAGCACGGGCTGTACTCAAGAATGGAAAAGTTACTTCTCGACTTATCGAAGGTGTGAAATAATAGGATGCCACTGCGACAACACCTGCAATAAGAAGATAGAGTGTCAAACGTAAAGATGCAGAAATACCATCAGTTTTATACTGATACTCTTTCAATGTAATTTCATTGCGAAGTAATTTGCGCTTGTTGGCAATTTTGGCGATATCATCGACAGCACCGACAATTCCATAAAAGATATACACGGCCAACGCAGATAAAACAAACGGATTAAAACGGCTCGTTATGAGAGTCATCACAAGGACAACCCCGAGAATCAGCAACCCTGCAGGCATTACAGGCTGATGTTTACTCGCCTTTGCCTCTGAACTAAAATGGAGAGATTTCAATTTTTTGATGTAGGGAGGGAATAGTACTAGTCCAATGAGAAATGAGAAAAAAAGTGCTGTTCCTCCGGCAAAAAGACGACTCGTAAAAATCTGCATTCCGGTCATCTGGTACAACAAATCAAAAAACATGGTAATCTCCAAAAGAATTGATAAAATTTCGCTCTAAATATACACCGTTACCCGTCGATTTAGGTACTCATTTTTCAACGATATATTTGTCTGAAACACCACCACATCCAACTGTAATTACATTTGCGGTAAACGATGTATGTCGAAGCACTTCATGAACAACACCCGTAGGGATAATTATTGTATCACCTACTCCTAGAGTATAAAGAATGTTTTCAACATCAATGGTAAAAATCCCCTCCAAAACAGTATAAAACTCAGTTCCTAATTTATGGTAGTGCCTATCCTGAAAAGTTATCTCATTAAAAACAGCGTATTCTGTTTCTTGAAAAGTCATTACCGGAGAAAAAGCCGACACGCCATTCCACGTAGCAGAGTCGTATTCTTTCTCTTTGCCTTCGTACAAAACGGTGACACCAATTTTACGCGCACCTCGGCCGCCAAGCTGAAGAGCGGGGTCTGACTTTGCAGCTTTAAGAGAAACAAAAAGAGGTATTTGATTTTTCAACAGGAAACCTCGTGAGGCGCTATCGTGACGGGCCATGTTTTTCTGACAATATGTTCGATGCACACAGGAATTGCGAAAGATCCAAGAAATGCAATAAGGATTATTAAAACAGATCTGCCACTATCGAGGGATTCACCAAGCATGTGCAATACTAGTGCGCTGAATGCAGCAACAGCGAGCGGCGTCAAAAAGATCAACGCGGCCACGAGAGCTTCATTGATAGACGGTACTGTCAGAATAACCAGTTCCCCAGGCTTGTACATTGGATTGAAACTATTTTGAATGGCAAACTCCAATGCTTTTGTGGGAGCTGCACAAAGATGACACCCTTTTTCTGCACAGGAGGAAAAATCTTGTTTAGGGGCTACACGAACAATAATTTTTTTTTCGTTTACCGAAGCCACCACAGCCAGCATTTTTTTGTAATTCATTATCAACCCTTAAAATAGATGGCGAAGTTGAACTGAGACTGTTTCCCCGTTACGAACATATCGATGATCCATAGAGGCACCACAGGTGCAGAGAATTTCATACGGTATTGTGCCGATAGCAGTGGCAAGATCAGCCACAGTAATCGACTCACTCCCATCGCTTCCGATAATCACCACATGATCTCCGACGGCGACACTCATATCACCCACATCGACAACGATGTAATCCATTGTAACGCGAGCAAGTACAGGAAATTTCTTCCCGCCGATTAGTATAGATGACTTCCCCGTGAAAAAGCGACTATAGCCATCGCCGTAACCCACCGGAACCGTTACAACTGTTGTTTGTACTTTGGGAGCGTACAGGTGATTATAACTAATACCTTCGCAGGGATAGACTGTTCGAACAGCAGTTATTTCCGACCATATCTCTGATGTTTCTTTCAATTCAGGGCAGACATCGCGTCCAATGCCGTGAAAGGCAATTCCAAAGCGAACCATTTCATTTTTACCGATAGAACCATAGAGCACTCCCCCGCTGTTCGAACAGTGAAATAGTGAAGGCTCGATTCCCAGTCTACTCAAATAGTTTTTCACCTGTTCAAAACGATCATTCTGCTCAATAACCGACCGTTGATCAACTTGATCTGACGAGTGATAATGTGTATACAACCCACTTATTTTGTTCCCTAGAGACAACAAGTATGCATCGAATTTACCGCTGAGAATTTCATCGTGTCGAATGCCATTTCTGTGCATCCCCGTATCCACAAGAAGCTGAATTGAAGTTAGTTGTG
>JAIFMU010000097.1 GCA_020048285.1 bacterium | reverse complement strand
GCTCGCGTTATGTTCACTCGTAATGACCCACAGCGTCGATGGGTCAATGGTACCACGGGAACGGTTGTTCAGATCAGCAGTGTCGAAGTCACTGTTCGACTTGATGAAACAGGCTTAACACTTGCGGTTCGGCCTATGACATGGCAGTTGTATCGGTACGATGTGGATATGAATACCAAACAGTTGGTTCCGAAAATTGATATTGAATATACCCAGATTCCCCTTGTACCAGCGTGGGCTTGTACCATTCATAAGTCACAGGGGAAAACCCTCACGACAATACATCTTTCCTTGTCAGGACGAGCGTTTGTGGAAGGTCAGATCTATGTTGCACTTTCAAGGTGTACCACATTTGAAGGAATTACCATGTCACGGTCAATCAGAAGTGATGAAATCTTTGCACATCCCGTGACAATGGAGTATCTCAAAATGCTTGAATCTATGATTCCTTCAGCACCGGTTACTGCTCGGCAGATCGCTCCTAAAACAGAAGAACTTCCTCTGCCGAAAGCAGTTCAAAACGAACCTGCTTCATGGAAAAAAGAGTTTTTGGAGCAGATGAAAAACGGAAATGATGAAACGGCAAAAGAGATCCTTCGCCGTCAGATCCGTAAAGCTCACACACAGCGTCACTATTATGAACTCTGTGAAATGGCGATTTCATATCTCAATGCGAAAGACTTTGTTGAAGAGTTGTGTGCTGATGGGCTTGTTCGATACAGTAATCATAACCATCAAGGTCTAAGTTTTTCTGAGGCAGCTCGAATTGCATTTGAAATTTTGAACAACTACCCTGCTGCGGTGCTTTTTATCAAACGAGGAGCTTCGGTTCTGAGAGGTAATCGTGAAGAAATTAGCAAACTTGCGGCCGTGGCTGAAAACATCCTCGGTGATACGGTTCTTGCAGAACAACTCATGAACAGATAATTCTTTTCAAGGAGAATGTATGAAACAGCTACTCGTTCTTTTGCTACTTATCAGTACTGCATCAGCACAACTATCGACGGATGATTTTTATGATGGTGACTATATCGCTCAATGGGAAAGGGATTGGCGAACCAAAGTTATCGGTCAGCGAATAATCGTGGCTCAGATTACGAAACGAGATTTTTTTGTCTCCGGAATGCTCAATGGTCAAGCGTTCATCGGGATTCAATCAGATAATGGCCAAGAGGGACAGACGCTGGTTCACTTAAAAAATATCACTGCAGCTCACTTGGAACGAATGAGATATCTGGCGTATGTCGAAAAGGAAGATGTAGAGCGGTTACTTCAGCGAAACAAGAGAATCACCGTGACTCGACTGTATGGTAATTCAATTTCAGGGTATAGAGAATTGTCAGAAAAGATAGAGTTGAAATCAGAGAATGGAAAACTGGCATTTTATCCGATTAACGATCTCGCAGAGGTTTTCCCTGTCACCTTACCGGTTACTTTTAAGTAGTTCAGAAAAGAAACCGCATGAACAAACAGTGATGCACATGCGGTCATACGAGATAGCTTACGCTGCTTGTGAGAATGATTCGGGGAAACTAACTATCTTCATATCACTTGGATAATCAACGATTTCAACGGAGCTAATCGTAGACAATGCAAAAAACTGTTGTTTGCTTGTTTCAAGAATAATTGATCCGTTTTTCGACAGTTCAAGATTCACCGGGCGAACTATCTGTGAAGGTTCACCGTTGGAAAAAGAGATTTCAACGAGACTCTTTTCATTGATAGCAATATAAAGATCTTCAAGGTTATCTGCAAACAGGTCATTTACCGCAAGACCTGTTTTATCAGTAGAGAACAGACGGCTACAAGAACGATTCAGAAGAGCTGCACCTTGAGATGATTCCATTTTTTCGAAATAGGAAACAGCAAGTTTCATAAAAGCTTCTTCAGCGTGATTCGTACGATATGAACTTGCCTTTTCAGCCTGTTTCAGAGATTCCCGGCTGAGGCAAACTTTCCCAGTTCCTTTCATGTTAACGAACTCAAAACCAGCAGCGTCGAGATCTTCGATGTCACGGTGAACCATTCTAAGAGTAGCACTGAAGTGATTATCTTCGTACATTTCAAGAATACGGTTCCGTTCAATCCCCTGCGGATTCACCGCCAAAATTGACAAGAGCAGATGTGAACGACAGATAGCCTGATTTGCCTGTTTCATGAGAACCCCCGAAATTGAAATTTTAGGATAGCACACCTCATTCGTAAAAGTGGAATCTCCTACGAAGAGAATAGAACATTGAGTTCATTAAAAGAGTAATGAGTTACAACGTATCTCGATAAAAAGCAAGGGAATGTCTGACGCTGTGGTGTCTTGGGGATTGCGAAGAAGGTGCCCCTTCTGAATCCTACCTTTAGCATTTCAGAACTCAGATAATATAGGTTATGACAGCTGATCTTGTCAAGTTCTAAATCATTGCACGGGAAAATGCAACTACATTTTGTAAAACAAATTAAAGTAATGTATGTTCGCACGCAAGATGAAAATGTATAAAGTAGTAAGCCAAATAATACCAGTGTGTTACTGCTATGTAGAAGTGATATTTTGAGTAAGTATCTCTTTCGATTACAATTTATTAGCCATTTGACATCTCATGTCATACCTTGGATTGATATTTCATTCATACTCAACAAGGAGATTCTATGCGTGAAATTTTGAGTCTGGTTATGATTGTATCACTGATCATTGTAATCTTTAGAATTCCAGTGGAAGCGCCGTTGAAAAACATTGTCAGAGCTATGACTGTTTTAATACTGGATAGTGTTGATGTTATTCATGTAGCTATACGGGATCACGTAAAATCTGAAAGTAGCAGATAAAAGCGAAATTGCAGTCCATCACAAAGCACATTTGTAATTTTTGGCCTAATACGGCCTTGCTTTAATAAAGGAGTCTCAATGAAAAAAGTTCTTTTCCTCACTGGAGCCGGAATATCAGCAGAATCGGGTATTCGCACCTTTCGTGATGGCAATGGCCTGTGGCATGAACATAATATTATGGAAGTCTGTTCTGACATAGGATTCATGACAAACCGTACCAAAGTGCTCAATTTCTACGATGACCGACGCGCTGATCTTGCTGACAAAATTCCCAATGCAGCACATCAAATGATCGCCGATCTTCAGCGAGAATTTCCAAAGAGCATTGTGAATATCACTCAAAATGTGGATGATCTCTTCGAAAAAGCAGGTTGTAAAAAGACGATTCATCTTCACGGTGAACTAACAAAAATCCAGTGTGAATCATGTGGATATATAAAGTCCATTGGTTATGATGCAATTGGCGACCATTCCATTTGTCCGTTTTGCAAAAAGGAAGAGATGCGCCACTTTGTGGTCATGTTTGGAGAACAAGCTCCCGAATATGAAACTCTTGCACAAATGCTTGAAGAAACTAAATTGTTGGTTGTCATAGGCACTTCTGGCGAGGTTCTTCCGGTGGATGATTTTGCTGGTGAAGTTCCCTACGCGATTCTGAACAATCTCGAACCAAGTGATGCAATTGAGGAGGAGTGCTTTAGTCTGGTGATCCACAAAAAAGCTACTGAAGCGTGCCATGAAATCGCTCAAACAGTGCGTTCTTTTTTGCAAACTGAACAGACCAAGGTGGAGCAATGAGTAGTTCACCGATCATACTCCATATTCCTCACTCCAGTTCAAACATTCCCGAGTTCGAACATGAGTATTCACCATTGCTTGCAGGAGAAATTGAAAAGCTGACTGACTGGGCAACTGAGCGTATTTTTGATTTTGAAGGGTGCGTAAAATTAGTGACACCATTCAGTCGACTCTTCTGCGATGTGGAACGATTCGTCGAAGACCCACTTGAAAAAGTCGGTATGGGAATGTGCTATACTCACGCAGACAATGGCGAATATCTTCGTACGGTGACTGCTGAGAAAAAAGAGTATATCCGGAAACGATACTATGATACTCACCACGAACAACTCAAAGGATTAGTGGACAACTCTTTGAGAAATAATGGGACTGCAACGATTATTGACTGCCACTCGTTCAGTGAAATCCCCTTTATTCGAGAAACTCATCAGTCACATGATCGTCCCGATTTCTGTATTGGTTTTAACGAGCAGAACAGCCTCGTGCCTCTGTTCAGGGATTATTTGGAATCGTTGGGGTATTCGGTGGCACTCAATTTCCCCTATGCAGGTTCGATGGTTCCTTTGGAGTTTCTCGGCAGAGAATCTGAATGTTCGATTCGGTCGATCATGATAGAAGTGAACCGAAAGCTCTATATGGATAACTATGAAGTAATTGATTCTTCAGTGGTTCTGCTAAATTACCAGCTTTCAAACATGATGTCATGAATTCAATCATAAGGAGAATCCATGGAAAATCTTACCGGATTTATCGTGTCAGTCCGAACCAAATCGAATAGTCCTGTCTCGTATACCATCGATAATGAACCGGCGGAGCTTCTTCCTGGTGAAGAGTTCATTGGCTATCTTCAATCAGAGACTCGCGATTCACTTGAGAGCGATTGGACGCGAGCACATCTTAAGAAAGTGATTCTTATCAGCGAAAAACGAAAATTATTCAGGTATGGTGGATCTGCCACTTTTGCCAGTGGTGGAATTGTGGTATCGATCCTGGCAAAACGAGGTCCAGCCACATACCCCGCGGAATATGATCAGTATGAAACATGGAATCCGGGAAGATGATTAACAAATCGAGCAGTGAACTGTAGAATGGAGATTCCACCGATATAGCAATCAACATTTTCAAGGAGATACAATGAACGACTATTTTTATAACATTTTTATCAACCAGGTAAGAACATTACATTTCTCTCGTCCCAACCGTATCGTTGCCGAAGAAATACTGCACGATGACACTGCTACCATTGGAACAAGAAACTAAAAACCGTGTTGATTAATCCTCGACACACATAAAAAAACAAAAAAAAAGTTTCAAAAAAGTTCATTTGAGCCCTTCTCTACCCTTCTTTTTTTGTTATTATACAGGTATCCCCCAATAAATTCCAAAGTAGGCAAATATGAATAGCGAAAAAACGCTGGTTTTTGTTGCTGCGCTAAAGCGCGGAGACATGGCTCTACTTCACGAGGCAAGCAAATTACATGACGGCATATTTTGCGAAGAGCGTGTACTGTCAGTTCGTCAAAAGGCGGAAAGTCGAGTCCCTTCGGAGTTTCACTGTCACCG
>JAIFMU010000184.1 GCA_020048285.1 bacterium | reverse complement strand
ATTTGATGTCCCGAAGAGCCGTATGTGAACAGCACTTGTACGGTTCTGTGGGAGGACAGAGGAGGTAACTCCTCTCCCTACCCGAGAAGCGTCTGCACCAGAAGCGGTGACAAAGGAGGCTCGGCGCCGGCCGCATCCCGCGGCTTTCATCAACTGCGTAAACTAGGATTACTTCACGATTCCCCAGATTGTCACTTGGCGGTTCAGGACCTTGCCATCTTCGGAATCGTTGTCGGCGATAGGGCGATCTTTGCCATAACTGAATGCGTTGATCCGTTCCGCGGGAACACCTTTGGCAACGAGAGCGGCGCGCACTGATTCGGCGCGATCTTTCGCCAGCTTTTGGTTGAGTTCGTCGGAACCACCGTTGTCAGTATGGCCGGTTAGTTCGATCTGCATGGAAGGTTTCGCCACAATCGAATCGGCTACCACTGTGAGAATTGAATCGTATTGCGATGAAATTTTAGAAGAATTTTTGTCAAATAGAACAAAAGAGAGCGTATTCAGTTCGCCTTCGGTGGCGGTTTCGGCGCTTTCAGCAAAGAGCTGTTCCACGTGGGTGTCTGTTACTTCTTCGGCGAAAGAGGTTGAAGCTAAGAGAAATGCAGAAAGAAAAGAGAGTCCGGCTGGCGATAGTTTCATTGGTTCCCCCTGAAAAATTTCTTTCATTATATGAAACAAACCACAGAATTGCAACCTCGATCAGTGAGATAATATGTCGCGAATATCTTCACCGCCGGTGAGGTGGTACGCGCGAATCCCCGATTGTTGAGCTGCCTCGACATTGACCAGCGTATCGTCGATGAAAATTGCCCGATCTGGCGTGATTCCACTCTGAGCGATCAGTTTTTCATAGATATCGCGATGGGGTTTGCGGCAGCCCATTTCGTGGGAAACATAGAGTTCGTCAAAGAGCTCTTCGAAGGGGAATCCGAACTGCTGGCGAAAGGAGTTCGTGTAGGTTTCGTAGTGCACGCGATTGGTGTTGCTGAGAAGGAGAATGCGGTAGTGTTTGCGCAGATGGCGGATCAGGTCGATCCGTTCCGGCGTCCACCCCAGAAGCATACCGTCCCAAGCGTGGCGGATCTGTTCGTCCGTGAGATCTTTTTCGTAGGTTTTGCGCACGCCGTGGTAGAATGAATCTTCGTCAATTTCGCCTTTTTCGAGCATGGTGAACGGATTCATATCGGGAGTGACGTGGAACAGTTCGCGGGTCACGGCGATTCCCAGTTTTTCAAACCGCGCTTCTGTTTCGGCGGGGGAGATGTCGAGAATCACGCCGCCAAGATCAAATATTATTGTATCAATTCCGGTGAGCATTATTTCCCCGCCTGAATCATCATATCCTTGAGAGATATATCCGGATGGTGATACCGCTTTTTCCCTTTGGAAAGTCTGCCGTATTCAATCGATTCCGAAGGGCACCACTGAATACAGGCGAAACACTGTTCGCAGGAACCGTTCCACACAGGGCGCTTGTCGTTCATGGTGATATTGTCCACGGGGCAGATTTTTGCACAGATCCCGCATCCCGAACAGGAATCGGTCAGCTTGAACGATTTGTCCATGGTTTTGACCCGCGTGTACCCCATCCAGAAAAATGAGCCCGGGAGAATTGTTCGAGCAAACCAGTTGGTTTTCGAATCGATGTGGAAACTGCGGTTGTTGACGTTTTCTGTGATAAAATCGATCCGTTCATCCACCACGGCGAAGAGTTCGTTCTGTTTTTCCAGCGCCATGGCTCCGCCAAAAGGAAGATAGTTATCCGGCATGTGAATTTCCACACCGAGCGCAAGACGATTACCTCGTTTTTTGAGTCGTTTATCGATCTGTTCGAAGACGACGCCCATGCCGCCGCCATTGGTGGCCACGGCAAAAACATAGGGGATTGATCTGAGCAGATCGATCAGTTGCATGGCGATATGAGGAGCGCGGTACATATAGACCGGCACGACAATGCCGAGTACATCCGCTTCGATTGTGGTGCCGGATTTCACTAATTGCGCCATCGGGATCAGTTCGGCACCCAGTTTTTCTGCAAGCTTTTTTGCCACGGCGAGCGAATTTCCCGTGCCGGTGAAATAGGTGACTATCTGTTTCATGCGATTCCCTTGGCGGTGGCCGCCGCGACTTGTCCTGCGCAGCGACCGGTGGAAATGGCGCACTGAATTGAATATCCTCCCCATCGGGTGGCAATGTCGAGCACGTCACCGGCGAGGAACAGCCCCGGAGCCACGTATGATTCCATGGTGTCTGGATTGATCGCTGCCAGATCGCACCCGCCGGCAATTGACGCGGCCTGTTCGATCGGGAACGGGCCGGTGAGGTTCAGATCCATGCGGAAAATGCTTCCGCGAAGAGCCTTGC
Source organism: bacterium (assembly GCA_020048285.1). Classification (GTDB taxonomy): domain Bacteria; phylum Fibrobacterota; class Chitinivibrionia; order Chitinivibrionales; family Chitinivibrionaceae; genus JAIFMU01. The sequence goes on along the minus strand of JAIFMU010000184.1, from coordinate 6,350 downwards.
GCTGTTTTCCTGTCAGCGTGGCACCGGTGGTTCGGTTCGGGATATCTGCGTGTTCGAGAATGATGTCTGCTACTTTTTTCGGGATGAACGTGGCGAGCAGTTCGAGAATCGTCGCCGTTCCCTTTTCGCTGATCATTGTTGTAAGATCCTTGTCGAACGCTCCTTCATCGACACCGGGAAGCAGATCGATGGAGAGGGTGCACGCTTCGCTGTTTTCAAGAACCGAAGTGCTGAGATCGAGGACGGCGCCGCCGTCGATACCGCCGGGGATAAGCTTAACCACGCCGCGAGCATCGGCTTTTTTCTTGCCGTCAGCCCAGAGATAGAGACGCGCATCGGGAAGAGTTGTTCCGGTAATCTTTTCGAGAGGCGAGTTTTCAATCACCAAGGGAACCTGAGAAGCGGCGATTGGATTGATCACGTGGTCGGTTTCGCGAAGGAGGTCAAAGCCGCGATTTCCGCCGCCGGTGGCGAGGATCACCGCCGAACACTCCACTGCGGTTGTCTTTTCGTGTTGAACAAAAGTGACGCCGGTAATTGTGCCATCCTTGCGAGAAATCGCTGTTACTTCAGCGTCGACAATGGTCTGCACGCCGCAGTGAGCGAGCCATGCGCGGAATTTTTCAGCTGCAACGCTGCACTTGTCCATGGGATAGACAAACTCTTCGCCAATAATCTTGACCGGAATCCCGATCCCTTCGAGCTGGATGAGCAATTTGTTCGGCGAAAAGAGTTTGAGCGGCGTCTCCATAAACTCTGCGCCTTTGGTGATTTTGCTCTGCACGCGAAGGCGTTGCGAGTTATTTGTCAGCAGTTCCGAACCGGAACTCTGTTCAAACCAGGAGATCGTCTCGTGAGACTGTTCAATGAGGATTGTCGATGCGCCTTCCAGCGCGGCTTTCGCTGCTGCAAACATTCCGGCAAATCCGCCGCCAATTACCACTACATCACGTTTCACAGAAATCTCCCTGATTATTTTTTCACGCTCTGAAAATACGAAACGGGCACGCATCTCTGCGCACCCGTTTCACATGTTTATCGTGTTTTATTGGCTAGTCTCTGAAACCGATGAGATCAATCAGCTTAGAAATGACTCGTTCCTGTTCTTCGGACTGGTTGGTGAACTCAAATCCGTTTACGAAGTATTCTGGGTTTATATCCTTTTTGCTCCATCGACACTGGATATTTAGTTCCAAGTGGCCGTGCATTTTTGCAAAGAGTTCATCGCCTAGTTCGATTTTCACGGGAATTTCAGAACGGCTTTCAAAACTGTCGCGACTGATAAGGAGAACTCCTTTACGAGTGATATCGACCACGCGACCAATCAGTTCACCGGTGACGCGGTTTTCCACTTTGAGATAGTAGATCAAATGGCGACGATCTTCGCGGCGTGTGTCGTTTTCTGTATCTTTTTCAAACTGCTCATCGGCAAATGTTGTTATCATTGGAACTCCGTACGGTTGAATTTTGTTCATTCTATCATGGATCGAAAGTATAACGCAATCTTTTTTATCTGAAATTCACTTTTGGCGTGGACAGTTTAGTTTGCCGCTTCGAGAAATGTTTTGAACAACATTTTCAGCCAACCGATGTCAAAAAGGGATCCGGTGATAAAGAGAGTTCCCAGTATGATCCAGAGTGCGCCAATTCCCACCGCTTTTGAGCCGATTATTGTTTCTGGAACGCGCACTTCCTGCCGAATGACAGCGCAAATCCCGCCGATTGCCATGACAATTCCCATTATAAGCGACGCCCATTCTAAAAATCCCATAGTTTTCCCTTTTCTTGAGTACCTTCCGCAGTATATCATCTGTACAGGTAAATGCAACGAATCACCAATGAAAAGGACGTTACTGTATGAAACTGGCAACTATACGAAAAATTCACAACTGGGCGACGTTGTTTGTTATGATTCCGTTGACGATAATAACGATCACTGGCATTGTGCTCATGTTCAAGCCGAACCATGCCTGGATTCAACCACCTACGGCAAAGGGATCAGGGAAAACTCCAACGCTCTTTTTTGCCACTATGCTTGATACGATTAAAGCGGTTCCGGGGGCGAATGTATCGAGTTGGGAAGATATTGATCGAATCGATGTTCGCCCGAACAAGGGCGTGGCCAAAGTTCAGCTGAAAAGCAACCTTGAAATTCAGGTTGATCTCGCCACGGGAACAGTTCTGCAGAGTGCGTTTCGGCGATCTGATATCATTGAAAAGATTCATACGGGCGAACAGTTCGGCGAATGGGTGAAATATTGGATTTTCGTTCCGGCCTCGCTGATTTTCTTTGTGCAACTGATCACGGGGATTATTCTCTTTTTCAGAATCTACATCTTGAAAATGAGAAAGAAACGGATCGTCGCCGAAGAGGTTTTGTCGGTGGAGTGAGAAGGTGGCGATCTTTTTCTCTTTGGCGGTAGAAAAAGCGTTGTTCAAAAATCGTTCTAATGTATATTAGAAAGGTAAACATGGAGAATATTATGGTACAAACGTCTCTACTACTTGTCAATGTGGTGGTCCTACGGAAAAAATCCGCAGGTTGAGACGGGGTGTACTACCTTGAATAGAGCTTAGAAAGCCCGTCTCAGAAAATGAGATGGGTTTTTTTATTTTTTAACCAATGCTTTCGACAAGCTCAAACGCCACAAGATCGGTGAGCCAATGAAAGGCTCGGAGATTTTCGTTGATGCTCTGCGCCGCGAGGGAGTTGACACGCTCTTCGGATACCCCGGCGGGGTGCTGATTCCCATTTACGATACTCTCTATGATGTAAAAGACATCAATATCGTATTGACCCGACATGAACAAGGTGCAGCTCACGCCGCTGACGGCTACGCTCGCGCTACTGGCAGAGTCGGTGTTTGTATGGGAACGTCAGGTCCCGGTGCGACCAATTTGGTCACGGGAATTGCAACCGCGTACCTCGACTCGATCCCCATGGTGGCGATTTCGGGACAGGTGACTTCAAAACTGATCGGAACCGATGCGTTTCAGGAAGCGGATATGGTGGGAATCACCCGTCCGATCACGAAACACAATTTCCTCGTGAAAACAATCGAGGAACTTCCGGAGATCATGAAAATGGCGTTCCACATTGCGCGGAGTGGTCGTCCTGGACCGGTTCTTGTGGACATCCCCAAAGATGTAACAACGGCGATCATGGACAACTACGAATATCCTGAAACCGTGAACATGCGAAGCTATAAGCCCAAATATGAAGGTCACGCGGGTCAGATCAAAAAAGCGGTGGATCTTCTGGCGACCGCAAAACGCCCGCTGATCTATGCCGGCGGTGGTGTAATTCTTTCTGGTGCAGAAAAAGAACTTCTTGAGTTTGCTGAAAAAATGGGCGCTCCGGTGACCACAACGCTTATGTGTCTCGGTGGATTTCCGGGAACGCACAAGCAGTTCATCGGGATGCCGGGAATGCACGGATCAAAGGCGGCGAACTTCTCGTTCCAAAATGCGGACTGCATTATCTCTTTGGGAGCACGTTTTGATGACCGTGTAACCGGTGACACCAGTTGTTTTGCGCCAAAAGCAAAAATTATTCACGTCGATATCGATCCCGCTTCTATTTCAAAAATTATCGCCGTAGATATTCCGGTCGTTGGCGATGTTAAGACTGTTCTTCTCGAAATGAACAAAATGATCGCTCCGTTGGAGTTGACCAAATGGTGGGGTGAAATTACCGAGTGGATCGGCGACGGCATGTTCACCTATCGTCACAGCGATACGGTGATCAAACCGCAGTTCGTGATCGAAAAGTTCTACGAAGTGACCGAAGGTAAGGCAATCTTTGCTACCGACGTTGGTCAGCATCAGATGTGGGCGGCCCAGTACTACAAAATGGATCACCCAAAACAGTGGCTTACTTCCGGCGGGCTCGGAACCATGGGCTTTGGAATCCCTGCGGCGATGGGCGCGGCATTTGCACTGAAAGCTCCGGTGTGGAACATATCCGGTGACGGCGGTGTTCAGATGAATATTCAGGAACTTGCGACGATTCGGATCAACGATGTTCCGGTGAAAACGATCATCTTGAACAACGAATATCTCGGCATGGTTCGCCAGTGGCAGGATCTGTTCTACAAAAAACGGTACAGTTCAGTTTGCCTTACTGCTCAAGTTGAATGCGATGGTTGTACCTGTGAACGCACTGATGGCGGTTGCGATAAACGGGGTGACGAAAGAGAATACACCTATGTCCCTGACTTCGTGAAACTCTCCGAATCCTATAGTATTCCGGCCAAACGAATCACAAAACCTTCCGAAGTTGAAGCGGCTCTGAAATGGGCTCACGAACTGGATGGACCGTGCGTTCTTGAATTCATGACCGATCCCGAAGAGAACGTTTATCCTATGGTTCCTGCGGGTGCAGCTCTTGATGAGATGATTTTCTGGGAGGATGAAAAATGAGTAAACATACGATTTCTATATTAGTTGAAAACAACAGCGGAGCTCTTTCGCGAATCGCGGGACTTTTTGCGGCGCGGGGATACAACATCATGAGTCTCAGTGTTTCTGAAACTGATGACGAAACAATGTCGCGCATGACCATTGTTTCCGGCGGTGATGACACAATCATGGAACAGATCAACAAACAGCTCAACCGACTTGTTGATGTGATCAAAGTCCTTGATTTTGCGCCCGGTGAATCGGTAGAACGGGAACTGATGCTGATCACTCTTGGCGCGACAAATGCAAATCGCCATGAAATCATTGGTCTGGTTGATATTTATAAAGGAACAGTGGTCGCTGTTTCTTCCGGCGAGATCACTCTCGAAGTGTCTGGTCGTGCCGATGAGATCAACGATTTTATCAATCTGGTGAGACCGTATGGTATCAAAGAGGTGGCGCGTTCGGGGCCGATCGCGTTGTCGAAGGCGAGAAAATAAAAAGACGAAAGCCCAAAGCCTAAAGCCAAAAGGGAGAAAACCCTTGCGGCTTTTAGCTTGAGGCTTGTGGTTCTATTTGACAGGGAGCCGGCGATCCCGACTCCTGTCTCTAACAAAAGAAAAGGTTGATCCCTATGAACATGAATATTCAATCTGGCAAATACACTTCTTTCCCCGTTATCGGGTTGAAAGACCGAACCTGGCCGGATGCGCAGATCACGAAAGCACCGCATTGGTGTTCCGTGGACTTGCGCGATGGAAATCAGGCGATCCACACGCCCATGACCAAGGAGAAAAAGAAAATTTTCTTTGAACAATTGGTCAAAATTGGATTTAAAACGATCGAAGTGGGATTCCCTTCGGCTTCGCAGACCGATTTCGATTTTGTTCGCATGATTATCGAAGAGAATCTCATTCCCGAAGGAACGGCGATTCAGGTTTTGGTGCAGGCCCGTGAACATCTGATCGTTCGCACGTTCGAAGCTCTTGCGGGAGCGCCGAAAATTATCGTCCATCTCTACAATTCGACTTCACCGGCTCAGCGCAAAGATGTGTTCGGCAAGTCAAAACAGGAGATTATCGATATCGCCCTTTCCGGCGTTGATTTGATCAAAGAACATAAGAAAAATTTCGATGGTGAAGTTCAGTTAGAATATTCCCCTGAAAGTTTCTCTTTAACCGAACTTGATTTTGCGCTGGAAATTTCCAACGCGGTAATCAATCGTTGGAATCCTGACGAAAATGGTCAGGTGATCTTGAACCTTCCCGCAACTGTCGAAGGTTCAACGCCAAATGTGCATGCCGATCAGATCGAGTGGATGTGCAGAAATGTGGTTCACCGCGATAAGGTTCTGATTTCTATGCATGCACACAACGACCGCGGAACTGCTGTTGCAGCGAGCGAATTTGGAGTTATGGCAGGAGCTGACCGTATCGAAGGAACTCTCTTTGGCAACGGTGAACGGACCGGCAACACCGATTTGGTGACCGTGGCGCTCAATATGTTGACTCAAGGCGTTGATCCAGAACTCGATTTTAGCGATATCGACACGATTCGTTCAATCTATGAAGAGTGCACCGAAATGTCGGTTCACGATCGCCATCCCTACGCCGGAGATTTAGTCTATACGGCGTTTTCTGGTTCCCATCAGGATGCGATCTCTAAAGGATTGAAAATTCGAGATAAAGAGTCTCGCGTTCAGTGGGATGTTCCCTATCTCCCGATCGATCCAAAAGATGTAGGGCGTGACTACGAAGCGATCATCATGATCAATTCGCAGTCGGGAAAAGGCGGCGCCGCGTTTATTCTTGAACACAACGCCGGTTTTGCTCTTCCCAAATCGATGCAGATTGAGTTTAGTAAGTTTGTGCAGATTCAGGCGGATGAACTGAAACGCGAACTGACCGCTCAAGAGATCGTGGCGATTTTCACGAACGAATTCTTGAATC
>JAIFMU010000134.1 GCA_020048285.1 bacterium | reverse complement strand
AAATGTGCACCTGCTTCAAGCAGATCTTTCAAAGTTACCGAGGCCATTACATATCTCCTTACAGAAAATGGGTTTTGCCTCCGCCCGACGTTTTATCTCACAAAAGAAATAAAACCCATTACGCGGTGTCGAGCGTGCGTTATTTGCGTCGAACGAATCGACTATTGTGAAAACAAACGAACGATTATTATCGTTTCGAGAACTGGAATCTGCGACGTGCGCCAGACTGACCGTATTTTTTACGCTCAACAACACGAGCATCACGAGTCAGGAGACCAGCTTTTTTCATCACGGCACGATTTTCATCGCTAAGTGATGCAAGACAGCGAGCTACAGCAAGACGGATTGCTCCGGTCTGACCTGAAAGACCACCACCCTTAACATTGACAACAACGTCATACGATTCATTCAACTCAAGAAGAGTGAAAGGCTTATTTGCATCAACAACAAGTGTTTCGCTCATAAGGTATCCGTTGATTTCGCGATCGTTTACAACTCTTTTACCGGTTCCAGGGGTGAGGTAAGCGCGAGCTACAGCACCTTTTCTTCTTCCGGTTGCACTAAGAACTTCAGCCAATTTGCAACTCCTTAGAGAGTAATTGATTCGGGTTTCTGAGCTGCGTGAGGATGATCTGCGCCTGAATAGACGAAGAGTTTCTTCTCGATAGCCCGACCCAGCGGGGTTTTGGGACACATACCGTGTACCGCCTTCTTGATTACTACCGACGCATCAAGTTCCATTTGAACTTTGAAAGGACGGAATTTTTCTTCACCAGGTTTGCCAGAGTGACGGAAGTAAGACTTCGTGTCAGCTTTGTTACCGGTGAGTTCTACTTTGTCCGCATTGACAACGATTACGTAGTCGCCGTGGTCTTGGTTTGGTGAATAGGCAGCTTTGCCTTTTCCCATCAGAAGGCCTGTCACTTCAGTGGCAAGTCGTCCAAGTACCAATTCCTGAGCGTCCACAACGAACCATTTACGTTCAATGCTGGAGGTGTTTACTACTACGGTTTTCATTAAAATTTTCCTTCGAAAAAGTTATAGAAAAAAACCGTGCTTAAAATAGTCTCTGAAAACTCACATAGTCAACGGATTATCTATATATTTTTTGACCTGTTGAAAGATGTTGAAAAACTACCCTTTGGAGTATCAATGAAGTTGCACAAAGAGGCTCGTAACTATTCAGTAAACAGTGTGTTGCAGATGAAGTTGGCCGCAGGTGAAACCGTTGCTGTCGTCATCCCGGCACTGAACGAAGAGGAGACAATTGGGAACATTGTGTCGCTTATCCGTTCTGAACTCATGGAAAAGATTTCGCTGATTGACGAGTTGATTGTCATGAACGGCGAGTCAGTTGACCGCACTGAAACGATCGCAAAAGAGAGTGGCGCCACGGTCTACGGAGTGGCAAATGGACCCGGTGGCGAACAACCTCGCGGCAAAGGAACGGCACTTTGGCGGTCACTATTCTATGTCAAAAGTAGCATCGTTATCTATATAGATGCAGACATCGAAAATTTTACACCTCATTTTGTAACCGCTCTACTTGTTCCCTTTCTCGAAAACAGCCAAACAGGATATGTGAAAGCTTACTATGATCGACCGATCGTGGCCGATGGCGTTATGCACTCTTCAGGCGGTGGGCGCGTGACTGAACTGCTTGTGCGACCACTTTTCAGTCGATTTTTCCCCGAAGCGGCTCAGTTGATCCAACCGTTGGCCGGTGAATACGGTTTTCGCACAGAACTCGCTCGCCAACTTCTTTTCTACAGCGGATATGGTGTGGAAACGTCTGTGACGCTGGATTTTATCGAAAAATTTGGCGCTGATCGGGTGGTTCAGGTCGATCTAGGGGTGCGCGTTCACCGCAATCGCCCATTGCACGAACTGAGTCGCATGTCCGCGGTTATCCTTCAAACTTTCGCTGAGATTGCCGATGAACGTGGGGTGTTCCAACAGAACCGCCGCGGAAATGATCACTATATATGCAGTGATTCCAGCGGAACTGCCGTGGAACAACTCGATCAGGTGCGCCTGCCAATCCCTTGTGAGGTGATATAAATGCTTGTAGATCTTAGCTCTTTTGATTTAATGCTCATTATCCCCATTCTCTTGGTGGTTATTCTTATCGTGGTCTTTTCAAGAACGTTGACTCTCCCCGAAGGGTACTTTAAGGATCGCCAGATCCGCGAAGCGATGATGAAACGGATCGCCGAAAAAAGAGATCTCGAACGGATGGAAGAGATTCGCGCTCGCAAAGAGGCTGAAGAAGCGCAAGGAGATTTTGACGAGTGAAGTATCTGCAAGGGTACGCCCCTGAATTGATCGCTCAGGCGCAAAAACTCGTGGATGACAGCAAACTGGCTAGCTATCTGCGCAAACGCTACCCTAAACCACACGATTTCCGTTCCGATCGCGCACTTGCCGATTACGTTGTTGAACTCAAGCGCTCCTCCCTGAAAAATGCACCCAGTCTGAACCGCGTTTCCTACTGCAACAAGATCTCCCCCGAAGAGTCTCTTCTCGGTGTGCACGTCTTTCGAACTCGCAATCACGGCGGAAAAGCCAAGGCTGACAGTGAAATCAAGATCGCCACGCTCTTTCGATCTGTTCCAGAAGAGTTTTTGCGTATGATCGTGGTTCACGAGTTGGCGCATTTCCGCGAAAAGGATCACAATCGCGCGTTCTACAAACTCTGCCAGAATATGGAGCCGAACTACTTCCAGCTCGAATTTGACCTGCGGCTCTACCTCACCCTGCTCGACACGGGTGAACAGCTCTACTAAACGACAATTGTCGATGTTACTCAACAATTTCGCCACAACGCTCCAACCATTCGCTCTGTCTGCCAACAAAAAAGGCCTGAAAATCTTCTGTTTTCAGGCCTGAACAATCTGTGTTCGTTCACTCTCTAGCGATTGTTACTCACTGCTTTTAATAATTTCCGTACTCGTCATCGCTGATCCCCGAAGCGTGCTCTGTGACCCGCGTCGGTCTTGAATAGTTGGCAAGTTTCGGCTGAGAACTCTGCTGTCTCGGAAGTTCAAGAGTACGTTTGGGATTATTTCGTGGCTGATTGCGAAGATTCCCCGGCGAACGACTATCTGTTTCACCGGCAAGCTTGAAATTTGCCACCATCGAATTGAGAACTGCCGCTTGGTCCATTAGTTCATCAGAAGTGCTCGCGTTCTCTTCGGCGCTAGCAGCGTTGCCCTGTGTAACCGAATCGATCTGGGCCAGTGATCCTTTTGCCGCATCCAGTCGAGTTGCCTGATCGCGACTTGATTGAGCAATATCGCCGACGATCGTGGCAATTCCATCGGTATCAGACAAAATCAAACTGAACTGATCAGCCGTTTTCTGCACAAGAATATGACCCTGTTCAATACTCGCCAGAGCTTCTTCCACTTTTTCCGTGGTTGTCTGTGCCGATTTCGCCGATCGCTGTGCAAGGTTTCGTACTTCATCAGCTACCACGGCAAATCCTTTTCCGTGTTGACCTGCGCGAGCCGCTTCCACCGCCGCATTCAGCGCGAGAAGATTGGTCTGGAACGCAATGTCGTCAATCGCTTTCACAATTCCCTTGATACTTCCGGCAGAACTCTTGATCTGATCCATTGCCAGTACGACTTGATTGATCAAACTGTTCCCTTCAGTGGCCAACTTCTTCGAATCGGTTACTTTGATACGAGCTTCATCGGAGTTGCGCGTGTTCTCTTCGGCCTGACTGCTGATCTCTGCCAGCGAAGAGGTAATCTCCTCGAGCGTTGCCGCCTGAAGTGATGCTCCTTCGGCGAGGTTTGAACTGGTCTGGCTGATCTGATTCGATCCGAGATGAACCTTTTCGGTGGCTGTTTTTACTTGTGAAAGCGATGAGTTGAGCGAACTGAGCATCGTTTCAAACACCTGAGCGAACTGATCTTTTTCTGAAAGGTAGTTTACGGTTACAGCCAAATCTCCCGATGCAATCTGAGATAACTCTTGCGCTTTTTCTTTCAGATTTGCCACCACACTGTTGAAAATCTCCGTCAATTCGGCGATCTCATCGGTGCCGTGAATCTCAAGTTGCTCTGAAGGAAGATCGCCCACTTCAATCTGTTTTCCCACTTTGACCAACTGCTCAATCGGATCGGTGATACTGCGACTCACTCAAAGCGCCATAAGAACTCCCACGGCAATAATCGTGAGCAATAGAATTGCAAAGGTTACTGTAATGATAATGAACAACCGGTTTGAACTTTTTTCAAACTGAGCCACAGACTCGAGATTGAGATCGGTGAGTGTATTGAGATGTTCGCGCATGGTTTCAAATTTCGTTTTCGCGTCCCCCATGGTTGTCGCCGTGGCTGTTGCTTTGTCGCCGTTGGCAATAGCCGTCAGCACTGATGCCGAAACAGTTTTCCACTCGTCGCGCGCCTTGTCGTAGGCGGCGAGAATCTCTTTCTCTTTCTCGGTGATCGCCACTTTTTTGTAGTCGCCGATGCGCGTTTCTGACTGTTCGAGATTATTGTTGTACTCGTCTACAAACGCTTTGGCTTCATCGCTTCCCGGTTCTGTTTGAAGGAGCGACCGTTCCGCCACAAGCAACTGTTGAAGATCGCGATCCGCTTCAATAACCAGATCGATCCCCGGAACTGTAATATTGAACAGTGTGTCCAGTGTCTGATTCACTTTGATCATCTGAATCATCGACGCGAAACCGATGATCCCCAAAGTTGAAGCGAATGCGCCCACCATATACACCATGCGCCGTCTGATAGAAATCGAGTTCAGTTTCATTGATATCTCCTTGAAAATGTTGTTTCGTTCGCGCCTATTGTATCATCAAACCCTCCGATGGTTCAATCTAAAATGCCGTAAAAATGAAATCGCTTTCTTCTCCTCTACCATTCCCTGATCCACTCCATCGAATCTCGATTGTATGCGCCGTATCTTTTGCGCATTTGGATACTCTTCCTAAAGCGGGCGTTATTCAGCACAGGTTGAAGAAGTGACCGTGAAGGGTGAAGGTATGACCGAGCAGGTTGAAGATGTGACCGAGCAGGTTGAAGATATGACCGAGCAGGGTGAAGATATGACCGAGCAGGGTGAAGGTATGACCGAGCAGGGTGAAGATATGACCGAGCAGGGTGAAGATATGACCGAGCAGGGTGAAGGTATGACCGAGAGGGGTGAAGGTATGACC
>JAIFMU010000077.1:4366-9560 GCA_020048285.1 bacterium | reverse complement strand
TGCGCTGACTAAAAAGTACCCAAATCTCCTCGTGGTGCAGACTTTGTCGAAATCGCGTTCACTCGCGGGACTTCGCGTCGGCTATGCGATTGGTCATGAAGATTTGATCATCGGCTTAAATATGGCTAAAAATTCATTTAATAGCTATCCTCTCGATCGCATCGCTATCGTTGGGGCTGCTGCGGCGATAAATGATCGCGACTATTTTGAAGAGTGTTGCAAAAAGATCATCGCCACCCGTGAATGGGCTACAAAAGAGTTGGAGTCTTTGGGCTTCAAAGTGGTTCCCTCGGCGGCGAATTTTTTCTTTGTTTCCCCCAACGGAAAATACCGAGCTCAGGATCTCTATCTTGATCTCAAAGAAAAGGGCGTTCTTGTGCGCTTTTGGAATAAACCGAAAATCAGCGATTGGGTTAGAATAACAATTGGCACTGATGAGGAGATGAAAACCCTCATTGCTAAGATAAAAGAACTGCTCGATTGATCGCTCTATTTTCCTGATTAATTGTGATCCCGTGTGAATAATCGCACGGGATTTTTGTTTTTTAAGGCTATCAAATCTTTTTGTGGCAATCCTCCTTTTTTTGAATATATTCGCCTCGAAATGGTTAAATAGTGAGGTGGAATTATGGTGTATCGTTCAACTTTTCTCAGTGCTATAGCAGTTTTGGCTGTCTACGGAGGCACTGTTCTCAATTATCCTTTTGCTTCTGAAAATATCAAGCCAATTGAACGTGGACAGGGGATGCCGGGGAATCTTGATTCAACAAAAGTCCCCTTGATGATCTCTTTGGGATTCGATGATAACAAATATGCCGATGGGGTTGACTGGGTTCGCGATACCTTGTTGGCTGGTCGATTCAATAACAAAGGGAAAGGCAATGCAGCCACCTATGACGGCACACCGATGAAAGCTGATTTTTACGTTATTGGCAGTTCTGACATGCCGTGGTCAGCTACACCGCACACTTTTACCGTACCAAAGGATAGACCTGTAACCGATGCATGGAGAAGAGCCTACGATGCAGGATTAGGCGTGAATAATCACACTTGGAGTCATAACTACAACCTTTCTGATCTCGCGTATGACCAATGGAAAAACGAACTGCCGCCATTAACACTCGAGTTAGGGCTCTGTCATCAATATTTAATCAACGTTGCGGGGATTCCTCATGAACATATTTATGGGTTTCGCACACCCTATTTAGCAAACTCTGCAGCGAATAACGATTCATTTCGAGCTACCAAAGAGTTGGGAATGATCTACGACTGTACCCTTGACAATCAGATGCAGGGAAATCAGCCGGCGGTTTGGGCCTATCCCGCGTGGCCGGGAACAATGGATGCCGGATGGCTCTTTCCCACCGTTGCTACAAAGGGGCTGTGGCAGGTTCCTAACGGCATTTACCAACTCTCAGATGGAGCTGTCTTTTCTGATAAAGCATTTGATTCTGGGCCGAAAGGGTGGCCCGGAGGGGCCACTACAGAAGGGTTCTTGAATCAGATGAAAAGTGCGATTAAGTTCGCCTATGGGAAAAATCGCGCCGCCGTGGATCTTGGATTTCACAGTGATTACTACTCTGCAAAAGCTCAGAACACGAGCGGTTCCGCAGCTAACAAATTTACCACTTCATTGGCAAATCGCCGTGCCGCCCTAGTGCAGTTGCTCGATTGGATAGAAAAAGATCTTCCCGATGCACGAGTTGTTACCGGAATAGATATCGTTCGATGGATGCGCGTTCCAACAGCTCTTGATGATCTTTCTCGCAATAAAGAGTTGATTATTGCAGAAGACGGAGCGAAGGTGAATAAACTGACTGCTCCGGTGAGCATAAAAACTGGATCTGGTTCTCTTTCGAGTGTAAGCGGGAACACCGCATCTGTCACCGTTGCTGACTCCAAAGGGAATTGGAAAATCGATGCTTTTGCCGGTATGGAGTGGGCCGTGTCTCAGTTCGAGGGAACTACGGGGATTTCCGTAAGCTACAAATCTGATTTGCCACTGCGCCTTAATCTCGTGCAGAGCGATATCAGTTCTGGTCATTACGGAATCGGTTTACCGTCTACCTTGGGAAAAACGAAAACCGTAAAACTGCCGATATCGCAGAACTACTTCGAACCGCCTCGGCCGTATACAACCACGGCGCCCCTTGATTTTGCCAAAGTTGTCGGCGTTTCTGTGGTGGCACAAGTATTGGATAGCACTATGACCGGATCGTTTACCGCTGACGTTTCGCTGATCGGTGGAGGAGGAACTTCTGTGGGAACAGTGACCGCCAAATCCGTTTCTCCCGTTGTGGTTACGGGATTTTCTCGCACGTCACTTTCGTTGGACATTCCCCAGAGCGGTGCATATACGGTTGAACTGTTCAGCTTGAATGGTCGATTGATAATTTCCAAAGAGATTTCGGCACAGACCGGTGTGGCAATGGTCGAGTGGACAGAGTCACTGGCGAAAGGGCCGTACGGTTTGCGCATTACCGGCGCAGGCGTTGCTGTTACTTCGCGGCAAAATGTTCAATAACGGTTGAATCAAACTAAAAAAGGGACGTATCTTTGTAACAGATACGTCCCTTTTTATTTTGGTATGAGAAATTAGTACTCGATTGGTCCTTCGCCGTAACTGAGAACGCGACTTTCGTCTGGTTCTGGCAGTTGAATCATGGTTGATTTTCTCGCCGAGCTTTGCGTTGGTCTGCCTCGATCATTGCGATTTGCTGACACAGTAGGAGCGCTCTCTTTTGTTTTGAAAAACCGGATAAGTCCGTTTAGTTCCACTGCCTGAGCGCTCATCTCTTCGGAAGCGGCGGCGGTCTCTTCGGATGTTGCCGAGTTGTTCTGAATAGATATACCCAAAAGTTCCAGACCACTATTGATCTCTTTTACGGCGAGTTCCTGCTCTTGAGCGCTTACGGCGGTTTTGTTGATCAGTTCACTCACTTGATTTACCTGGCTCACGATTTGTGAAAATGCACCGGCGGTAACTTTTGTCATCTCCGCGCCTTTGATTGCACCGGCATTACTGGCGGTGATCAGATCAGCTGTCTCTTGAGCTGCTTTGGCTGAACGTGCTGCCAAAGTGCGAACTTCGTCTGCCACCACGGCAAATCCTTTTCCGTGAACTCCCGCTCGAGCTGCTTCGACGGCGGCATTCAGGGCGAGAAGGTTTGTCTGGAACGCAATGTCATCGATCACTTTGATGATTTTTACCACTTGATTCGCACTTGATAACACTTCGTCCATGGTGGCTCGAAGATTTTCCATATCGGTTGCTCCGGTGCGCGCCGCTTTTTCTGCTTCCGCCGCATTGTGCTGTACTTTTTTCGCATTATCGGCGTTGACCGCTGCATTTTTTCCGATTTCAAGCATCGATGCGGAGATCTCTTCGATAGTCGCGGCCTGTTGAGTGGCGCTTTCGGCAATCACCTGACTTGCATCGCTGACCTGACCGGAACTGCTGTCTAGTTGATCTGCGGCATGTTGGATTCCACCGACCACCGAATTCAGTGCTTTTGTCATTTTGAGAAGTGAATTGCCCAGAGCATCGTCGATTGAAGCCGGTTTAGGTTCCATCGAAATATCGCCGTCGGCAATTTTTTCCGCCACTGATACGCTCGCTTGAATCTCTTCCGCCATGATTTTCATACTTTTGTAAATTCCTGAATCTCCAAATGAATGAATCTCAGAAAGATCGATGTGAATATTTCCGCGGGCAATTTCTGAAGCAATCTTCGCGATATCATCAGGCTCCGCGCCTAACTCTTGTTTCACTGTTTTGAGCAATCGATTTGCCACAATAACACCCAGAGCAACGCCGGCACCAGCAATAAGTAAGATCACAATAAACAGAAATGCCGTGGTTGCGATAACACCTTTTTCACGTTTTTCCAGTGAAGCCATAGAGACAGAGTCAATTTTTTCGATTAACGGCTCTATGTTGCGTATAGCTGTGCGCATAGTTTCTATAGAGGCTGCAATCTTTTTATCCTCTTCAACAAGAGTTAAAAAACCAGTAGTGTATTCATCCACAACGGTTGAAAGTTGGGGTGCTTCTGTTTTGAGCTGTGCTGTTTTTGCCTGAACACCTTCGATGTACTTTTCTGATCCGCGAAGGAGGTAATCTTTTTCATCGCGACGAATCTGAAGCAACAGTTCTACTGGGCCACCGGTTGCTTTTAAGTCGGATTCTAGTGCATGAGCATTTTTGCGAAATGCCCCCTGAAGACCAGATTCGTGATCAAGCCCTTTTGTTTTATGGCCTGCCACAACCGTAGCAAAACTCTTTTCATAAGCTTCTGTGTAGAGTTTTACTGAATCGTCGAGGAGGTGAATTGCAGAGAAACGGCGATTTTTTTCGCTTAGTTTACTTAACTCTTCTTCTTTTTCTTTCAACGCAGTTATTATTTCTGCATGAGTTGCTACATACTTTTCATCGAAACGCAGGAGGAAATCTTTTTCAGCGCGCCGCGCCTCGAGCATGGCAATCTTTATTTCCATAGCTGTTTGGCCAAGAGCCACTTCGCCGTTGAGAAGATTGCCATAAGAGCTGTTCAGTTTGAGACTTCCCAACACTGCAACCAATGCGACCACGACAATTGCCGCTCCTAGTATGCCGAGCCCCGCTGCGACCATTTTCGTAAACTTCATAGGATCCCCCTGTGATAAAAAACCATTTTCTAATATTCTACACTCATTTTGTGGAGTTCTGCAATAAAAATGTAAAAAACAGTGTTGTAGCGGTGTGTTACTCTGACTCTGATTCTTGTCCGATGTAAGTTCACCGAGAAGTGGTATTACACTCCCGAGATGCCCTAGTGCAGCTTCGAGAAATGAATAATCCGCCTCGAGAAATGGTAGTTCCGGTTGCAGAAATGAATAGTTCACGTGCAGAACAGGCCTTGCAGGTTGCAGAAATGAATAGTTCACGTGCAGAACAGGCCTTGCCGGTTGCAGAAATGAATAGTTCACGTGCAGAACTGGCCTTGCAGGTTGCAGAAATGAATAGTTCACGTGCAGAAGGGGTAGTGCAGAGTGCAGAAATGAATAATTCACGTGTAGAACAGGCCTTGCAGGTTGCAGAAATGAATAGTTCACGTGCAGAACAGGTAGTGCAGGTCTTTTATCAGTCCTGTATCAAAGAAACTTTTCACCCCTGCATCCATTCAAAAAATCCTCAGCCTCCTTCGTTTCATTT
>JAIFMU010000077.1:0-4350 GCA_020048285.1 bacterium | reverse complement strand
AGACAAAGAGTAATGATTTCAGTGTATTCAGTGTGGTCAGTGGTCAAAGGTTTTTCATTGTGTAGGCTCATATTTGTGTGTCTAAGTAATATCGTCGACTCAGTTATTCCCACAAAGTGAGTGACAAGTGGTGACTTTTTGAGTAAATCTTACTAGGGACTCAATGAACGATCGGAGGAGTGTATGGGTGCAAGAATGATTCCCAATTTCAATCAAGTCGAATTGGCATTTCTCACTGAATTTGCCGAAGGGACGATTGAACTTGCCGAAGAGATGGGGGGATCTTCCGATTCGCAAACGCTTAGACGCGAAATGGCGCTCTTTCAGACGCTCCTTGAAACCGCATTTCCCGATGAATTTGCCGGAAGAATCATTCAGATTGAAGATTTTCGCAATGATTTACTTGAGATTATACTCGATAGGTTAGATGACAATCTCAATCTCTTTCTTGAAGAGTGTGAGGATCTTGAAAAAATAGGACTCTTGCCCTCAGAAGCGGTTCGTCAGATCCCCGAGTATCGATCTTCTCTGGCCATTCTCGGCGAACTTCCCAACGGAGAACCCGATTTCTACTCCCTGCGCGAAACTGCGGGGCATGTTTGGAACGAAGAGCATATTCGCATGCTTCTCAATCGCTATGAAAGCGGAGAATACCAACAGGATGCGGAGATTTTGGGGATTGCAGAACGACTGGGTGAGCTTCGCGCCGTGGATCATCGTCAAGAACTTATGATTCAGGAGGCAGGTGTAACTGAGTCGGTGGAGGAGTTGCGGGCTATTCGCTGTCGAATTCACGCAGAGATCGGCCGGCTCTACGAAACAATTTACACCGAAGAACAGCGATTTAAGGCAAAGAATGTCGTCACCAGTGCGGAGTTGATAATCGCCATTCTCAAGGGTGACCAGCAACGTCGCGAAGATGCCAAGGAGTCACCCAACGATCTTTCGCACGGAGCTTTTGCGCTCTTAGCCGAAGAAAAAATCCCCGATCATCCCTTGTTGAGTCGCTACAAAGAGTGGCTTCAGATGATTCTCACCGCCGAGTCGAGTCGCGGGTTTGAAGAAAATGAGACTATACTCTACCACATTGTTGAACATTTCTATCGCGATTTGACCATTCATCTTCTCTCTCTCGAACCGGCCCAGAATCACCCGATTCGCGAAAAAATTGAGTCCGATCAGCTCTATCTAAAGGCTCTTGAACTGATCGAAAAGATGAACGATTTTGATATTGCTCTTTCGGTTGGTTTTTCACGGGGAGATCCCATTGCCGGCGATGATTTTGCACTGCTAGCTCTCTTTTTGGGCAACCGCGACTATCGCGAACTGCTCATGGAACTGCGCCTTCGCCCACTTGCCGAAGAGATTGTCGAAACGGTGAAACGATCGGTGGAACTGAGTGCGCTGGCTGTTCGACGCAATCGCAATCTCGTCCTCGATCAGTTCAGACAGATTAGGGCCGATCTAACCGCGGCGATGCAGTCATTGGTTACGTACTAATTGCACGGTAATAATGATACTGAAGAAGGGCGAAAAGAAACGGCCAATCAATTATGTGGTTTCTTTTTACGTGCGTGAGCGGTACAATGGCGTTATCAATTCAAAGAGGAGTGAAGATGAACGCTATTTTCGAAAAGTTGCAGTTGAAAGGTCAAAAACGGATCTTGGTATTGAACATTCCAGATCATTTCCAGAATGCGGTTCAGGAAGAGTTAAGCGATGGTGTGATTGTTGATGACGAACGGATGCCTTCGGCGCAGTACGACTTTGCGATCACCTTTGTATCCAATGTTGATGAAATGGGTGCGGAAGCCTATATGATTTCCAAGAGTTTGGTCCGCGGCCCCTTCGTTTTTTGGGTCGCCTTTGAACCGTCTTCCGGCATTGACATGGATGAAGCGCGTGAAATTATGCAGTCGATGAATATGGATCAAGCAGATGAAATCGAACTGGATGATCAGTGGCGAGCGATGCGGTTTGTGAAATCGTAGTGGATTAGAATAGAACGATAAAAAGCGGAACCGAAACTGGTTCCGCTTTTTTCGTTAGCTGATCCGTCTATTACTTTTCATCCGAACTTAGTCGTTTTACAATTTTGTGAACCAGCGGAGTTACCAGAATTGCCGTGGGAACGGCTACACAGAATCCAATTGCCCATGAACGTGGCCAAATGAGGAAAAAGTTCGGTACCGGGCCTACGTTGATCAAGGTCAAAACGAACGACATAACGAGGCTCATGAAAAAAGCCATTACCACTGGAAAAAGAAAACGAGCGGGTAGTTTCATTACAGTGCACTCCAATTTGAATAGAGATAGGGTAGTAACACGAGAAGGATTGCCAATAAAACGGTGAAGATGATTTTCACCCACGACCAGGGGCGTTCGCCTTGTACTTCGCCGGTGCGGGCGTTAATCATAATGCGAAACACTTTGTCACCATAGCGATAGGCGGTGACCCAGACGGGCAAGAGGATGTGCTTGAACGCTATATCTGAATAGTCGGTTTGGACGGAGGATACAATCTGTTCATCGCCACCGATATCATCGCAAATTGTTTCCCGAATCGGGTCTTCCATGCGGAGCTTTGCCATTTCGAAGGCGCGGTCGAGTGGAATCGAATAGTGTTCCGCCTGATACCCTTGCAGGTATCCCGTATCAAAAGGGATCAGTGCTGTGAGATCCCAAGGGGAGAGCTTTTCAATATAGGCTTGCGGCAGTGAATCGGAACCACAGATCAGTAGATCATCAAAACGGCATATCACATTTCCGGAGGTTTTGTGCCACTGTGTTTTTCGCACTTGAACCGTTTCGGTGCGATTGCGACCATTTTCAGTGACGGTTCGCTTTTCGGAAACATAGTAATATTCTCCCCGTTCACCGGTGTAGTCCGAATGGGAAGTAGTATCAAAGGTCCAAAAAGGAAGGTAGATACCGCGAATTGTGTCGGCTGATTTGGTGGAACGAGTGAAATCATTGGGCGCGAACCACCGTTTTTTTGCCCATGATTTGAAGCGTTCCGTGCCATTTTCGCGGGTGATCGCAAAGGGGAGAATTCCCGATGGCGTGAATATCCGGCCAGTTTGATAGTTAGAAGTGATATAGCTTTTTCCGCAGTAGGGACACGCATTTGCCTGTGATTTAGAATCAACAGAAATGTCGGCTCCGCAACCGTCGCAGTGAATCATGGTCAGTTCCATTGAGATTGATTCACGGGCAATTGTTTCTAGTGCGGCGCGATAATCGCGTTCGACGATGGTTGATTGGGTAATTATTTCTTCACTGTGACCACAATATTGACAGATTAGATCGGTCACCCCCGCAGGAACAATGAGTTCGGCGTTGCATTGTTTGCAGTGGTAGATTAGTTGTTTGGTATGGTCGGTCACGAATCCTCCTTGGTGAATGTGGTAAAATAGGTTTTGCTGCTGATTCATTTCGTCTCAAATACAGGGCTTGTGGTTCCCGCTATCTATTGTAGAGTGGTAACATATATTAAAATACAATGAGTAACCTGAGTCACATTTCAACTAAATAATAGTATTGTTTCTCTTAAATGAAGACGTTTGATAGATACTATATTCTAATCGTATTTGTTCTGCAAGATATAGCTTTTACAATCACTAAGGATCATTTTTTGAAACGCAATACACCAATGCTAGCTCTCTCGCTTGTTTCTCTTATCATGGCTGAAATGAAAACAGTTAATCTTGATACACTATTAATCACCGATTCACTTATTGTGTCGAATGCCGTTCAGATTTCGGGGGAACAACTTCGACGAATCGCTGGATCTCGAACGCTCGACTCGTTTCTCGCTGATTTAGCTGGCGTAGATCTTTCGCGCCGCACCGGATCGATCAAGGCGCGTGGCGTCATGGTTCGCGGATTCGACGAGAATCGGTATGCCGTGCTGCTCAACGGTAGACTCATGAGCGGAGCGGGATCGTTCGGCGGCGATATGATCGACTGGAACGCGATTCCGGTCGAACAGATTGCTTCGATCGAACTGATCCGCGGAACCAAATCGGCTGAGTATGGCAATGCGCTGGGTGGTGTGATAAAAATTACCACGATCGATGCCAAATCGGTGAATCAGACGCGCACTTCTGTTCAGTACGGCGTTACTCCCCAGTGGGATAGCAAAAAGATTCTCGATCAGAGTGTGAACGCTTCCTTTGGTCATACAAAATCAATCGGAAAGTTTGCCGACTATGGATTGACACTTTCACACTGGAAAAACGAAGGCTTTTTGCGGAACAATTATGGTGAAAGGTCCGTACTTGGCGCAAATTTGACTCTTCACTTGCCTGGATCCATCGATCTTACTGGTTCACTTCTTCGTTCCCGCAC
>JAIFMU010000121.1 GCA_020048285.1 bacterium | reverse complement strand
CTATTCGAGATACCGGAACCGGTATGTCTCCAGACGTTCAGTCGCGAATCTTTGAACCATTTTACACCACAAAAGAAGCGGGCAAAGGAACGGGGCTGGGAATGGCGGCGGTGTACGGGACGGTTCAGGAACACGGTGGTTCTATTCTTGTCTATTCCGAACTGGGGCGCGGAACGGTCTTTCATATCTATTTGCCCGTGTTTTCTCATACGCCACCGCAGGCTATTGAATCGCGACCGATTGTTTCTGACTCCGGTACCATATTGATTATCGATGATGAAGAGCTCATTCGCAGTACCGCATCTGCCATGCTTCGATCTATGGGCTATCGGGTGATTCTTGCCACCAACGGACTCGAAGGGGTCGAAACCTTTACCGAAACAAAAGATGAAATAGATCTAATCATTCTCGACATGATCATGCCGATCATGGGCGGCCGTGAAGCGTTTGCCAAACTCCGCGAAATTGATCCGACAATTCCAATCGTGCTTTCTTCGGGGTTTTCAAAAGAGGGAGATCTCGAAGCAATGAGTGCTCAAGGAATTTCAGGATTCCTTCAGAAACCATTCCGGCGGGATGAACTGGCTGAGATGGTTCATAATAACGCATTGATTTCGAAGGAGAATACAATATGAATCGTATACTGTACCCAATTTTCGATAGCGCTACCCTCGGGTATGCTCAATTCCGTGGCCTGACAAATGCCACGGGAAAATTTTTCGATTATGAATTTATTGAGATAAACGAGGCATTCGAAAAAATGACCGACCAATCTTCTAAGAAATTACTCGGAAAAACAGTTCAACAGGTTGTACATGATGACGGGAAAATGGTGTTTGACTGGCTAATGGTATCCGAAAATGTGCCACACCACGGCAAGGAAAAGGAATTTGAACACTATTGTGAACAGATGAATAAATGGTACCGAATTCGTCTGTTTTCAACCGAAACAAATACATTTTCCGCTCTTCTGGAGGATATCAGCGATCGCAAGGCTGCCGAAAAGACGTTGCGGGAGAGCGAAGATACATATCGCAGAAAATGTGAGGCAATCAGTTCTGTCAACGCTGCTCTTGAGGAGTTGGAACTGGCAGATATCTTTGATACGGCTCTTTTTCAAAAACTTATGGATACGCTGTTTCCGTTGACTCAAATGGGCATTGGAATTATCGATTTGCATGGAAATGTTCTGGTGGGTACCGGTTGGCAGGATATCTGCACAAAATTTCATCGAATTAATAAAGAATCATGCCGTTTATGCGTTGAAAGCGACACGGAATTAACAACAAATGTTCAGGAAGGGTTGTTTAAAAAGTATCGCTGCAAAAATAGTATGTGGGATATTTCAACACCCATTTTTGTCGCCGGGCGCCATGTTGGCAATATCTTTCTGGGACAGTTTTTGTTCGACAGCGAGAGTTTCGATTATGAAACATTCCGTGCCCAAGCAAAAAAATTTGGCTATGATGAAGAATTGTATTTGGATGCACTGGCAAGGGTGCCTCGTTGGCCGGAAAAGCAGGTGAATGATGCATTGACATTCTACAGTGAATTAGCAAATCTTATCGCTAATCTTGGGTATAGCAATTATCTACTCTCTAAGGATATTATTGAACGAAAATTAGCGGGAGAGGCGCTTGCAGAAAGAGAAACTCGTCTACTTGAAACGGCTCAGATCGCACATGTCGGTGGATGGACAATCGATTTGAGAAACGATTCACTTATCTGGTCTGAAGAAACCTTTATGATTCATGAACGTGAAACGGGAAAACAGCCCACCATTGAAGAAGCCATTTGTTTTTACCACGCCGATGATCAACAGAGGGTGACCGACGCCATACGAAAAGCAATTGAAACAGGTGATTCATTTGATTTTGAAGCGCGCATTCTCACCGCAAAGGGACAGATTAAAAATGTTCGTACGGTGGGGAACATGGTTCATGAAAATGGCGTTGCCATTGCTATTCGTGGGGTCATTCAAGATATTACAGAACGAGTTCGCAATGAGTCAGAGCAGACACGTCTTCGTGAACAACTTCACCAATCGCAAAAAATGGAAGCAATCGGCCAGCTCGCAGGAGGAGTGGCTCACGATTTTAATAACGCTCTTGGTGCGATCATGGGAGCTGTAGAACTATTGAAAATCGGAGGAATATCCGAATCGGAACAGTCCGATTATTGCTTACTTTTTCACGGCAAGGAGCTAAAGTAAGCACCGCCGTGAACTGCGCTAAAATTGTGGAAGATACCGCAGCTCTGTTGAAACACACGATCAACAAGAACATTGCGATCCATGTGGAAAACCGCGCCACTCACACATCGGTTATCGGCGATGATTCGCTGTTGCAAAATGCATTTATGAACATGGGAATCAACGCCAGTCACGCCATGCCAAATGGCGGCGAGTTGACATTCACTCTCGAAAATCTCGAACTTGATGCGGAGTACTGTGAAATTTCGCCTTTTGAAATTATTCCCGGGGATTATCTCGAGATAGCGATACGCGATACTGGAACCGGCATGCCACCGGAAGTTCAGTCGAGAATATTCGAGCCATTTTTTACCACAAAAGAGCAAGGCAAAGGAACAGGACTTGGTATGGCGGCGGTGTACGGAACCGTTCAGGAACACGGAGGAGCTATCGTGGTCTACTCTGAATTGGGAACGGGAACAGTATTTCACGTCTATCTGCCAATTACAACAGAAACGGTTCGACGGGAAATACTCGCAGAACCAACCGTCATCGGAACAGGGACAGTTCTCGTTGTCGACGACGAAGAGTTGATCCGCATAACCGCGTCGGCACTTCTTCGATCGATGGGATATCGAGTTATTCTCGCTACCGATGGCCAGGAAGGTGTACATACTTTCCTCGAAACAAAAGATGAGATCGACCTGATCATTCTTGATATGATTATGCCGGTCATGGGCGGGCGGGAAACATTCACCAAACTCCGCGAAATCGATCCCACGATCCCCGTGATTATCGCTTCGGGATTCGCCAAAGAAGAGGACATGGCCGCTCTGAAAAAAGAGGGCGTCAACGGATTCCTCAACAAACCATTTCGCCGGGCGGAACTGGCGGAGATGGTGGCGGGAGCAATGGGAAAAAGTACAGTAGCAAGTAGTAATGACAGTCTACTATAATTGGGGGGAAATCTATGAACATACTTTTTTACGCAAAAAAGATCTCGATCTTTATTGGCATGATTGCAATGCTTGTGTTGTCGGGAAAAATGCAGATAGAAATCCCAGGGTCGAATGGCGTTACCAGTAATTTCGCGGAAGTTGCTCTTGTAATTTGTATACCATTCTTCTCCCGATGGTATTTCGCCACTTTTCTCGCTGTATTTACGGTGCTTAATGTTACGCCTGAAGGGAGTCTCTTTGGTGAATCCTATAATCATGTAATCGGAGTAACTGCACTCTGGTTTGCCTTTGAGTATTCAAAAAAGATTACCTCAGTGACACGTTTTATCCTGTTTTGGATCCTTGGCATTGCCGTCTATTATTTCATCTTTTTAATACCACTTATCTTCCTCTATCATTTTGTAATGGGTTCCATGACACTCCTTGAAGCGTATAACTCAATCTTACTGGTTTCTTCTGCAGCGATCTATGAATACGTGGTTACAACATTCGTTGCGGTGTTCTATTTCACCATGCACCGTGAATTGGGTCAGCGTAAATTGTCGCAACTCGAACTTCTTCGTAAAAACCAAGAACTCTACAAACAGACATCACTGCTTCAAGCCCAGTACGATGCAACGCAAGAAGGCATACTGGTTGTCTCTGCTGAGGGGAAAATGCTTAACTGGAACAAACGTTTTATTGAAATTTGGCAGATTCCAGAAGAGATAATGAGATCACGCGATGATGATGCAGCTGCGCGGTACAGTTTGAAATTATTGGCATCGCCGGATGAATTTATTCAAAAAGTTGAGTATCTCTATGCGAATCCCGATTTTTCTCAAACTGATACGATTGAACTGAACGATGGCCGCACACTGGTGAGATTTACCGGGCCTGTTCGAAGTGATAGTGGTGAAAACCTTGGGCGGATCTGGTTCTTTAGGGAAGTGAGCGATCTCATAAAAGCTCAAAAGGAGAAATCCGTCTTACAAGAACAACTTCACCAGTCGCAAAAGATGGAAGCGGTTGGTCAGCTTGCGGGAGGAGTTGCTCACGATTTCAATAACTCTCTTGGCGCAATTATGGGAGCCGCAGAGCTGTTACTCATCTCTGATTTTTCAAAAGAGGAACAGCAAGAGTTTATCGAAATGATTCTCATAGCCGGGGAACGTGCATCGGATTTAACCAAAAAGCTTCTTCTCTTTTCTCGCAAAGAAAATAAAGTGAGTACGGCGGTTGACTGTTTTAAAATCGCCACTGATACGGCCGCACTTTTGAAACATACCATTAATAAAAACATTGTCGTGTCCGTTGAAAATCGTTCGGCCGTATCTTCGATTATCGGCGACGATTCACTGCTTCAGAATGCTTTGATGAACATGGGGATCAATGCTTCCCACGCTATGCCGAACGGCGGGGAACTGACATTCTCACTCGAAAATCTCACTCTCGATGAAGAGTACTGTTCGTTGTCCGCTTTTGAAATCGATCCTGGCGAATACCTCGAAATTGCCATTCGCGACACCGGAACCGGTATGCCACCAGAAGTGCAATCCCGAATTTTCGAACCATTTTTCACCACGAAAGAAGCGGGCAAAGGAACCGGACTCGGCATGGCTGCGGTGTACGGAACGGTTCAAGAACATGGTGGAGCGATCACGGTCTATTCCGAAGTTGGTGTTGGCACGGTATTTCGAATCTACCTTCCCGTTTCCAGTGAAAGTGCAGTTTCAACAGATCAAACCGTAGCTCTCAGTCGTGGAACCGGAACAATTCTCGTGGTTGACGATGAAGAGTTGATCCGAATCACCGCCCGTGCACTGTTGGAAAACCTCGGATATACGGTGATCCTTGCGACCAATGGTCTTGAAGGCGTCAACACGTTCGCCGAGACAAAAGAGGAAATCGATCTGATCATTCTCGACATGATCATGCCGGTTATGGGCGGTCGTGAAGTGTTTAGCAAACTCCGCGAAATCGATCCGACAATCCCCGTGATTATCGCCTCGGGATTCGCCAAGGAAGAGGACATGACTGCTCTGAAACAAGAGGGTGTCAACGGATTCCTGAACAAACCGTTCCGCCGGGCAGACCTGGCAGAGATGGTGGCAGGGGCTATAAACGTTGCATAAATTTGTAGGCTGTTACGAGGTACTTACACGATGAACGGGAAAGGCGTACCTGCAATGCTAACGTTTGTGAGCCTTTAGGAATCAAAAATGATAATTAATGCGATATTATTTAAGGGGAGGTTCGTATGAAACCAATTTCACTGTATCTTGCGATTTGTATTGCTCTTGCCCTATTCTCTTGTGGCAAGAAAGCTGACCAACAGTCCGGAAAAGAAGGAGTACAAACCGCCTCGATTACACCGAAAAAAGTACTTTTTCTGAACTCGTACCATGAGGGATACGAGTGGAGCGATGGTATCGAAAAGGGGGTTGCATCGGTATTTGCCAATCACCCCGAAATTGAAATTGTCTACCAAAGGATGGATACCAAAAGAAACAACAATAAGGAGTCGATTGATTCTGCTGTGGTGCGAGCTCATACTTTTATTGATTCTCTGAAACCAGATCTCATAATCACCAGTGATGACAATGCCGCAAAGTTTGTAATAGCTCCATTTTACAAAGATTCAAAGATCCCTGTAGTTTTTACCGGTGTAAACTGGGATGCCAGCGAATACGGATTTCCTTGTACCAATGTGACGGGCATGATTGAAGTTCAGCTTATTGATCAGATTATTGGAGTACTGAAAAAGCACACTAAGGGCGAACGAATTGCTTTCTTAAAAGGAAATGATGCATCTGCTGTAAAAGAATCTGAATTTTTCGAAAAGAGATTTTCTATTTCATTGGACAAAATATTTGTATCCACTTTTGATGAATGGGTGAATGCCTATAAAAAGATTCAAGGAAGTGCAGACATCCTTTTATTGGGAAATAGTGCCTCTATTCCCGACTGGGATTCTACTGCAGCGATTCAGATTATTAACCAATACAGTAAGATTCCCTCCGGTAATTGGGATGCGTGGATGGCACCGTACAGTCTCGTCACATTTGCCACAGTTCCTACAGAACAAGGTGAATGGGCAGCTCAAAGGGCACTGGAAATATTTGCAGGAAAATTACCCTCGGAAATTCAATTAGTTGAAAACAAAAAGGCAAAAGTAATCGTAAATATGTCTCTCGCTGCGAAATTGAAAATCGTTTTCCCTACTGACTTTTTAGAAAATGCCAATTTTGTAGGTTTGGCAGTTCAGAAGATCGCCTTTATCAACTCCTATCATACTGGCTACGAGTGGAGTGATGCGATTGAATTGGCATTTCTAAAAACGCTTGGAGTTGCAACACCTTCGGGAAAAGACTCTTATGTAAAAGGGAATAATGAAATCCGTTTTTATCGCATGGATGCCAAGAACAATCCCACCGAACCGTTTCAGAAAAAGCGAGCGATGGAAATACGCAAAGAGCTGGATCAGTGGAAACCAGATGTGATCGTCGCCGCCGATGATGATGCTTCGAAATGGCTGATTGTTCCGTATTACAAAAACAGCACGGTTCCGGTGTTGTTCTGTGGACTCAATTGGGATGCTTCGGTGTATGGATTTCCAACTAAAAATGTGACTGGTATGGTTGAAGTTGCTCCAGTGGTTGAGTTGCTCGCCTTTCTCAAGAAAATTGGAACGGGCGAACGGGTAGCCTATCTTGGAGCTAATGTACTTTCAGAACAGAAAGAGATTGATCATTATAAAAAGAGACTGCACCTCCAATTCTCTGACGGGAAACTGGTCAATACCGCTGAGGAGTGGAAAAAGGCTTTTCTTCATTATCAGAAAACGGCAGATATTTTACTCCTTGTAAGTCATGTGGGAATACAAGGATGGGATGATCGAGAAATGAAAGCGTTCGTTGAAAAGAATAGTATAATACCTTCGGGAACAACCACCAGAGAAGTGCGCCCCTATAGTTTACTCACTTTTGCACGAGTAGCGGAAGAACAGGGGTGGTGGGCCGGAGAGCAGGTGAAAGCAGTGCTCAGTGGTACGGCTATTGAAACGATTGGCACAACAATCAATCAACGGTCAGCAAAATACGCTAATCCGATCCTGATGAAAAAGAACAAGATACGAATCCCCGCCGATATGGTTGATTCGGTAACGCTTGAGTAAGGAAGAGACATGAAACAGCGTTCAATCGTTTTTTATATTCTAAGTGTCACCATTCTTTCGGTGGTGATAC
>JAIFMU010000247.1 GCA_020048285.1 bacterium | reverse complement strand
TGTTTTTCCGTGCAACAGACTTGATTTATTCAAGATACACAGAAACACAGGGGCTTAGCGTGTGTTTCTGTCCGTTTCCTACTTTGACCCCAAGAAGATTGGCCAGCGGCGAAAGGCTCACGAGAACGCTTCCGAAAGTTCAAAGATCGATGCCAAATTCGTGGCGACGTGGGCAATGTTGATTAAGCTGATTTTCGAGATCGATCCGTTCGTCTGCCCCAAATGCGGTGGCAACATGAAGATCATTTCGATTATCGACCACAAGCAATCGGTAGTTGTGGAGAAGATTCTTCGCCACTGCCACCTCTGGAACGACCCCGATCCGCCACCGAAATCTACGCCGATCCCCGAACCGGAGTTCGTGGAATCGATTACCTGCGATGATCATTTTTTTGATATGATTGCATGACTCTTTTTCACGCCGTGGCAGAGCTTTACACTTGAGGTTTGAATTGCCGGTTATTTGAATTTTGGTTCGCGAATATCCGCGTTCGTCAACTTATTTCTTCTGTTTTTTATCCCTGATTTATCCCCCAAAAGCTATCTTTGATCTCGAATTTATGAGCCTCCAGTGAATTTCGGCGGGTGAAATTCTCAGGGATTTTGGAAATCAAAATTCTTATCAGTTATCAGTCAGTTAACAATTTATCGGATTAGTATAATTATGAATACAGAAGAAGCAAACACAAGTCATCCCCACATGCCCGTAAAAGCTCCATCCACACTGCAGGCAGAATTTGATGTAATAGTTATTGGAGGCGGATTATCCGGAATGTCTGCAGCATCATACTTGTCGAGCAAAGGAGTAAAAACAGCACTTTGTGAACGGCGGAAAAAGCTTGGTGGATTTGTACACACATTCAAACGGGGACAGTTTACCTTTGAAGCATCAACACATCAAAGCTCTGGCTATAGCGATCCATCGTACATGAAACAGGTACTCAAACTTCTCAACCTCGAAGATATTCGTCCTGTTAAGTCAGATCACCTCTACGAATCGGTCCTGTTCGATCCTAATTATAGTCAGATCACAAAACGATATATACTTCCTGCAGGTATGTCAGCAATTGAATCTCAACTTATTTCGTATTTTCCGGAATCTATCGATGAAATTAAAAAATACTTTGCAATACTAAAATTGTGCGGTAGAGATGCGATGAAGCTGAAATCAGTTTCCCGTGTGCCCAAACAGCATCCAATCAGTGCAATTTTTGCATTAATGCTAAAAAGCAACAATCCACAACTTCGTACTATTGGACTAAAACGATTTCGTGCAATTAAACAACTCGCAGGCAAAACTTATGCAGATGTACTAAAGATGATCAGCGACCCATCACTTCAATGGGTTTTAAGTACATTGACCCCATACTTTGGAAGTTCTTCTGAACAACTCAACGGGTTCCTTATGACATCCCTCAATTATTCATATTTTGATGATGGCCCATATCTCTTCTATAACGGTAGTAATACTATTATTGATGGGCTCCAAACAAATATGAAAAACACCGGTGCAGCACTACTCCTGAATGATCAGGTTACAAACATTCTCGTGAATGAAACTGGAGCCTACGGCATCACCACTGCTTCCGGTAAGCAGTACAATGCCAAGATTATCCTTTCGGCAATCAATGTAAACACTCTTTTTTCATCAATGATCGGTCATTCGCATATCAACTCAGAATATCGGGAAAAATGCATTAACACCACACATACTCTGTCAGCCTTCCAGGTATTCTTAGGTTTGGATATCAACATCAGAGATTATGGATTTGTGGCTCCAACTACTTTTTTCGACCCCACAATCAACAACAGTGAACGCATCCATCTATGGGAAACAGCTCTAACACCTGAATCCCGCAGTACTACTCCATTTATCCTGACAAACTATGCTGATGTCGACCTTGGGTTAGCTCCGGAGGGATTTTCAACGGTATCAATTGTCGAATTATGTCCTATGGATGATTGGGACCAACTATCTCCCGAACAGTATGAGTTGAAAAAACAGCGAATGCAGGACACTATTATCGAAAAAGTTGAACGGGTTACGGGAATTCCAATTCGTCAACACATAAAAGTGGCGTTCAGCGGAACACCGCGCACCATGCGCCATTATGGAATGACACCGGACGGAGCAATTTTAGGTGCCATTGTAAATAACCAGCAAAGTTTTAAAAATCGGACTCAACCCAAAAGTCAGATAAAAAATCTGTTTCTCACCGGATCATCGGTTGGATTTGCCGGAGTTTCACCAAATCTCGATTCCGGAATTCAGATTGGGAACATGATCCTAAAAGAACTGAAACATAAAAGAAGATGCTAATCCCAAGGAGCCTGAAGAGTCGATCTTCAGGCGTTTATTCACTTACTTCACACATGGTTTATTGATACAAGGCCACAAGATTCAAAAATAATCCGCTCAAAACTGGTTGCCTGCCTCAAAGTTCCTGTTTAAGTATCTCACAAGTTGAAATGGCACGCTCAGTGCCAAAATATCCTTCGATTAGAGGGAGCAACTCTGAAATGCGCTGGTTAGAAGCAGTATTCTGATTAAAAAATACCAGCCTCTGAGTTACCGTACTACTTTTTGCTCCAGAAG
The DNA here is from genome assembly GCA_020048285.1 of bacterium. Classification (GTDB taxonomy): domain Bacteria; phylum Fibrobacterota; class Chitinivibrionia; order Chitinivibrionales; family Chitinivibrionaceae; genus JAIFMU01. The sequence continues at coordinate 2,639 of JAIFMU010000247.1, read as the reverse complement.
GAGTCGAAATTATATGCCGAAATGTAATGAAATATTCGTTTATTTCCCGAAGCTTCGTCTGAACGGTTACCGTTTCACCCAAAAAAACAGGTTTGTGATACCGAACAGAATTGTCTGCAACATATCCAAAGATCCCAAATTTACGAACAAAGTCCCGATATTCACCAATATACGAGTTAAACCACAAAAGCCGCATCTCATCAGCAAGCTCGATCGGAAATTTGTTAAATGCTATACCTGCGTAATCAATATTGTTAACTCCGCAGAGAAACTCTCTGTCCATTATCAGTTTTACCACTGCCCCTCCTGCCCTAACCCACATTATTTATTTGGTGAAATGGTGATACCTATGATCGAAATAAATTTTTGTTCAGCACTGATGAAGCGGTGATTACGCCGCCGGTAAATGCGCCAAAGATACCGTGAGAAAAAACATCGCCTCCAGTAAAATAGAGGCCGTTTACAGGTGATGCGGGGAGTGTGAGAGATCCATTAAGCTTTTCTGGTGAAGCACCCATACCATACAATGAGCCACCAGTATGGTTACAATAATCTCTGAAGGTTAAAGGGGTTCCAAGTTCTGTATATGCAATAGAATTAGTAAGTTCCGGGAAAAGCTCCAAAAACTGTTTTAAAAGAACAGTAGTAACCCGTTCTTTCATTTGGAGATACTCTGCAGGGCGTTTACCCCGAACAGTCGATTCCCACTGGCAGAACGGTTCATACGGAACAGGTACGATTATTTCTGCCGTTATCCCGTTTCGTGTTTGTGGATCACGCACTGATTGAAACATGTGGGATGCCAGTTTCGGATAGTGTTGCACATGCACCTGCTGTACCGTACCCAAGTCCTCGATAGATTCGGGCTTTATCGCGAAGTGCCTCCTTATTTTCAAAGGAACTGTTATAGCGTGCTCCATTACCTTCGGCAAGTGCTTTGTTCTGGAGAGTTACCATTTCATTTTGATAGGAATCAAACTTGTGGTTATAATAGAGTGCACCACCAAGGGCTACTGCTGTGGCACTAGCCGAGGTTATCTTGATTATTAGATTACGGCGTTTTTTCTTTTGCTCAGGTGATAATTGGACGTGCTGTTTTTTTGTAGTTCCCTTTTTAACCTTTGCTTGTTTTGCAATTTTAGCTGAGTTGCTCAGTTTCGCAGCAAGAGAAGGCATTGCAATTTCGAATACTTGTGTAATATCACCATCGATTTTTTCTTCGAAACTTACTTCGACTTGACCGGTCTGAACATTAATCAATTTAACATTGACATAATGAAGAGTACTGAGTTTTGATATTGACCCACTAACTATATGACTCACATTGAGAAGTTGCCCAATTTCAACTGCACACTCTTGTGAAGTACACCCTGTTTGCTGGAACTTCTGTTCAGCCAATATCTTGTCCATATCGCCACGTTCAATAACATTATACGTACCCAACAAGATGAGATCATTACGAAGTTTGTTGGTAAGAACCGAAACATCTTGTTCAGATTCACCAATTGCATCAAGATCTGCCACGGCTATGTTCTTGGGTTTTTCCTGCGAGAAAAGGGGGAGTAGTAGTAATAGCAATGTTGAAACTATGCGGTAAATGTGCACGGGTACCTCATTTGTGGCTGAAATTATGGGGTTAAATATTGAAAATTTTATGAAAGATATATTATTGTGCTGTTGATATCACAAAAAAGAGAACGACTTTCGCCGTTCTCTCAAATCTTTGACAACCCGATTTGCGTTTTGTCGTTTAATCGCTTGATCGTTTACAACACTAACATTGCCGTGGGGTGCGTCAGTCACCCCAACGGCGATGGTTATAGCTGTTCAATCTCTTCACGACTCAATCCCGTTGCATCAATAATCAATTCTATTGACGCTCCCGCTTTTTTGAACTGTGAAGCAGTTTTTAGAATTCCCGCTTCGATTCCTTTTGCAACGCCCTTTTCTTCTGCAGTCCGCATCTTCTCCTGCTCATCCCACATCTGTTTCTGTTCCTGCTCGTAGATCAAACGCTCTTTTGCATCCAAATAGATCACATCGAGCTTTTCAATTGCTTTTTTAACAGCGGGATCTTTGGAGAGTTCTTCGGGTACATTTCCTTTTTCGTATTCATACGCTTTTGTGAGAAAGGTAATCCAACGATCAAGCGTGGTTGTCAGTGCAGAAAGCTCTTTACTGAACTTCTTCAGTTCGATAAAGTGAAGTTCAAAACAGTCGAGTTCTTGATACTCTTCATTACTCTCAACATCTTTCGCTCGGATAATCCGGTGAACTCGTGCATCATCTTTGAAATATTTGAAATCCAAAATAGAAATGACGATGGTCTTTTTGAGTTTTGAATACATTTCGCCGGTATCAATTTGACCAGTGTAGGTTTTTCCCCAGTAGTAAAGTGACCGTTTCCCGTAGTATCCTTGTTCGCCAACTTGCATTTCGATGTCGTAGAGTTTGCCATCTTCATCTTTTGCTTTGATGTCAAGAATGGAAATCTTTCCATCGATGTAGTCCGCAATATTATACGGATTAGCCAATTCAATTTCGGTAATCTGTTCATTTTGAGGAAGAATGGAATTGATCAGTGAAAGTAAGATGTCTTTGTTCTCTTCACTACCGAAAAGCTTTTTGAAAACGATGTC
>JAIFMU010000260.1 GCA_020048285.1 bacterium | reverse complement strand
GACTTCGATTGACGATCAACTCAGATGGATACCCAACCGCGTCGATAATCGGCCTAACCTCTTCATCCCTTCCCAATTCATGAATGGCGTGCGTATCGCTATTCACCGTGAGCAGAACGCCCTCATTGGCAAAGATCTCTAACATCCCTCGCGTGTGTTCTACTGTGGTTCTTCCGTACATAATTTTTGAATTATTTAATTCCAACGCGATTCCGTATGCGCGAGCAACTCGAGCGAGTTCACGAAAATCAACAGGAAAATTGGGATCATTGGGGTGAGTTATAATATCTACAGCAGGATTTTTTTCGATTGCAGCAACAAGTCGCCCCGTATTTATCTGTGAAGACTCTTTCACGGGAAGGTTCTTGTGAAGTCCCAAAAGAACGATATCAATCCATTTCAATTTCGAACAATCCAAATCAATTGATCCAGAATCATCGAGAACGTTACACTCAATTCCCTTGAGAAGTATCACTTCAGGAATAGGGGAAACCATCCGTTCATAAAATGTTCCGGGAATTTTCCCTCCCACGGCTTTTCCGTGATCAGTAATTGCCAGCACTTCAAGACCGATCTCTTTTGCGCGATTGAGAAGTTCCATATATGTAAACATACCGCAACAACTGAACAGAGAGTGGCTATGGAGATCTACACACAACATTCTTCGCTCCTTTTTGAAGAGTCGAAATATACGTGAGCCGAAGGGCAAAAAAAAGGAAACTCTTGCGAATTCCCTTTGAATGAAGCTATCATTCGAATCTATCCAGTAATATCAATCCCACCCTTGGTCGTATCTACGGATGCCGGAGGTAAAGCCCCGTCTGATTCCTTATCAACATCGATCCCCATCTCTTTCGCCCAACGATCAAGTTTCTGTTGAACCATTTCGCGAGTACGCGTGATAACATTTTCAATGTCGCCGGGAAGTTTTCCCAACTCGTGATTCGCCATGCCAAAACCGTTATTGATTGCAGCAAGAGCGATTTTGTAAAACTCTTCGCCCTCTGATTCAGCTTTTCCGTAAAACGATGTAACAAACTGGACGATTCGTTCAGATACAGCGTCAGGTCGCCATGCTTCAGGCATCAGCTCTTCCAGTTCATCCGTTTTTTTGTTGAGCTCTTCAATAGAAAGCTTACTAAAATCGATTTTTTCACCTTTGCGAATTGAATCTTCGCCAGATATTAACCCTTTCAAGCCCTCACTCTTAAACTTTTTGAACTCTTCTTTGATCTGCTTTACCACATCGCGCCAATGTTCTTTTTCATCATCAGAATAACGAGATAGATTAGTGCTTTTAAATTCGATCCGTTCCATTTCTAGCGAAAACTCTTCACCGTCACTGTTCTTGTACGAAATCGATACAGAATCTGAACTATAGTGCATCGATGACGCTGATCCACTATCCTCTTTTTTCATTGGCGGATACTTTCCAACCAACGGATTTTTCGATGGGAGGTTTGATCCTCCCTGAACTGACTGCAACATAGCAACCTCCCTGTAATAGTATTTTCCTAGTATACAGTATCGGAAAATCTTCGTCAAACTTTACTATCGAGCTAATTTAAAAGCATTAAAGTGAGTACCGGAGCGGACCGAGACTTTTTTTGATAAAAATGCATATTTTTCTTGGTTGAAAAGCATCTTTTTAGTATTTTTATAGAGTTCTCTTTTTTCTAAAAAGTCCTTGATTTTTCTAGATTTTTTGCATAAGAGACCGACAGAATCCGTTGAATTTCAAGAGAGTTTTGCAGGGTATAATGGCGCTTCTTAAGAATGAAATTATTTGGGACTACGCAAGCGACTGGGAAATCGTTCTCAGTGCGATTAAAGCGGAACTTCCCTACCCCGCGAGCTATGATTCTTACTTCAAAAAAAGTGAATTTCTACGCGTAGAAAATGGCACCGCAATTATTGCACTTGCCAGTGATATGCACGTGGAGATCGTTGAAGCTAACTACTCATCACTTATTCTTCAAATTCTCAAAAAAGAGACTTCACACTCTATTTCCACTGTTGCTTTCGAAGCAAAAGCAGAACTTCTCAAGATGGAACCTCGTGCAGAACAGCGCACGTTGTCAATCGAGCGGACGCTTCACGATGCGGAACCGACACCCACCGAAGTGGTCAATTTCGAACTTTTCTACCCCGAATACACCTTTGATCGATTTGTTCAGGATGAAGCTACCAACTCGGTGGCATTTCTTTCTTCTATCGCCGTTGCAGAAGCTCCAGGAAAAACGCCCTACAACCCGCTTATCATCTATGGAAATACCGGTTTAGGAAAAACTCACCTCCTTCAGGCTATTGGTCACTATGCAAAAAATGAATCGACGGTAGAAAAAGCATACTATATAACCGCCCTCGATTTCCTCAGCCGTTTCGTTGAAAACCGCGGTGATGTGCATGCTTTTATTCAAGAATTCCACGATGTTGACCTTCTCCTTGTTGATGATATTCAGTTTTTCAGCAAAAAACCGGGAACACAAAAACAGTTCCTCGCAATTTTCAGCAAACTTATCAACAGCAAAAAGCAGATCGTACTCACATCAGACCGCCATCCTGAGCAGATCCCCGACATGGAAGAGCGATTGATCAGTCAGCTCAAGGGCGGACTCAAAATTGACATCCAACCACCAACGCTCGAAACGCGACTTGCGATTCTTCAACAAAAAGCCAAGAGCGATAATATCCAACTCTCTGATGAAGTTATGACCTTTATTGCGTCGCAAGAGACATCAAATGTTCGTGCACTCGAAGGGATTTTCACAAAGGTATTGGCATCTTCTATTTTCGCGAATAGAGAACTCGATCTTGACACAGTCAAAGAACTCCTCACCGATTTCCGGCGTGAACAGAAAGAACGGATCACCGTTGAACTGATTCAAGAAAAAGTTGCAAACTACTTTAATATCAGTTCAAATCAACTTCGCGCCCACACTCGTATCAAAACAGTATCGTATCCTCGAAATATAGCAATGTATCTTTCGCGCCAACTGACCAAACACACACTTCAAACAATTGGTCTTCAGTTTGGCAATCGCGATTACTCTACAGTGATTCACGCTTGTAAAAAAATTGACAAAGATCTTGAAGTCGACGAAAAACTCCGCAAAGAGATCGATCACATCATTGCTGAAATTCAAGGGTAATTTGTTTCTCTACGAGCATAGATCAAGGCGAACTTTGGTTCGTCTTTTTTTATACCGAAAATCACTGCTCTGAATAAGGCATTTCTACAAAAATCACATTTTACTGAAGGTATTCATTGCAAATATATAGAATAATGATATTCTATATAATCAATTGATAAAGAATTAGCTACTTGTTTTGTTGTACGTTATTTTCGGAGGTTGAATATGAAAGAGATTATTTTAATTAGACATGCAAAATCGAGCTGGGACAACGCAAACCTTGCGGACCACGATCGCCCCCTTACTGAAAAAGGGATCCACGATGGAAAACTCATGGCCCATGTTCTTCACGAAAAACACCTTGAACCGAGTCTCGTACTCGCCAGTGACGCGATTCGTTCAACACATACACTTCGCTTACTTTTCGGCCGTGCAACCTGTCCAACTGAGATTCACTCGTCGCTATACCTCGCTTCAAAAGAGCACATTGAATCAAAAATTGCGATTCTTGACAACGACCTAAATCGCGTTGCTATTGTGGCTCACAATCCCGGACTCACCGATTGTATCCTTGCCACTGGCTATGAATTCGAACATCTTCTCAGTACGGGAATTGCTCTAATTCAATGGGACACAGATTCATGGGCGGAGTGTACCTTTGAACAGGGAAAAACAGCATTAGTACTCTCTCCAAAAGAATTCAAATAAGTTTTTTTCTCTCGAAATACCGAGCCGTGGTGATCATTCTGATCACCACGGCTTTTTTATCGCCAAATCTCCTCAGTTGTCAGTTGAAAAAGTAGGTGTCGCTGAATTATTTTACAGCGGATTTACGAGTTATACAGATTGTGAAATAAACAATTTTATATGAATCAAACCAAAGGGTGATCTCATGAGTGTCAAAAAAGTAGCGCTTCTTACCGCAGGTGGACTTGCTCCATGTCTTTCTTCAGCAGTTGGTGGACTTATCGAACGGTATACCGAAATTGCTCCAGACGTGGAAATCATTGCCTATGTCGGCGGATACAAAGGACTTCTTGCTGGTGAACATATCAAAATCACTGATAATGTTCGCGAAAATGCATGGATCCTTCACGAACACGGTGGTTCACCTATCGGCAATAGCCGTGTGAAACTTACCAACGTTAAAGACTGCGTTAAACGCGGACTCGTTCAAGAAGGACAGAACCCACTCGAAGTAGCTGCTAATCAGCTTACAAAAGATGGCGTAGATGTTCTTCACACGATCGGTGGAGATGACACAAACACCACCGCTGCAGACCTTGCAGCATTCCTTAAAGAACACAACTACAATCTTACCGTTGTTGGTCTTCCTAAAACCATCGACAATGACGTATTTCCAATCCGTCAGTCTCTCGGCGCTTGGACAGCTGCAGAAGAGGGTGCGAAATATTTTGAAAACGTTGTTGCTGAACACTCGGCAAATCCACGTATGCTTATTATTCACGAAGTAATGGGTCGTAACTGCGGTTGGCTCACCGCTGCAACTGCCGTTGAATATCGCAAACGCCTTGACGCACTCGATTTCCTTCCTGAAATTGGTCTTGCGAAAATGCGCAAAGATGTTCACGCAGTATTTGTTCCTGAAATGAAAATCGATCTTGAAGCTGAAGCTGCTCGTCTTTCAAAAATCATGGACGAACACAACGGCGTAAACATTTTCATCTCTGAAGGTGCTGGCGTTGAAGCAATTATTGCTCAGTTGGAAGCTGCGGGACAGGAAGTTCCACGCGATGCATTCGGCCACGTAAAACTCGATGCAGTTAACCCTGGTAAATGGTTCGGTGAGCAGTTCGCAAAAATGCTCGGCGCAGAAAAAGTACTCGTACAGAAATCAGGATACTACGCGCGCGCTGCAGCTGCAAACCGTCGCGACTTGAACTTGATCAAATCGTGTACTGACCTCGCCGTTGACTGTGCCCTTCGCCGTGAATCAGGTGTAATCGGCCACGATGAAGATCAAGGCAACCGCCTTCGCGCGATCGAATTCCCACGGATCGCCGGTGGAAAACCGTTCAACATCGATCTTCCATGGTTCGACGAACTTCTCGGCGAAATCGAACAGACTAAAAACGAACGTGTACACGTTTCACACTAAGTTTTTAAAGAAATTTCCATACAAAAGGGCTGAATCGAAAGATCCAGCCCTTTT
>JAIFMU010000060.1 GCA_020048285.1 bacterium | reverse complement strand
TGGTACCGAAGCTATATTGTATCCAATATCTGTAAGTTCTGGAAATACGAAAATTGAATTTTCTGAAAGAGGAAGCGAATTGACGAGCATTGAAACTTTTTCAATATTGACAAGTGCATCATTGGGGTAACAGGCGAGTTGACCGGCGCATAATACCATTTTCATGGATTTACAATTTCTTGAACAGTCGCGGTGACAAAACGCAGGTCTAAGTGGTTTTCGAAAAAGTGAGTTGAGCCTTCCTTGTTTGATGAAACGGACTCTTCGAATACAATCATTTTGATCGGTTCACGCGTGTCTATAGAGCGCAATTCCGCAAACGTGGCAATCTGTGAAGAGATAGACATTGTTTCATACCAAAACACTATAAATGAAAATCGTTCATCAAACCCAGAGATATCGTGGTTTTCAGTGCAACGAAGTACAGTAAATCCAAGACGCTGCAAGTAGAATTCGATAGGTACAAAGAAGGGGAGTGGCGGGGCTACGAGTAGAACTTCTTTCCCCACATACTCTTTTTCTGGAGTTACTTCGTCATCGATTTTTAAAAATTTCCTAAAAATTTCAATTTCTCGATCAATCGATTCAATATAGTTTTTGTTTACACCGTTTTTCATTTCGAGAAGCTCGAGAATTGTGCTATCTAAATGAGATACAACACTATCACACTCACGGCCTAACGAAAGTGATTTGGCTATTACATCTGCGCAGTGGAGAATAAGTCCCGTAAGTTCGGCTTTGGAAATATTTTTCGTTTCTTTAATAAGAATATCTTCGGTTTTTTCAGAAAAGCGAATTGCGTCAACAATTTCGTGAGGTATTTGCCATGAATCAAACAGACGGAATGTTAAGTCCATGTGGGATATTATTATGAGTTCGCGTTCAGCTTCCGTAAAAGTGTAGCCACGGTCTGTCGTTCTGATGAGAAGTTTTTCAAACAGTTCAGCGAAAAATTCATCGATAAGAATAATCCCGAAGGAGTGAAGAAGTCCTGACAGAAAAAGCTCAGAACTGTTTATACCATTAATTCCTTTTGCAATTTTTTCAGATATAACAGCTACAGCCATACTGTGATGCCAAAATTGCATTCTATCGAAACCGATATTTTCCGTAGTACTACTCATTGAGTTCATTACACTCATTGTCATTGTAAGATGTTTGGTTTCCGTAAAACCAATCCTGACTATGGCATCAGCAATTGTCGTGATTCTTCGGTTTCTACTGGCGAAAAAGACAGTGTTCGCCATCTTGAGAATACTAGCGGATATAACAGGATCAGCATTAATAACTTTCGCAAGGTCAGTCGCGCCGCTTCGAGAATCTTCTGTGAGTTGCAATACGCGCAAGACTGTAAATGGAAAAGCCATTAATGATTCAATTCGTTCAGACATTAATTCTAGTTTGACAGTGGGGAGGATGTCGATATTAAACAGTGTTTCAATATAGTTCGAATCATCTGTATGTTTTTTGTTGTGTTTCCAAACCATCTGTTCTGGTGCAAAGACACCAAGATGCTCTTCAAGAAATTTCATCATCAACGAAAATTTCAAAGGACGCAACAGATAATGTTTTATACCTGTAGCTTTTACCGCTCGCTCTTCACCAGCAACCATTTCCTGACCATAGCCAAGCATGAGAATTTTTTTCTTTTTGGATATTGCCGAAAAAATGTTTTTTGAAAAATTTATCTGATCAGTGTAACTTTGAGGAAATTCAATGACGACAAAGTCGGGAATATATTGCAAAGCTTTAAGATAACTTGCACGATCTGGAAAAGCTTCAATAACTTTTATTTGATGTTGTTCAAACGCCATTTGTAAAATACGGCGCTCTCTCACATTTTCACTAATAAGCATCAATGTTAACAATGATCACCTCGTTGCGAGTCTTTGTTTACATAATATTTATTATGTGCTACTCGAAGCAAAACTGATTTCTCCCCGCATTTTTAGCTTTGTAGAGATTCTTGTCGGCCTTGCGAAAGAGTTCTTCAAATGATTCGCCGGAAACGTGCTCTGCAATACCCGCACTGATAGCAACAGAAAACCGTTCGTCAGCAGTGTCAGAATCAATAAAAGTACTGTTTAAAGAGTTGCTTATTCGTTCAATTAAACGAATTGCACCCACAAGGGGCGATTCTTCGAGAAGAATTATAAACTCATCGCCACCATAGCGAATTGGTATATCGGTGTCACGAATATTTTTATTAACCATATCTGCAATGTGTTTAAGTGCCTTATCGCCACAATTGTGCCCGAATGAATCGTTGATGTCCTTGAACTTATCCACATCAAAAATTATTAAACTCAATGGGCGTTTATGCCCGAATAATTTAGATTTAAAATACTCAAAATAAGCGCGATTATAAATTCCTGTAAGGGCATCTTTGTATGATATACTCTGCTGTTTTCTTAGGTTTTTCATCGTGGCAAGTAATTTGTCAGTGATTTCTAAATTTGCCATGTTAATTGCAAAATTTACCGACATATTTCCAGCTATCGAGGTAAGATAAATGGAACAACTTCGATACCGTGGAAAGCGAATTTTACCCAATGTAATTACTGGAGAATTAAATGTAAGAAAGCCAAATTGAGCTTTGAGATTTTCAATTGTTTTTCCCGTTGCGACATTTAAAATTTCTTCAAATAAACCAGATGCAATTGTGTCAAACTCATTTTCATCATCTTCTATCGAAACACCTAATATCTCAGCAGCGCACCCTTTGCACATATTGATAGAATAATTCCCTTGAACTGTTCCCGTGAAATTAGTAAAGATTGTGACATCGGTTAAATTGAGTTCGATAGGAGCTGTTGAAGAGGCGTGATCTACAGTAAAGTCAACACCGCATAAATCGCGGGCAGCATTTGCTATTGCTTGCGCAAAGATAGTCGTATGTTGAACGACTTCTTCATCTTTTAACGGTGTTAAGTTAATCATATCCTACCCCGCGAATGCAACTACTCCAGTTCGAAGTATATCGCAATAGATTATTATTTCGAGTGTTGATTCCAAAATAATTGCACGCTTCCATTTGACGTACAATTTGCGAAAAATGATACCACTAAGTGACAAAAGAGCCAAAAATGATGCATACAGTACTCCCCTCGCGAAATCAGAAAAAGCCAGTAATGGTATCAATACTAAAGGGACGATTGACATCGAAAGGTACAATTTTTCTAATCTCCCAAGAGAATGCAAAAATGCTTCGGGGTCAGTATCCTCTGTAATATTTAACATTGACTGAATTCTAGCAGGAACGGTTATAGCATAAGCAGAAGCCAACAACGAACAGGATGTCAGTAGTAGTATCAAATAACTCATTGAAGATATTACCATTACTTTCAATAGGTTGTCTATTACTTAATTCGTGAATTTGAAAGTTTTTCTACTTTCGATAAAAAAAACGTTTAACGATTAAAAACGAGCTAAACCTTTTTTACCGATATCGGTTCGGAATTGTAGTCCTTCATATTTAATGTTTGAAACTGCTGTATATGCAAGTTCAATTGAAGCTTGCAGTGTTTCACCAAATGCCGTTACAGCAAGAACTCTCCCACCATTCGTGATAAGTTCACCTTTTGCATTTAGAGCAGTTCCCGCGTGATACACATCTACATTTTCGATTGCATCGGCAACTTCAACTCCGGTTATAACACGGCCTTTGTCGGATGTAGCTGGATATCCCGCAGAAGCGAGAACGATTGTCGATGTAAATCCAGACCGAATTGACCAATCGATGTTTTCAATACCTCCCAAGGCTGAAGCTCGGAACAGTTGGTACCAATCGCAGTCGACCATAGGAAGAACTGCTTCTGTTTCGGGATCACCAAATCGGCAATTATATTCAACGACACGAGGCCCTTTATCAGTGAGCATAATACCAACGTAAAGAAGTCCTTGATAGCGCATTCCTTCATTGATCATAGCGGAAAGTGTAGGTTTGATAATCTCTTTTTCGACTCGGGATAAAATTTCATCTGTGACGACTGGAGCTGGAGTGTAAGCTCCCATTCCACCAGTATTGGGTCCTTTGTCATTGTCAAAAATGCGTTTGTGATCCTGTGCTGCGGGAAGAATCTTATATCCTTCGCCGTCTGTTACAACAAATATTGATGCTTCTTCACCGTACATCATCTCTTCGATAACAACCTGATCAGCAGCTTCGCCAAATGATCCTTTACCGTAAATCTCTTCGATTGCAGCATCTACATCAGCTTGTGTTTCACAAACTATAGCACCTTTACCACCAGCGAGGCCACTAACTTTAATTACAATTGGAGCACCACCAACTTTTTCCAAGTATTCTTCAGCTTCGAGGCGATTTGTTACTGTTTCATATTCGGCAGTTGGAATGCCATATTTTTTCATGATTTCTTTTGAAAAATGCTTGCTACCTTCAAGTTGGGCTGCAAGCTTCGAAGGTCCAAAGGAAGGGATTCCTGCACCTAGAAATATATCCACAATGCCTTCTGTAAGAGGAAGTTCAGGCCCAATTATTGCCAAATCTACACCGTTTTCTTTGGCCCATGTTGCGAGATCATTCCAATTTGTTATATCAGCTTTAACGGAAATACAGCCATCGCGTTCCATGCCGCAACTTCCGGGGTATGCAAATGCCGTAATATCTCTTCCTGATCGTAAAACTGCTTTCAGAAGTGCATGTTCACGTCCGCCATTACCCACAATAAGTACGGTGTTTTTCACTTGTCATCCTTTCCGCTGTCCTGAAATTTCAGGACATGTTTTTTCAATAACATTTTCATAATTCTTTCAAAACTAGTGGTGCGATGTGCCATATCGACAGCAACGGCGGTGATAATATACTCTCCGGCACCAGGAATTGCACGGAACCGCTCGCGAAGCGAAACCAATCCGCGACTGTCTGTCATGGGTAAAATGATAATAGGTTGCGATTTCCCCTTGATCGTAACTTGCCCAACGAGATCAAGCGTTCGGAATGTGTCATTTATATAGAGCGATACTTGATCGAGAAAAGCGAGGTTCTCTTCAAAGGCGACATTTGACGAGAGAAGCACTACGGAAAAAGGATGTCCATAGCGTGTAAATTCAGCGAGATAACGTTTTATGAAATGAATCGTACTTCGGGCGTTCAGAACGTGAAGTTCACTTCGCTTTGCACGAAGTTCCTCCTGCTGTTTTGTCCGTTGAAGAATCTGTTCAACTTCCGTTTCTGTATAGCCAAATTTAGCACCGAGACTTTCTGCTTTCTGCTTGAAATGCTCCACTTCGCTCGAATCTCGGGAAACTTGGACGATTGCCTGAAGTAACCCGTCGCTCGTGTGATCCTGCGCAGAACCAATGCGGT
>JAIFMU010000102.1 GCA_020048285.1 bacterium | reverse complement strand
TCAATCATTTCCCCGATATAGACTGGCTTCACTATCTGGACAGTGACCTCTATTTTTTCCAATCACCGGAATTGCTCTTGCCTGAGCTCGAAGGAAAACATTGCGGAATAACACCTCATGATTTTTCCCTTTCAAATCGAAATCTTGAATGGTATGGCAGGGACAATGTTGGTTTAGTGAGTTGGAGAAATACACCGCAAGGAAAGTCGATTCTGTATTGGTATAGAGTGCGTTGTATCGAATGGTGTTATGATTACGGCGATGGAACTCGGTTTGCCGATCAGAAATATTTGGACTCTTTTTATGTTCTTTTCGATGGCGTTCATGCATTCTCACATAAGGGTGTAAATGTGGCGCCTTGGAATATCAATAATCGCCGTTGGGATTACAGTAATGACACACTTTTTGTAAATGAAGTTCCGCTCATTTTTTATCATTTTCATGGACTTAAAGAGATTGAACAGGGGCTCTACAATCCTTCGGTGATGGATTTTGGTGGCCACCTGAACGATCTCACTCGAAATAATCTCTACCTTCCGTATTTGGCACTTCTGAAAGAGAAACGGGCGCAGGTTGAACCATATCTTACCGATGCAAATCTCTCTGGAATCCGGTATACGAAAGTTCCCGAAGATATACGCGACCGGCTGTTCCGATCCGGAACCCAAATCGAGTTTTCTTAGCAAATGAGCCAACTCTCCTGCTCCGACAATGCGGGATTTGAACAAATCAATTCATTTTTAGTGGATGCAAGGCAGACAAGGGAGCCAATAATGTTTCAGGATGGTCAAATTTTTAAAGAGCGGTGTGAAGATAGTCCGGGGATTTTGCTGTTTTGTCAGGGTGACTGGTGGCACCCAACTGCTGAACGCGTCGCCATGCTCGAACGGGAAAACTATCTCGTGCTGACCGCCGCAAACGGTCGTGAAGATATTCCTTTCTGGCTACCGAATGAACGCTGTATCGGCGGGATGTTTGGCCACGAGAGTACTGTTGCAGAAGCGCAGGAACTGTATCCCGATAAAGTGATTGAACGGTATGAAGGAGTTGGCGGTAGATTTTTGCGCACTATTTCTCAAGGGCTCCCGAATGCGCTCCACTATGGAGGATTTCACTATGATTCTGTTTGTCCGAGAGAAGTAAAAACTGTGGATGTTATTTCAGCGTTTGCCCCGGTTGCTTTGAAACGGGGAAATCTTCTGCTGGAAACACTTATTCGCTCCGAAGTTTCTGCCTACATTTTTTCACACAATCTCGGTTCTGAACCGCGCGATATCGAGAATCTGGTTCGCTTTGCCGGTGATTTTGGACAGAGTGTCGATTTTTTCCACTATCCCTTTGATCCTTATGCGCTGATTAAGATTGGTGAAAAAATTGTTATCGATGGACGGCCGTTCAGTTCGAACAACAGCATTGTTTCAAACTATCTCTCACGCGCTCGATTATACGTGCATACTTCGACGACAGAAGGTTTTTCCAACTCAGTAATGGAAGCACTTCACAACGATGTTCCGGTTCTTCTCTGTGAAGATATCCTGGGACCGCTTCAGACCCTGCGCCATGAAATCCCGAACTGTATTTATTCCGCACCGCCCACCGTATCCGGTCTGTTAGAAAAAATGAGGTTTCTTCTCGATAATCCACCGAAAACGGGGGTGGTAAAGTCGGAGTTTGATTCAGTGCTCAATCCATTCGAAATAAATCGCCGGGTGGTTCGCGGTGCTCAGCGCTGGTTTGAACAGCACGGTCTTCCGTGGAAAGGTCACTGTCTCGGAATTTTAGGAGGGATTCAGTCGCGTATGGAAATTGAATCTGTCACCTCAGAACAGAGTTATCGCGGAGTTTCGCCGATCTATTTCAATCCCGATTCGGCGCGAGAATACATTGCTTTTCACGCCAATGCGGCACTGCAAAAAGGAAAAAATGATCTGTTGATCTCTTTGGTTGAAGAAATGAAAATTTTAAGCGGTGAGAAGTAACTCTCTTGCTTCGCAAACGGCGGAAGGATAAACGTATGCTGAATAATGGTACATATTCTACAGATTGGCTTGGACTTGATCCAATCTTTTACAATACAAAAACATTCAAAGCAAGTTACTGCATAAATGATGTGATTGATTATTCAAATCTTGAGTTTGATGAGAACGGCTTATGTGATTACCTTGACTATGGCTACAGTGTGTTTGGAAATACGCCTGTAAAAAATGTAAAGTATACACTACCCAATACTCAACTAACAATTACAGAGAACTCGATCAATTCGATTGAGTTAGCCGATCCGGCACTGAGCCGTCTTGGAAAGACAACGAATGAGTATGATGTTATCGGTTTAATTGATACATTAACTCAAAATTGGTGTGATCAGAACGACAAGGAAATTATTGTCCCCACCAGTTCAGGGTACGACTCTCGTTTTTTATGTTCCCTCGTACCACACAGAAAAAATGTCCACGCCTTTTCATACGGGATTTCGCCTGATCAGTCGCAAAGCCATGAGGTGATGGTTGCTCAGAAAGTGTGTGAAATACTGGGCATCAAATGGGGGCATATCGAATTGGGGGATTTTCATACCTACAATGACTTTTGGGAAAGCATTTTTGGCTGTTCAACGCACCTGCATGGAATGTATCACGCTGAGTTTTACACCAAAATAAAAGCGTGTGAAGGTGACAATATCAAAGTGTTGAGTGGGATTATCGGAGATCTCTGGGCTGGCAATAAGCATGTTCCACCAATCCAATCGAAACATGATTTAATTCATTTGGGATTAAATTATGGTGTATGTTCGACATCATCTGAATGCCTGATGAAAAAAACGATTGATACGCAGGACGTGTTTTTTGAAAATAATCGATATCTACTTGGTGACCCACTCTATCGAATGCTCACGCTTATTCGGACTAAGTTGGTTCTACTTAGGTATTTAACGTTGGTTCCGCAAAAGCTTGGGGTTGAAACATGGTCTCCATTCTTAAATATTGATGTTGCTTTTGGAATGTTGTGTTTACCTGAAGATCGCAGAATAAACCGTCAATGGCAGGTTGAATATTTTGAACAAAAACAGATTCGATATATTAATGAACAGTTGTCTGTTCAACCTGATTTGACAAATTCACTGGATTTAAGTGCCCAGAATCGTATTCCACTTGAGCCTTTGAACACTGGTATTCTCAGAGAAGTGATGAGTACACAATATTTAGATTTAGTCGAATACAATGCGAATAATTTGGCTGGTTATAATGCAAAAGTAACATTGTTACCACTTCAAAGATTGCTTGAACGACGTGGTAAACAGTAATGCTGTATCATAACGATTCTCACTGTTCACAGCGGATTTAGGATCGTCTACTCAGAGATATTTTTTTCGATATAAAATGCATCTTTTTGGTCAGTCAAAATGGTGTATTTTTCAGGAAACTGTACAGTTGACTCACCAATGTCAACTGAAAGTCCAAAGCAAAGATTGTTGAGATGAGCATCGCATCGAAGATAATGGATAGTTTTAACTTGATCTTCTTTTAAGTTGTCCGGGTACCACTTTCGATAGAGCATCAGTGTAATAACATCATTGATGTGCTTATAATCCTTTGAAGATAGCACTTCGTTAACAAGATTGAACTCCTGCGCTTTGTCGACAAACTGAATAGTATCATTTACACATTCAACATAGCGATGTTGTGTTTCTAATGTTTCGGTATCCAAACTTACGACGAGGCTCCAATTACTGTTCATATAGGGCTTAAACTCATCATTTACAAAGAAAAAGTTACCCAAAGAATAATAAATCCCATCATCGCAACCTTGAACCACGTGAGGGTGATTCCCGATTACCAACGATGCCCCAAAGTCACGGAATAATCCAAATCGTTCACGAATATACTCTTGCGGGATTGGTATAATTTCTGATCCTCCATGATATGAAATGATCACAATGCCCTTTTGTTTGTATTCCTGGATTTTTTTATAAAGAATGCGCATATTTTGAATGGTCGCTGTACCCGCTCTGTCGTTAGTAGATCCTCCAAATTCGTGTTCACAGACTGCAAAAATATAGACATTTCCAAGTTGGATCGGTTTAAACGCATCTTCTATGTTTAATCCCGCCCCACAGTGGACGATGTTGTTTTGTGATAAAAGTGCAAGGCAATTGTTGAGGCCAGTTTCGCCGAAATCCATTATGTGATTATTGGCGAGGGTAAGTCCGTTAAAGACTTCTTTTAGATATTCCAGCGAGCTGTGGCGTGAATAGATATTCCAGCCCGCTTTTAGGATTGGAGTCATCTCATTTATAAAGGGTCCTTCGAGATTCCCAATTCTGTAATCATGCTGAAGTGCAAACTCTTTAAATGTGTCAGAAAAGTGTATTTCCCGATCTGCCAAGATGTCGCCGGTGAACAGAATTTTCATGAAAATTATCCTTGCTAATTATCTGTAACAAATCGAAAAGAATCTACAACGTTTGAGCAATTGTGCTCAGAGGGAAGGTGTCAGTACACCCCATCAAAAATGGTATTCATCGTGTAGATATTGACATGATATTCAATCAGAAAGCCCCACGATTCGAGACAGGAACGGTAATGATCGCAAGCACTCACAAAGTCTTGAGCATTAAAGTGGCGGTGACCTCCATTGATAGTATCTAGATGGAGTTTTGATTCAAGCAGTGTGTGCGACACGCGCATTTCAATCGCTACTTGGTAATACCGTGAAGCATTAACATACTCTTCGCGATCAAAATACTGATTTGCCACGATACAGGCCTGTGCGGGATTTTTTGGTTCTTCCAAAGTGAACGTATTAATCCATGGCGTAAGTTCGAGATATTTCTTGTAAATATCCTGCAAACGGAAATCATAGCACTTTTGCCACGGTTTAATGGGGCCTCCAAAGTGAAGAATCCGCTCGGGGTATTCGACGAGTTTATTGATGTCATCATAGGGTACAGGATTAAGGTTCCATTTTAAGTCAAGGCGCTTTTTCTGACCTTCAAGCACACAGTTTATCGAGTCTTGATCGCATAGAATGTTCATACTTGGATTTTTTTCGAGCCATTGCATGCACTGAGCAGTAATTGAGTTTGCACGCCAATAGTCCAAGTTTAGTACCAAAACCCCCGAGTTTATATAGAAGTCATGCTCCAAATTGAGCCGAGTGGTCTGAGCGGGATTCTCTTCGTCTACACCTGCAAGACCGGCATCTGTTAGATCGGTTTCCCACAAATCTCTAAGATCAGTTTCTACGACGAGATCGCAGTCGAGGTAAATAACCTTGGGTACATCGGTGAGAATATCGTTCTTCTTGCATGGGCTTGAAAATTATTTCGTTGCCAAACATTCGCCCCACTGAAGCAATTTTTTCTGTTTCACTCTCGGGTAACAGCGAAGATGCAACATAAATGGTGACATCAGCGCTTTTGTTGTGTTTCAAGAGAGATGCAATCGCCACTCCGAGGTGTTGTGTATAGGTTGTATCGATACAAAAAGCGATAGCTATTTTGGTTTTCATAGGTTTCTCCACAAGTTGAATGAACGAATATTTCTCTCTTCGTAAATCATTTTTTGTTCACGACTTTTTGTTCAGTATGATTTCTACGCACGTTTCGGCAAGCATATTTTCAATAGTATCGGCCATGTTTCTCCACGAAAATGCTTGAGACTGAATCAATCCTTTTGAAATCAAACTGTTTCTTATTTCGGGCACTTGTACATCTATCATGGCGTTGCACATCTCATCAACGCTGTCTGGTGAAACGTAGATCACCGCATCGCCTCCTACTTCGGGGATGGAACTCGTTCTACAGGTAATTACTGGGCAGGAACACGCCATGGCTTCGAGAACGGGAAGGCCGAATCCTTCATATCTCGATGGGAAAGCAAGAGCGATTGCTCCTGCATAGGCACACTGCAGTTCTTCGTCGGAAAGAATCAGTAGGTGCGATGATCCTTCGCCGATACACTCGGCAAATTCTGGTTCGAGCGTTGGCATTGAGTTCGTACAAACGATGGCAAAATCTTTTCGACGTTCTCCCAGCTGTTGAAATGCTTTAAAGCAAAGAATTGCATTTTTGTAGTCTGTTTTGACGCCGGATATCATGAAATATGGTTTGGTAATTCCGTAGCGCTCTTTAAACGCCACGATTTTTTCTGAGGATGGCGTTCGGAACTCGGTACCACAATAACTGGTGACAATTCGATCTTGCGAAATGTCAGGGAAATATTTCATGAGGTCGATACTTGTTGATTGCGAAATACTGAGGAACTTATTCGCATATCTAATGGTGTTGTGTTTTTCAGTCCATTGCGGATTGGACAAATCAAAGTTCATTACTTCTGGAATCATGTCGGGAACCAATATCACCGCCGGCGTTGTCACTGGTGTTGTATAGTAGGTGGACGTAAAAAGGGTGATACCTTCTTCGTCGCACGTCTTTTGAAGTAGCTCATGGTCTTGGGCAAGAGCTCCGTAGTTATGTTGAGGGATTGTGCGGTATGAAATCCCTCCAAAGCACGGTGCTGTATTATCGCGGTCTAAAACAGTGATAAATTCTCCAAATCCGTTGAGAGACCATTCTGCTAAAAGGCTTGTCCACAAGCGCGTGATCCCGGTCGAAAACCGAAAAAAATACCCTTCCAAGGCAATCCTTGCATTGTTTTGTCGTAGGAGCACGCGAAGTGCTTGTTTCTTGGCATCTTTTTGATTCGATACAAGATAATTGTTCATCCAGTTTTTTATGACCGACACACTTTGATTTTCAAGCGATCCGAACCAAGATGATAGCTC
The DNA here is from genome assembly GCA_020048285.1 of bacterium. Classification (GTDB taxonomy): domain Bacteria; phylum Fibrobacterota; class Chitinivibrionia; order Chitinivibrionales; family Chitinivibrionaceae; genus JAIFMU01. The sequence continues at coordinate 2,825 of JAIFMU010000102.1, read as the reverse complement.
TTTGCCCGCCTCTTCTGACAGGGGAGAGCGGGAAAGAAGGAAATACGGTCCCAAAATATAGGCGCAATACCCATGTTTCACAGCAATGTAACTGAGCGTTTCAGGAGAATAGCGAGATTCTCGATATTTTGTTACACCATTTGCAGCTGAAAAGTGCGGGTGCTCTTTAGGAATTAAATCTGTGGTGCCGACGATACAGGAAGGTGCCATTTCAAATAGTGCTTTCCAGGTTTCCTGCGGGTTTGTGAACATCTCTATTTCGTTGAACAGCGTCACTAATTTCACAGATCTATTTTTGAGTGATTCACGATTGTCTGAAGAAAAATAGTAGTAGTTGTAACCAAGGTTGCGCATAAGATCGGTAAACATCCCTTGATCCCTGCTGTAGTCGAGACAGCGGTCATCGCGTTTTATGTCGAGAATTTCTAAAAACCGTGGGAGATACAAGAAATTTCGCATAATCAGAGAGTGATCACCTTTTTCTGTAGAACCCCAAAGTTCAGAGTGTTTGATTGATTCATTGTGTATTTGGAGAGAATCGCAATGTGTGCACGCAACCGATTGCATCTGACTACTATTGACCATTATATTGCTTGTATCGAGTGGCATCGCGCAAATGGAACAGTTCGTAAGGGTAGAGTCAGTTCGTTTATGAATGAAAAAGTTATCATTGCGCGCGCTGGAAACGCCAAGCATAATGATTTGACCGTTGGGCCACTCTTTCATACTCGAAATGGCGAGTGAAACATTTGACTCCTGATTCCCTACAAAGTAGTCACATTTTATCGCTAAAAGGGAATCGAGATATACCTCCTTGCCAATTTGAACTCCATCGGTGCTGTTGATGTGCACCCCTGTTTGAGAATCTGTTCTGGTTGAAGGAGTGCACAGAACTCTCTCGCCGTAACGTTGAACATACTCTTCGACAACGTAATTAGTGTCAGTCATGAGGAAAATCTTAATCGCAGGATTCAGTTCGATAATTTTGTCGATATATTGAGTGTACATCGTATTCGTAAATTCCAGATGTGGCGATTCCAAAACTTTGTCAGATCCTCGAACGTGGACTCCAATCCAATTGTTCCCTATCATTTTTTCGTTGTAGTATTCATTGGCCTTTCGAGTGATCTCACCCGTAGGTTTTATGTACTTTATAAACATCTCTTTGTAAATAGTGCTATCACTCTTGTGATAATAAGAAGAGCTCGGGCTGATCCATGGAATGATTGAACTGATTGTGGAGAAAAAGTCGCTTACCACGACGGTCTCTTCTCTGTTGAACAAGTATTGTGCTGCCATCCGTGAATAATCGCCGTCCCATTTCTGTACATCTACTTTCAGGGATTTCTGCGATTGTATGCTTTGAAAGTCCATCAAAAAAATGATCGATTGCGTTGACATCATTGTCTGCCGAAAAGAGGCAATTTGTTCCCCAGAGAATGATGGGAGTTCGATTGGTGAGTTCTGCTAAAAGTAGTTGGCTAGCTAAATGGTGGCCTTCACTCCAAAACCCATATCCCCATGCTTTGATAAGCAAATAACGCCCGAGTGTAGAATCAGGTTTTTCACAGATTGAAAACCCCTGTGGAAGCTGGTATTGGTAAGTAATCGATTCTAAAAGTCTGAATGCACCATAATCTGTGGGGTTTAGTCGTATGTGTTCACGGCAAAAGAGTTCAGCTTGAGGGAGATTTGAAGCGTAAAATGATTTCCATCCTTCATTAAGCATTGATTCTGTTGTTGGGTGCATTAATTAACCTCGTATTTAGAACGTTGAACTATGTGATGAATAGAGTAAAGGTAGTAGATTATACGATACCAAAGGTGAATGTCAAGTGTTTGATTATTATAATCAGCGAGTTGGTGAAATTGAATAGTGCCATGATTAAAAGCCTCAAGGGGGATTATTTTGAAGCCGATAAAGAAGGTGCGGATGTAATATTGTTCATGGATGGATTGGCTTCTGTGCGCTGGTATTTTATTCTGTTTTTGCAACCTATTGATTTCATTGCTATCGGAAAACAGGTGCTTTTCTCGGTTGCATTAATCAAATAAAAGTGTTAAAGTATTACAGCTATCGTCCGATAGAGGTAAATAGGATATGTAATAAACAACCCTTGCAGGTGAAGCTGAGTCAGCACACGCTGCTTATCGTCAAGGAAGAAAATAGGGGGATACTATGAGTATGATTACAGGTTTTACACCAACGCAGATATCAGCTTTCACCACTACTCAGATTAGAGATCTGAAGACTCAAGATTATGTTGCAATGTCAACCGCTCAAATTGCGGCCATAACATCAGATCAAATATCCTCTATCGAAACACGCGATTTAGTTGTACTCAGTACAGAACAGATGAGTGTCCTTGCTAAGCAATATGATTTCAAAGGGATGCTCAATACACAGATCAAGGCTTTGACTACCGCTCAGGTTTCGACATTGGGTACCACCCAGATTGCAGGTCTTAATACATCCCTGTTCTCTTCACTTACTACTCTTCAGATACGTTCTCTCACAACAAGTCAAATGTCTGTAGTGACTACTGATCAGTTCTCGAATTTGACAACTGCTCAGATTGGCGCGCAAACTTCAGAACAGGTATCTAAACTGAGTACCGATCAGGTCGTCTCTCTTACGACCTCCCAGGCTCGTGCGCTTACTTCTGCTCAGGTAGCGGGTATGACCACGACTCAGCTTAACAAAATGGAAAGTTCAGACTTTGGATCTTTGAGCACATCTGCAGTTCGTGGTATGAGTACTGATCAGGTCTCTAAACTGACCACCGATCAGATTACCGCTCTTACGACTTCTCAGGCAGGCGCTC
>JAIFMU010000050.1 GCA_020048285.1 bacterium | reverse complement strand
CACTGGAATTGCGACTTGCACGATTTACCCCAGAAAACAGGGTTGATGAGATACGAACAGAGGTTTCCATTGCGTGTAAAAGTGCTGGATCACGCGACCAAGGAATTTTAACATTAACCGTCCCAACAGGCGGTGGAAAAACTCTCGCAAGTTTACGATTTGCTTTGGAGCATGCTAAGAAACATGATCTTGATCGAGTCATTTATGTAATACCATATACTTCGATTATTGACCAGAACGCTCGTGAAGTACAGAGTGTTTTTAGTTCTCTTTCTGATGAATTCGGAACAGAACTCGTGTTGGAACACCATTCGAATCTAACCCCTGAAAAAGAGACAACAGCTCAACGGCTCATGGCGGAAAACTGGGATGCACCAATTGTATATACGACTTCGGTGCAACTGCTTGATGCCCTTTTTGATGGAGGTACTCGCGGTGCTAGAAGAATGCATAATCTTGCGAATTCTGTCATTGTATTTGATGAAATACAGACACTACCGATAAAAACAGTTCATCTATTCAACAATGCAATGAACTTTCTTATAAAGGTTTGCGGAAGTTCTGTCGTTTTATGCACAGCGACACAGCCATTGCTCCATAAGGTTGACTCTATAAAAGGGGCAATTCGCCTTTCTGAAGAGAGCGAAATCATGCCCGATGTGGAAAGACTTTTCGAAGAGTTGAAACGGGTTGATGTTATTGATCGGCGAGAAATAGGCGGTTGGTCTGATGAAGGAATTGCAGAACTGATAGAAGAAGAACTATCCATTACGGGAAGTGTTCTGACAATTGTGAACACAAAGAAATCAGCGGAAAATCTATTCAAACTTTGTAACGGATTGAATGCGAAGGTCTATCACCTCAGCACAAATCAATGCCCGCAACATCGATATAGTCTCATTGAAGAGATTCGAGAATTGGCAAAACCTACTTCTGGAACACCAGTTGTATGTATCAGTACGCAGCTTATTGAGGCTGGGGTCGATGTTGATTTTGGTACAGTTATTCGCTTTGTTGCTGGACTGGATTCGATTGCACAAGCGGCAGGAAGATGCAATAGAAGCGGTAAACGACCAATTGACGGTAGAGTGCTTGTTGTAAATCCAATTAAAGAGAGCACTGGACAGTTGAAAGATATAGAAGAAGGTAAAGAAAAAGCAGAGCGAGTTTTGGACCAATATTTGAAAACACCTGAAGCGTTCAATTACTCATTACTTGGGACTGAGGCGATCCAAGAATACTTCAACTATTACTTCTACGGACGCAGTAATGAGATGGGTTATAACGTAACAACGACAGTGGATGATACATTGTTGAGAATCCTCTCAACCAATGAAAAAGCACTGCAGATTTACAAAACAACGAAACTACCTATTAAACAATCATTCAAGACAGCCGGTAAGCTCTTTGAAGTAATACAATCCCAAACACAGGGTATTATCGTACCATACGGCGAAGGTGAAGCGATAATTACCAAACTCTGTGCATCGTATGATATTACGAAAGAGTACAAATTACTCAAAAAAGCTCAGCGTTATACGGTCAATTGCTATTCGAATATGCTTGATAAACTGGAAAAAGCTGATGCAATCGAATCGATACAGGGTAGTGGTTTGTTCTATCTGAAGAAAGAACATTATAGCCCCGAGTATGGAATTTCTGTGGATGCATTATATGAAAACTTAGACAGCAGTTCATTCTGCTTTTAATAGAAGGAGTGCTCATGAAAAACCAAGTAGAGTTGAAAGTGTCGGGGCGATTTGCTCTTTTCACTGATCCGATCACAAAAATCGGTGGTGAAAAGTGTTCATACCATATACCTACCTATGAAGCTCTTAAAGGGGTGCTAAAATCGGTGTATTGGAAACCTACTCTGACCTGGTACATTGATAAGGTTCGCGTAATGAAGCCAATACGCACGCAGGCAAAAAGTGTGAAGCCGCTGAACTATGGTGGTGGAAATGACCTGAGTATTTACACTTATCTTCTTGATGTAGAGTACCAAATACTCGCACATTTTGAGTGGAATGAGTTTAGACCGGATATGGCAAAAGACCGGATCGATGGAAAACACTTTGCCGTAGCAAAGCGGATGATTGAAAAGGGAGGTCGTCAAGACATCTTCCTTGGAGCTCGTGAATGCCAGGCGTATGTCGAACCATGTGTATTTGGCGAAGGTGAAGGAGTATATGACAAACTTGATGAGCTTGGGTATGGCTTGATGTTTCATGGATTTGACTATCCAGATGAAACAGGAGTGAATGAACTGCATACACGATTCTGGCACCCTACGATGAAAAATGGCGTTATCGAGTTTATTCGACCTGAAGCGTGCACAATTAAGAAATATGTACGGGAAATGACGCCAAATCCACCAAAATCAGAAGGACTCAATGAACCAACGATCATAGATGAGGGGTTGGCTGATGAGCTGGATTGAAAAATTAAAAATGACCTATGACAATTGTGCAAGTGAGATTGGTGTTGAATTCAAAAATGGTAAAGGAAATACCTACTGCCTATTGCCTATCGCACATACAAGCCAAAATGCGCAAATCGAAATTGTGCTTAATGGAGATGGGCAATTTCTGCGTGCAAAAGTAGTCCCCAAAGATGGCAATCAGCAAACAACTTTGCAAGCGACCGAAAGTTCAGCAGGCAGAACGAATGGCATAAGCCCGCTTTCGTTAGGCGATAAGTTGCAATACCTTGCAAAAAACTATATCGAGTATGGCGGGACTAAGAAGAGTGGGTTTACAAAGTATTATGAACGATTGAAGCGGTGGTCTGCTTCTGAATACTCAATACAAGAAATACAATCAGTATTCAACTACATAAATAATGGTGATTTGATTACAGATTTGATTGAATCTAAGGTGCTTTGGTATGACAGTGAAAATCGCACATTCCCTTTAAAATGGGATGGAGATAAGGATGAAAAACCGGCGATCCTATCAGTGTTGCAGAATCAGAGTGAACAACTTGATAGTTTAGTAAGATTTTCGGTTGAAGTACCGGGTAACCCCGAATCTCATTTATGGAAAAGCAAGGCTGTTTGGGAGAGTTGGCAGAATTACTATTTTGAAAACAAAATCCTTGAAGACAACTACGATATTGAGAAAGTAAAAGAACATCACCGTTCTGATAAAACAGTGTTCTGTTATGTTGAAGGTAAAGAGTACAATTATGCTGGAAATCATCCGGCAAAGATACGAAATGCCGGTGATGGAGCTAAACTCATCTCTTCAAATGATACTTCAGGATTTACCTATCGGGGCAGGTTCGAGAATGACGAACAGGCCTGTACTATTGGCTATGAAGTATCACAGAAAGCACATAATGCCCTGAGATGGCTCATTGCTAAACAGGGGTATGTCGATGGGGATCTGGCAATTATCGCATGGTCACCCAAAGGTGCTGATGTCCCTGAACTGTTGGAGGATACCTGCTCGCTTTTTGGTGAATCTGAAGAGGAAACGCCTGAAGAAAAAGTTGTAGATACTGCGGAGTATACCGCTAATACACTCTCGCAACGACTGGCTGGATATTCAAAGACACTGGGACCAACGGATAATGTTGTAGTCATGGGAATTAATTCTGCAACACCTGGTAGGCTTTCCGTCGGCTTTTACAGGGAACTGACTGGGACAGAATTTTTGAAACGATTAGAAGAGTGGCATACGGGCTGTGCATGGTCGCAGAAGTATTCAAAAGAGAAGGTGTTTTATGGAGCACCAGCCCCAAAAGATATTGCATGGGCAGCTTTTGGGACTAAGTTGGGCACAAGCAGTAGAGAGATAGACGATAAGATAAAACGGCAGACGGTTGAACGATTGCTGCCCTGCATTATTGATGGGCAACAAATACCTACGGATATTGTAAAGACATTGGTGCGGGAATCCTCAAAACGGATTGTGCATGACAATTGGGAATGGGAGAAGATTTTAGGAATAACCTGTGCAGTATATAAGCATTCAGAAAAAGAGAAAGGATACAAAATGGCACTTGAAGAAGCGAGAACTTCAAGAGATTACCTCTTTGGTCGTCTTTTGGCAGTTGCAGACAGTCTCGAAGGATTTGCACTCAGTCAAACGGAAAAGGGGCGGCCAACAAATGCCGCTCGCATGATGCAACGATTTGCAGATCATCCTTGCAGTACATGGCGAACAATTGAACTGGCGTTAAGCCCATATAAAGCACGCCTTGGGCATAAAGGAACGAAGTATGAAAAGGCAATTGATGAGATTATGAGCAAATTTATTGCTGATGATTTTAGCAAAGATACGGCATTGAGTGGAGAGTTTCTTTTAGCATTTCATACACAACGAACAGAACTTATGAAAAAAACAGAAAATAATACCACAGAGGGAGATGACCAATGAGCCTTTCAAAGAAAATTGATTTTGCCGTAGTATTCAAAGTGAAGAATGCAAATCCTAACGGTGATCCACTCAATGGCAATCGCCCACGAACGACACTTGATAGTTTTGGTGAAATGTCCGATGTGTGTATCAAACGAAAAATCAGAAATCGCCTTATGGATGCAGGGGAGAAAATTTTCGTGCAGTCCGATGATAACAGAGTCGATGAGTGCGTAAGTCTACGTGATAGAGCATCCACTATTATTAGCGGAAAAGACACCAAAGATATAGCAACAGAAAAGGTTTGTACTGAATGGTTTGATGTTCGTGCCTTTGGGCAAGTTTTCGCGTTTGGTAAAAAGGGGAAAGATGGATTAGATTCACTTTCACTTGGTATTCGTGGACCAATTTCTGTACATCCAGCATTCAGCGTTGAAACCGTTGAAGTAACAAGCTCGCAGATCACGAAAAGCGTAAGCGGTGAAGGTGATGGAGAGAAAAAAGGTTCCGATACTATGGGGATGAAACATCGTGTTGACCATGGTATTTATTCCTTTGTTGGTTCTATGAATCCGCAACTTGCACATAAAACTGGTTTTAGTGATGCAGATGCCGCGGCTATTAAAGCCGTTCTTCCGAAGTTGTTTGAAAATGATGCATCTTCTGCTCGCCCTGAAGGAAGTATGGAAGTTTTGAAGGTTATTTGGTGGGAGCATGGCAGTGCAAGTGGTGATGTCTCATCTGCTAAAATACATCGTAGCCTTAAAATCAATACGGATGGTACGATCAATTTTGATACCGTAGAAAAAGGGCCAAAACCGATAGTTATCGAAGGATTCTAATCATGCCTGAGACCATACTGCTTTCCGCAGTCCAGCACTATCTATTCTGTCCGAGGCAGTGTGGTCTTATTCATATCGAACAGGTGTGGGAAGAGAATCATCTTACCGTACAGGGAAACCAGATGCATGACTCGGTGCACAAGTCAAA
>JAIFMU010000242.1 GCA_020048285.1 bacterium | reverse complement strand
CAGTACAAAAAAGATTTTATCGAATTCATGATCGATTCAGAAGTTCTTACCTTTGGAGATTTTACCACAAAAAGCGGCCGCAAAACGCCCTTTTTTATCAACACCGGAAAATATCGCACGGGAACGCAGATTTCAAAGCTGGGCAAGTTCTACGCTGAAGCAATTGAAGCTCACTTTGGCAAAGATGTAGACGTTCTGTTCGGGCCGGCGTACAAAGGGATACCACTGGTAACCACCACAGCCGCGGCGATGAGTGAACGCGGTCAGGGCGACATAACATTCTGCTTTAATCGCAAAGAAGCAAAAGATCACGGTGAAGGTGGATCGCTTGTGGGCGCAAAACTTGAAAGCGGACATCGCGTGGTGATCGTGGAAGATGTTACCACCGCAGGAACTTCAATCTATGAAACCGTTCCGGTGTTAAAAGCGGCGGCAGATGTCAATCTTGTTGGCCTGATTGTTTCTGTTGATCGCATGGAAAAGGGAACAGAAAACATCTCTGCATTTGCTCAGATTCGCCGCGATTTCGGCATGAAAACCTGTGCAATCGTAACGCTCGACGAAGTGGTTGAGTACCTTCACAATCGGGAAATCAACGGCAAAGTATTGATAGACGATGCGATGAAAGCCAATATCGATGCGTATCGAGCTCTGTATGGAGCGTAATATGAAAATTATCTCGGTGGCACTCTTTCTCGTGCTCGTTGTGGGCTGTTCCAAGAAGGAGATCGCTGAAGATCAGCACATGATGAACGACGAACTTCAGCAGATCGAAGCGGCGAAGGAAGCTACCGATCAGTTGGAGCAGGCGCAGAAGGTTCAGGAAGATATTGCAAAGAAAGCGCTCGAGGAGTAACTCTTTTTGTAACAGTAAAATGAGAAAGCCGCAGGTCAAATGATCTGCGGCTTTGTTCGTATAGGCGGTTGAAACACTGGAAGGTTCGTTCGAGAAATGGCGATGTTCCTGTGTAAACGATTTGGAATAAAAATTACCCCCGATTTTCTATGTGGATCAGTCCCACTTGTTAAAGGAGTCTCCAAAGAGATCCGTGAGATCTGATGAACGACTATTTTTGTCCAAAAATGCGTTGATCTCCACAAATAGAAGCCGTATGTCCGTGGGGTAATCTCCTAAAGAACAGCGGCGTTGACGATCTCCTCGTTTCTGAGACATAATTACGGCGAGAATCTCTTCCATTGGTTCGATTGTATTTCTGCTGAGACTTCGTGTGAGAAGCATTCCCGCGATGAATTGAAAAATCCCCATAGCAACAATTATCCATCCACCGGCAAAACTGATTCGCCGCGCTTCGTTTTCTCCATCGATCATGGCTTTGCGATTGATCGAACTGAGTTGATTTATTGCCGCGATAGTTAAACGATACGGTTCTGTTGTATCGTTTGAGAAAGCGAGAGGATACCATTTCGATATTAGCGCGAGTGTTTCTTTTTCACCCTGTTCGGTGATGTTATCCGAAGCCGTTGACAGAGCGCTCTTAAACTGATTCAGGAGTGAATCGTTAGTGGTTTCCGTATTGTGAATTAATGCAAGTGAAGATATCATTGTTTCGCATGCTTGGATTGAACGGTCGTTGCGATCGAGAATTTGTTCGATGGCCGGGCTTATTCGCAGTAGTGCCCAGATTGAGACGACGGACATAACGATGTTCAAAAGAATCAATGTCCAAATGCCTATTCGTACCGGCTGAGCGATTCTCATACTACAGGCCTTTCATAAATGAAGCGATTGCTTGTTCTGTTGAAGCGATGACAAGTGTATCTGTTTGCTGTAGTTTCTCAAGAGGATAGGGCTGAAACAGATGAGCAGGTTCACTGCGGCGAATTGCCACAACCATAATGCCAAATCGTTTGGGAAGTTCTAGTTCAACCAGACTTTTGCCGGCCATCATTCGAGGAACACGGATCTCCGTAATCTGAAGGTCTTCGCCAAGGGGAGTGTCGGCGATTACATCTCTGAAAAAGAGTCGACTCGCAAAACGGCGCCCAAACTCTTCTTCGGGATTAATGACTTGATGAGCGCCAACTAGTTCAAGGATTCTCTTGTGCATGGCATCGCTAGCGCGGGAAATTACATAGGGAGCGCCCATTTGACGAAGAAGCGCAGTGCATATAATCGACGCCTCTTTTGACTCTTCGCCAATTGCACAAATGGCGATATCTCGTTGTGAAGGTTTTAAATGAGCCAAGTCTGATTCGTCGGATGCATCAAGAATGACCGCTTCGGTCACAAACTCTGCAGCTTCTTCGACAAGATACTTTTGAGAATCAACGGCTAATACTTCGACACCCTTTTCTGAAAGAGCTCGTGCGAGAGACATGCCAAACTGTCCTAATCCGATTATCAATATCTGTTGTGCCATTTGTTCACCTTACATAAGATTTATTTGAGCTTCCGGCTTATCCAGTCCACTCTGTTCGATATCGTTTGACAATAGCATAAAGAGCGTAATTGGTCCGATTCGCCCCGCATACATGAGGAACATAATCACTACTTTACCCATTTCATCTAACTGCGCAGTTATCCCCGTTGAAAGCCCCACAGTGGCAATCGCCGAGGTTGCTTCGAAAATTAAATCGCGTAGGGGAAGATTCTGTGTCAGTTCGAGAAGAATTATTCCTCCACTTAAAACAATCCCCGCGGAAAAGAGAATTGTCACTGCTCGGCCGATTGTCTCTTGAGGAATCATGCGATGTTTCAATGAAACATGAGGAAATCCTCGGATTGTGTTCCAAAATGAGAGAAACAATACTGCCGCTGTTGTAGTTTTGATCCCGCCGGCAGTTCCTCCTGGGCTTCCTCCGATGAACATAAGAACTAAAGTTACTATCAACGTCGTATTGGAAAAAGCTCCAATGCTCACTGAATTAAAGCCGGCAGTTCTAAATGTTACTGATTGGAACCAAGCATTAGAAATTTTGTCCGCCGAAGAGAGATGGGCCAGTACGCCGTTCCATTCGAAAATGACCATTGTCGCTGTGCCAATTATTAAAAGAATAGCCGTGGTGATCAACACGATTGACGCGTACTCAGATCGTTTTTTCCGCTTAATAAGTTTTGGTAGTAGGAGAGCTGTGGCAGGAGAAATTCCTCCGAGAATGATGAGAAGTGATACGACGAAAAGAATCTGCGGATTCGATTGAAATGAGAGGAGATTGTCTGAAAAAAGCGCAAATCCTGCATTACAAAAAGCTGAAATAGATGTGAATATTCCATTCCATAGAGCATTGGAGAATGAAAGCCCTGATTCCAAAAAGAAAATTGTGAGAAAGATCGCGCCGATCAATTCCGTAATAAAGGTAAATCGAAGTATCACTTGAAGTGAGTGCAACAGATCGTTGTGAGTTGCATTCATGAGAGAGAGCATGGCTCGTTCTCGCTTAAGGCTGAGGCGCTTGCCTGCAGCGTGAATACCAACAGTGGCCACACTCATTATCCCTAAACCTCCAATTTGTATAAGAAGTAAGATGAAAAACTGTCCCACCTTTGAAAAGTCGTGTGGTGTGTCGAGTACGGTTAATCCGGTGACACAAACAGCGCTGACTGCGGTAAATCCTGCATCGACAAGAGAAATTTGGCTCTTGGCAGAGGCGATCGGCAAGGAGAGAAGAATCGTTCCCACAATTGATAGAAAGAGGAACGTGACCATGAGATTTCTCGAAGGGTGATCGAGAAGATAATCATACCAACGTTCACGGGATATAGGAGATTTGTGGTGAGTGTTTAGAAGTATAAAAAGTGCGATTGCTCCAAAGAACTGTATCGCTGAAAAGAGGTAGAAATCAATATAGGTATACCCTAGAACAAGACCTACAATAGTGAGTCCCATGGAAAAAATGTATCGCGGAAAAATGAAACGGGGGAGTCCTTGAGTGACAGCCTGAATTGTTGTAATCGTAGAAATAGAAATGGTTAAAATTCGATGAAATTCATCAGATGTCCTGTGGAGCATCGCTACAAAAATGACAATCGGAAGTAGTGCGGCACTCCAAAATGGTCGTTCGGAATGACTGTTTTTCGCAATCGAGCCCAATTTTCCTGCTCGATGTGCATCAGAGAGGATAAAAAAAGATATTACTACCGTTATGGCTATTATGAAAAAAAGGAGGTGATTATGAAGAATCGTTTCAAAAAGGGAGAAAATAAAGCAGAGAAATGCGAGTGATGAAAGGGCAACTGTCACCCCCACCCCTTTTGTGGAAAAATATGGCGCCAACGAAGTTAGAACTACGAAGGTTATTGAAAGTAGAAGCTCAATATTTTGTGGATCATTGGGAGAGGTTGAAAAATTCGGCATAAACAGAAAAATAAGCGGTGAAAGAATCGAAATAATTGCTTCGAGACGAACTACACGACGGAGGGCATTTGTTTGCAATTCCGTCGCAGTTTGAACTTCAAGCATAAATGCCTCCCAAGGAGCTATTCTTGGTATTCCACTGAATTTGTATCATGGTTGATACACTTACCACGTGACCGATTGGTTTTTCAACTTCGTGTCTTCAATGAAATATTGAGAACTGCGACTATTTCTAATCACAACATCACCTTCTACCGACACGCGATCGCCAAAAGCAACGTCGCCTTGAACAATCAGAGTTGTACATTTTTTAAGTGATGGAACGGTCAACCCAACACGCTCTTCCAGATCGGGGTAGGTAGCAAAAAACTGTTCGTCAAGTTGAACGTTTATGGTTGAAGTTGCATCGGCAACTTCTTGGATTTCACCCTTTTCGTTCAGTTCAAATCGATCTGACCAAAGGAGTAACAGATCGTTGTTTTTCTTGACCGGTCTAAACCGTTCTTGACCAATTTCAATAGCTTCCGCACCGCTGAACAGCGAAATCGCCGACCCCATTGCTGTTTCAATCTGAAAGACTTCCGGCGTCCCCTTATCGGTGGCGATCAAGTGCTTTCTGTTCGCGATAAGAGGGAGTTCGATCTGGCCTTTCTCTTCCACAATCTTTTTGAGCTGTTTCAGATTAATCCAAATAGAGTTGGAGTTGAAATAGGCGTAGTTTTCTGTCGATTCAAACTGTTCAATCTCATCGTGAGCTGCTTGAGCTCGTTCGCGAAGGATCAGGTTACCCGAGATATCGCGGGCGATATGGCCGCCCTTTTTATCCATTTCACGTCGTTGAACAACTTCCATGAGGAATGGAATGTTGCGTTCAGCAAACCAGGTGAGTAGAGTCGTATCAAGGGTTGCGCCGAGGTTGTCAATATTTGAAATAAAAGCGTACTCAATCTCTTTTTCCAAAAGGGTATCGAGAATTCCCGTGGTTAAGAGCGCTGTATAAATGTCGCCGTGACCGGCGGGATTCCATTCAGAACTGCTGTGGCCGGGCATTGTC
>JAIFMU010000118.1 GCA_020048285.1 bacterium | reverse complement strand
CTGATCCACTGGATCGATGTTGCTGATGGCACTCCGGCAGAACAGGGGGAATCGATCAAAGGGAAGTTTGAAAAAGTATTGAAATATTACTCCGGAACTCAAATGTGATACTTTTTATGCCGTAGCATAAGCAATCTTAGGATGGCGAAAATATGCGGAAACTCGCTCCGGTTTGCTCAATATCGGGTCAAACTCAACAAAGGGACGAAATGTCCATCAGGGATTTGAACCGGCCTGATTTTTGATTCTTTTGAGTAAATCGTCGTGAGCGATGAAAAATTTGAAAGAACTGTACGATAGCGGTTCAGGCAACTCTGGATTTACCATTTTCTGAATTGCGCTTATTGTTAAACCTCGGGTGAGCAACTCGGCGATCTGATCTTTGAATGGATCCAGTCGGCGGCTTTTCTTGTTCTTACTTCCCTTCTGCCTTCCTAAAATTACCCCGCGTTCTTTTGCTGCTGCGAGTCCTTGTTTTGTTCGAATTGATATGAATGTTCGCTCGGTTTCTGCAAAGTATGAGTAGATCGCCAAAAGAAGATTTTCCTGAGGCCCTTTTGTCGATAATTCCGGCTGACGAATAAAGATTATCTGAACTCCGTGCTCGCTGAGCGTGTTTATTATATTGAGCGTTTCCAGCATGTTCCGCCCTAAACGAGAAAGCTCTGCCACTATCAAGGTGTCTCCACTTTGCGCCTTCTCAAGAAGTTCATCAATGCGACGGGTTTTTGTGTCTTTTCTTGAAGATACTTCTACTTCGATAAACTCATCGATCAGAATTTTATGTTCGTGAGCGTACTGCCAGAGCAGATGTTTCTGCCCTTCAAGATCCTGATGATCCGAACTAACTCGTATGTATCCAATTGTTGCCATGAAAACCTTTTTTCGTTCCTACAATCGCCAGAATTTGGCTATTTTGATCAACCGTTTACATAGTCATAAATTGGTGACAATGACGGTCGATTGATTAGCCAAGGAGTAACAATGTCTCGTATCAAGATTCTGCATCCCAATGAAATCAAGATATATGATGCACCGCCGCAGTTCAGTGGTGAGGAACGCAAAAGTGCCTTTCATATCACTACCGTTTTGAAAGAGAATCTTGAAGCAATTCGAACTCCAACCAATAAAGTCGGATTCTTACTTCAATATGCCTATTTCAAAATCACGTCTCGTTTTTACGCGGTTGCAAAATTTGAACCTCGTGACATCGCCGCAGCCACGAAAATTCTGGGATATGAATCAGAACAAGTTGATCTGCAATCCAAATACATTCGCACAACAAACAGCCAGCATCAGGAGATGATTCGAACTCTCTTTGGATTCAAACCATTTGATGAACTAGCACGTAACATGCTTGTTTCAAAGGCAAATATACTTTGCAGAACACACGTTAATCCTCGTGTTGCCTTTGGGGTTTTGGTAGAATTTCTATCAGAAAAAAGAGTTGAAGGAGTTCCGTATTATGTCATTCAAGAAGTGATTTCTGAGGCGATCAATGATAATGAAACGGGGCTCGCCGATTCGCTGTCTGCACTTCTCTCAGATGAACAAAAGGAGATACTCGACGGACTTCTTGAACCGGAACCGGACGATTCAGGACTGTCACCTATTGAAAATTCCCGCTCAAAACTGACCATTCTTCGCACCATAAATCACTCGCTGAAACCTCAGAAAATCAAGGACTCCGTGAGCAGATTTCTCTTTTTCAAAACTACCTACGAACAGCTTCTTCCGGTGTACAAGCAGATGAATCTATCCGCTGAAACGATCCGTTATTTTGCGGAGACTGCGATTCGTGGGCAATCATTTCAATTCAAACGGCGTGAAGACTCCCGCTTTCTCTATCTGATATGTTTTGTTGAATACCAGTACTTTAGATACAACGATGTGCTGATAGACGTGTTCATCCAATCGTGCCAAAACAACCTGAATCGGAGCCGCCAGCGGCATCGCGACGAACTCTATGACCGTGAAATTGTTCAGCGAGGTACGACAAAAGAGAGCGAAAAGTTTTCAATTCAGTACTGTGAAATCATCGAAAAGATTGGCACGGTTCTCGAAAATCATACACTGACACTGCGGGAACAAAATCGTCAGATTAAAGAGATTATCGACGCGATTCCCGTAGCTGAAATCAAAGCAAAATTCACCAAGAGCGTCGAACGTTCTCGCACTAAAAAACATGACGAAGAGTTCGCGCTTATTCTGGAATCAAATTCGATTCAACTACAAAATCGCGTGTCCCGGATCGCTCAGGAAATCAGCTTCGACAAAGAGAGCTCAAACGCTCACTTGTTTGAAGCGGTGGCATATTTCAAACTGAAAGGAAGCGAAATCGGGAACAAATCACCACTTCTTTTTCTCGAAGAATCGGATCAAGATGCGGTATTTGACAGTGAAGGTAAACTTCGGGTGTCACTTTATAAAGCATTGCTATTTCAAGCAATGATGATCGGAATGAAATCCGGTGCACTCAATTTGACTTACTCGTATCGGTATAAGAATTTCGATTCATATCTCATTGAAAAAGAGCGGTGGCAACGGGACAAAGAGGAACTGATCAAACGTGCGGGGCTATCAGAATTGACCTCTTTTGAGACCGTGATCGAGAACCTTCGCAAGATGGAACATCGCCATTTCACCAAGACAAATGAAAATATTATCGCCAAAACAAATAGTCATATTTCATTCCTACCGGACGGTTCGTTTCGCGTTCAAACGCCAAAAGTTGAGCAGATCGCAATGCCTTCACTATCGGAACTCCTTCCGAAAGAACAGATTATTTCACTCTATGAAGTTCTATCGGCGATCAGTAAAGCGAGCCCATTTTTGCAGTCCTTCCTGCATTGGCAAGTGAAAAATAACAAAGGTCGGCCATCCGACCAGCTGTTTTTCGCAGGAATCATGGGGTATGGTTGTAACATCGGAATCAATCGGATCGCGAACATCTCGCAGGGAATCAGCCCGCGATCTCTGGAAAATGTGGTGAACTGGTACTTTTCTCAAGAGAACATCGAAAGTGCAAACAATGCAATTCTCGATCTGACCAACAGGTTGCAACTTATGCCGATCTATAAGAAAGAGAAGGGACAAACGCATACCAGCAGTGATGGCCAGAAATTCAACTGCGCCGTAGATTCACTGAATGCTGCATATTCTCACAAGTATTTTGGTACCGGAAAAGGTGTCACCGTGTACAGTTTTATTGATGAAAGTCATCGCCTTTTCCATTCTACGGTGATCACCCCATCGGAACGCGATGCGGCGTATGTTATCGATGGAATTATGAAAAATGATGTCGTGCAAAGCTCTATCCATTCGACAGATACGCATGGGTATACAGAGATTATCTTTGGTGTCTGCCACCTTCTTGGGGTTTCATTTGCACCGCGAATCAAGAAGTTTCAGGAGCAGCAACTCTACAGTATTCTCCCGAAAAATGAGTGGGCTACGGAAGGGTACAAGATTTTACCCAAAGGTCAGATCGATCTTAAGTTACTAGAAAATCATTGGGATGACATTCTTCGTTTTATCGCCACGATCAAGTTGAAAGAAGCAACCGCTTCGCAACTGTTCAAGAGGCTCAGTTCATATTCGCGACAACATCCCCTCTATCGCACACTGAATCAGTTTGGCCGTATCATCAAGTCGATATACCTGCTTCAGTATATCGATGACCTTGAACTTCGCCAAAGCATTGAAAAACAACTGAATAAGATTGAAAGTTCGAACAAGTTTGCCAAAGCCGTTTTCTATGCAAGAAATCAAGAGTTTTACTATGCAACCCGTGAAGAGCAGTCGATTGCAGAAGGATGTAAACGACTGATAGAGAATGCCATTATCTGCTAGAACTATCTATTTCTTTCGCAGAAAATCGCCCAAACCACATCACTCCGTATGAAAGAGTATCTGCTTGAAATTGTGCGAAGCGGATCAATTATTTCATGGCAGCACATCAACATGCAGGGAATGTTCGATTTCACTGAGTCGTCATTGGCGAATTCGATCGTTTTCGATCTGGATGCCATCATGAAGTTCTCGCTGGCGGGCTAAATGGTAAATCGGAAGGGATTTCTGAATTACTGGGTATAAACGGGGGATGAAAAATGAACATTATTAATTGTATATCAAAAGACTACAATGATTCCTGATGGACATTTCGTCCCTTTGTTGAGTTTGACCCATTCAACCGAAACGTTCCAACTACAAAATGTTAGTAAATTGAACTGACAGACCAAAATATACAATTTTCCCAGAACATTTCTTCCCTCCCTATCGAACGGGCCGAACAATTCCCCGTTCGTTGACATCTCGTCTAATCCGTACTATATTTACAGTATGAATACTGGCTCCACCTTTTCGGGAAGTCCTGCTTGTGGTGCAGGTAACTGTCTTGAATAGGTGAAGCCTTTTTCATTTCACCCAGACCTACTCCTTGATTGCCTTGAGCCCCGAAGAGGTTGTCTACTAACACAGGGCATTTGCCCTGTGGATCGAACCGTGGTACTCCGCCGGCGTGCCCGTACTCGGCAATGGCACTCCCACCCACCCCAATACATTGCCGGCAACGGGCACACTCGGCTGTGAACTGCATCTCGCCGCAGAACTTCATTGGTCATCCACCGCGCCCGAGACCGTTTTTTTTGCTTTTACATAATAGCAGTTATGCAACCCGCAGGTTCCCGCTTCGCGCCTGACGGTTCGACATAACTGCCTTTTATGTAAACTGGGCGGTGGGGCAGTTTTCAATGTGTCACCGGCACATCGCAAAACTGTCCCAAATACACCGCCAAGTCGCAAAAAAACCGGAACGGGCGGTACCAATGCGGAAACTCCGAAACACTGCTTCGTGGAAAAGGTTTCTCCAGCTTCCACCACGGGCAGGTTGCCCACCGCCACCCGCCCGCACCGGTTTGCCCGCCGAGAATACAGCGGACTAAACCGCGGTCGTTGGTGGCGCAGGTCAACCACCCTTATACCACCACCGCCTTCGGCGGAACGCCGCGTTTCACTTGGCTATTTTGCGGAGTGGGGGCGTGACTAACCGCGCTTGTATAGTTTGATTCATAAGGTGTTGCGCGGTCAGACACGCCCCAAGTCGGATCCCCCGCCCACCCGTGCGGGCAGACTGCTTTGGGTTCTTAGATTTTCAATCGGCACGCAGACTGCCCGCCCCGCTGCCCCCTGAGGGGGCTCCCAAAATCAAATCCAAAAACCGTAATTAGAATTCGTTTCCCGCCGTCATGTGAATAGTGCCGGTTGGGATGGCGAAAAAGAATCCCCTCTTCCGTATTGGGGATTCTTCGCCGTTACAACCGTTCAGCACTATTCAGACGGCAGAAAAGCCTTTTGCTTACTTTGTGGCTTCGGACA